>JAFZSR010000076.1 GCA_017619275.1 Prevotella sp. | reverse complement strand
TTGTCGCTGAGCATAGGGTTTTGTATCTTTTTGTTTAGCACCTCAAAGTTACAAAATTTCCGCGACATACGGAAATCCCTGTGCTCTTTTTTGCGACCTAATCTCAACTATTTTTTAACTTGCGAAACTTGAATGTGTTTATTTATAAATATATATTATGTGTATATTCATATATATAGTATAATTTGTTCATATCGCGACGTGGTCTTTATAAACCTTGACGCAGTTTTTATAAACTACGACGTAATCTATAAAAACCACGACGTGGTCTAGAGAATGTTTGCGTGTCTGGCGCAAAGTCCTCCTCCCCCCCTTAAATAAAAACTGTCATCTGTCATCTGTCATAACTGTCATTTGTCATCTGTCATAACTGTCTTCTGGTCAATCAGTTGGAAAAACGAAGAAACGAGAGTATGTCTTAATTCTTCGCTTATTGGGCAAAATCACTCCGCTTCTGCAAAAAAAAAAGTATACTTTTTTTGTTTTCTGCCCATCTTTTCGTATTTTTGCAAATAAGAAAACTATTATACGAGGACAGAAAATCGATATGCGATTTTGGAATAGATAATGAGAGGAATATTAACAAAAAGCTAGTATATCCTCGTGGACAACCGTTTCCGCAAGCAGTGATGACAGTTATGACAGATGACAGATGACAGTTTTTATTTATGGGTAGTTCAGCGATGGGCTGCCCTTTCCTTATGAAAAAAATGCGCGAAAAAACGCTGAAGGATTTGTTTGTTACCAATATTATTGCTAAATTTGCACCTGCTGAAAAAACAATCTAATAGCACACTGATATGAGGAGAAGAAATATGCTGCTGACCGCGTGCCTTTGCATTGCGCTGGGCATGATGGCAAAAGAAGAGGATGGCCGACAGCTGTTTGATTTCGGCTGGCAGTTCACCCACGATGGCATCACCGTAGGTGTGGACCTTCCGCACGACTGGGACATCTATGCTGGTCCCCAAGCAGGGAAGGGCGCCACGGGCACTGGCGGCGGCTGGTTTGAAGGTGGCAAAGGGGTTTACAAGAAAACGTTTCCCACGCCAACGAGCGAACTGGTGAAGCTCCACTTCGAGGGAGTGTATCAGCATGCCGAGGTGTTCGTGAACGGACAGAAGGCGGGGCAGCATGCATACGGTTACACGCCATTCACCGTCGACATCACGCCCTTTTTGGCTCCTCTCTCCAAAAAGAAGGGGGGAGCGACCAACGAGGTGATGGTGCAGGTGGACAATAGCCAGCAGCCCAACTGCCGCTGGTACTCCGGCTCGGGCATCTATCGCCATGTGTGGTTGGAGACGATGCCGGCGCTGCATATTGCCGAGAACGGCGTCCGCATCTGGACAGCCGAGGCCAACGACCGACAGGCTAAGATAAACATGAGCGTGTGGGTTGGGAACGAAGGACAACAAACACGGCAGATTGACGACATTGAAGTGACTTTCAAGGTAGGCACCTTTACGTTGACGCCACAGGCCAATGAATTGAAACAGAAACAGATTGTGAACACACAGTTGAAGCACGGCGCGGTGGCCACCTGCGGCCTGGAATATACGGTAGACCAGCCCCGCCTTTGGTCGCCCGACGACCCCTATCTCTACGAGGCCACCGTCAGGCTGAAGAGCGAAGGTCGTGTAATCGGCGAGCGTAGGGTGAAGTTCGGCATCCGCACATTTACGTTCGATGCCAACAAGGGTTTTGTGCTCAACGGCCAGAAGGTACTCATCAACGGCGCTTGCGTGCATCATGACGACGGGGTGCTGGGGGCCATGGCCTTCGATGCCGCCGAGATTCGCAAGGTGAGGCTGATGAAGGAGGCTGGCTTCAACCTCATCCGCACCAGTCACAACCCCACCACGCGCGCCTTCCTCGACGCCTGCGACTCGCTGGGCATGCTTGTCATCGACGAGGCTTTCGACGGTTGGCGCGAGGCGAAGACCCGGTTCGACTATTCCACCGTAATCGACTCCTGCTACCGCGAGGACATCCACGCGATGGTGCAGCGCGACCGCAACCACCCCAGCATCATCTGCTGGAGTCTAGGCAACGAGGTGATGGAGCGCAAGGACATCCGCGTCATCACCACCGCCCGACAGCTGAAGCAAGCTGTGCTGGAGATGGACGACACGCGCCCCGTGACCGAGGCCCTCTGCTCGTGGGACCGCGACTGGGAGATATACGACCCTCACGCTGAGGTGCTCGACGTGGTGGGCTACAACTACATGATTCATAAGCATGCCACCGACCACCAGCGCGACCCGCAGCGCGTGATGTGGCAGACGGAGAGCTATCCGCGCGATGCCTTCAGCAACTGGGCGTTGGTGAACGACTATCCCTATATCGTGGGCGACATCGTATGGACGGGCCTCGACTACCTGGGCGAGTCGGGCATTGGTCGCTACTACTACGACGGTGAGCGTCCGGGCGAGCACTACGTCAATGGTGGTCAGCCCGACTGGCACGGCGCTTACTGTGGCGACGTGGACATCACCGGTTGGCGAAAGCCCATCAGCATCTACCGCCAGCTGCTTTGGGAAAAAGCTTATAGAGGGGAAAAGGGGCCTTCCGTGCTATCTATCGCTGTGAAAGAACCGGATGGCTATCGCGGAAAGATTCGGCAGACAGCATGGAGCGTATGGCCCACGTGGTGGTCGTGGAACTGGCCAGGCTGGGAAGGAAAGCCCATAGATGTGGAGGTCTATACGAAGGCACCTGAAGTGAAACTCTATTTGAACGACAAACTTATCGGGACAAAGTCCGTAAGCCGAGACACAGAATACAAGGCCGTCTTCAGGGTGCCATACGAGCCTGGAACACTGAGAGCCGAGGCAAGTGGGAAGGGTGCACAGCTTTGCACCGCAGGAGAACCCGCTGCCCTGCGTCTCACCCCCGACCGACACGTCATTACTTCCGATGGGCAGGACTTGGCATTTATCACCGTCGAGGTGGTGGACAAAAACGGATGGATATGTCCCGATGCCGCCATCGACTGCGAGGCCGTCGTAGAAGGCAAGTGCCAGTTCTTGGCCTTTGCAACAGCCGACCTGAAGGACACGGAACCCTATACCTCCGCTCGTGTGACCACTTGGAAGGGTCGCGCCCTGCTCGTGGTGCGTAGCGGACAAAATGCGGGGAAGAACAAAATCAGTGTCAAAAGTTCTCTGCCCACGGAAACTATCTATGTCTGGCAGAAATAAAGCATCTTATATCAACAACGGATGAAAACGATGATTGAAATGTATTTACAACGGATTAAAACGGATTTAACGGATAAGTACCATTATCTGTCAACAACGGATTAAAACGAATTTAACGGATGATTGGCATGCGCAGCCAATCCGTGAAATCCGTGAAATCCGTTGTTGGAAAAAAGTCATTTGTATAACCAAACATTAAATGCTATATGATGAAAAGGATTCAATTAGTTTTAATGACTGCCTTGCTCCTTGTGGGTTGGGCTACGGCTTGGGCCGCCAAGGTCGACAAGTCTTTCAACATTAAAGTGGGCAACAAGACCCGCAAGTATCGTCTGTACGTTCCGAACAACGTGCAAGACAACACCGCCCTTGTGTTCTGCCTGCATGGCACGGGCGGCTCGTCGGACATGAAGCAGCCAAACTTCGACGCCATTGCCAACGAGGATGGTGTCATCGTGGTCTACGGTCACGGCGAGAACGTGAAGTTCCCCTTCTTCGGCAACATGGAGCTGCCGGGCTGGAACTCTACGGGCGAGTGGAGCGGCGACATCGACTATCTGCTGGCCGTGATTGAGGATGTGGCGTCGAAATACAGCATCGACCGCAACCGCATCTATTGCTGTGGCTTCTCGAATGGCGGCATGATGACCTACACCGTGGCCAACCTGCTGGCCGACAAGTTTGCGGCCTTCGCCTCTATCAGCGGCTACCCCATCAACGAGTTTCACCTGCACCACACAGGGGCTCGGCCTGTGCCCTTCCTGCATATCCACGGCACGAACGACGACCTGGTGAAATCGGCCTACGTGTCGAAGATTATCGACAACATCGTGGCGCGCAACGGCTGCAACCCTGTTCCCGAGACCACCACAAAGTCGGGCAAGTTCACCAAGAAGGTCTATCCTGCCGGCGAGGGTGGCTTCCCTATCGTCTTCTACTCGATGAACGGCATGGGCCACTCGGCTGAGACCAGCAACACCGAGGAGGGCAACGCCAGCAAGACAATGTGGAACTACATGAAGCAGTACACGCTTGACTCGCCCTGCGACCCCACGCTGAAATGGCGCCCCTGCATTGAGCAGGAGGGCTGGACGCCGAAGAGCCACGGCTGGACCATCAACAGCGGCACCACCATCTGCTCGTTCGGCAAGGAGCAGAACACCTCCTCGAACGCCAATGTCTATCCGTCGCTGCAATTCATCGAGGGAGACTATCGCCTCACCTTCAACGCCGTGGGCGATGCTGGCAAGCAGGTGACCGTGCAACTGAAACGCTTGGCCGGACAGAAGGATGTGGTGTTCAAGGAGAGCGTCGAGGTGGGCGAGAACCGCGCCATAGAGTTCCACATCCCCGACGCGTGGGCAGAGTTCAACATCGCCTTCACCAAGGAGGATGCTGCCGACAACATCGAAATCACCAATATCGAGATTCACTCCTGCAACACGGATGAAGCTGCCATCAGCGACGTTCAACGCTCAACGTCAAACGTTCAACGTGTCTTCAACCTCTCGGGTATGCGCACCGAGCATCCTGCGCGGGGCATCAACATTATTAACGGCAAAAAAATAGTAGTAAAATGAAGACAGTTTATAAGGCTCATATCCTTTATACGAAGGAGCGAAGCCATTTCGAAGTACTGGAGAACGGCTATGTGGTCGTTGACGACGACGGGCGCGTGACTGGGGTAGCGGCGGACTTGGCAACGCTGGACAGTGAAGATGCTGTGGTCATCGATTTCGGCGACCGCTTGCTGATTCCTGCCATGAACGACCTGCATGTTCACGCTCCGCAGTATCATAATCAGGGAATCGCAATGGACTTGGAACTGCTGCCTTGGCTACAGAACTACACCTTCCCCGAGGAAATGAAATTTGCCAACCGTGACTATGCCGAACGGATGTATCGCCGCTTTGTGGGCGACCTGTGGCGCTTCGGCACCATGCGTGCCTGTGTGTTTGCAACGGTTCACACAGAAAGCACTCGTCGGCTGATGCAACTCTTTTGCGAAGCAGGTATGGGGGCGCTGGTGGGCAAGGTGGGTATGAACCGCAACTGTCCTACGGAACTCACAGAGTCGGTGGAAGCGATGGTGCAAGGCTACGAGGCGCTGATAAAAGAGTGGGGGAGTGAAGCATCATTGGTGCGTCCTATCATCACGCCCCGCTTCATTCCGTC
Source organism: Prevotella sp. (assembly GCA_017619275.1). Taxonomy (GTDB): domain Bacteria; phylum Bacteroidota; class Bacteroidia; order Bacteroidales; family Bacteroidaceae; genus Prevotella. Next base: position 87,668 of record JAFZSR010000076.1, on the reverse strand, counting down.
GTGTACGCCCGAGATGCTCCGCGCCTGTGGCCAGCTGGCAGCGAAATATCAGTTGCCCGTGCAGTCACACCTCTCTGAGAACAAAGACGAGATTGCCTGGGTGAAGTCGCTGGAGCCGGAAAGCACCTGTTACGGCGATGCCTACGACCGCTACGGACTCTTCGGTCAGACGCCTACTGTGATGGCTCATTGTGTATGGTCAGAAGGGGAGGAGTTGGAGCTGATGAAGCGTCGCGACGTGATGGTGGCTCACTGCCCAACGTCGAATTTCAATGTGGCGTCGGGCATGGCACCCATCCGACAGTTCCTCAACGAGGGATTGCGCGTGGGACTCGGCAGCGACGTCAGCGGCGGTCACGACCTAAGCATCTTCAGGATGATGGTTTATGCCATACAGGTGAGCAAAATGCGTTATCAGCAGAATCACGAGCTGCCGTTCCTCACGCTGGCAGAGGCGTTCTGGATGGCCACTAAGTCGGCGGGCAGCTTCTTCGGTAGTGTGGGCAGCTTCGAACCCGGCTATGAGTTCGATGCGCTGGTCATCGACGACAGCGACCTGAATCACGACAACTATTCGTTGCTGGAGCGTCTGGAGCGATACATCTATCTGGGCGACGACCGCCAGATTGTGCGCCGCTTCTGCCAGGGAAAGGAAATATAAGAACCGAACATTATTTAATCGGTGGGCAAAAGAGAACGGAAAGTTACGCTGTTTGCTGGTGTGAACAGCGTGATTTTTGTTTAAAAGACAACGGATTAAAACGGATTAGACGGATTTTTCATTATTTCTCCCATATTTTTTTCATTTTCGTGTAGTTTTTCGTGACGTTGTCGCGTCTAACGGGCAAAAGGATTCAAAAAACAGACGAAACAATGACAGCATTAGAAAGACAATTTTCGCAAACTGTGGCAGAACACAAGAGCACCATCTACACCGTGTGCTACATGTTCTCGAAAGATGCCGACGAGGTGAACGACCTGTTCCAGGAGGTACTAGTGAATCTATGGAAGGGGTTTGAGAGCTTCGAGCATCGCAGCGACATCAGGACGTGGGTCTACCGCGTCGCCCTCAACACCTGCATCTCACTCGACAGGAAGAAGCGGCGCACCATCCCCCTCTTCCGGGGAGGAGGAACTGAGGAACGGTTGACCATGGACATTAACCTCTTTGAAGACCGCGACGCGGACACGCGCCAGGTGGACATGCTCCACAAGCGCATCTCCAAGCTGCAACCCTTCGACCGGGCCATCGTCCTGCTATGGTTGGAAAACCTCTCCTACGAGGAGATCGGACAAATTGTCGGCATCACTGCCAAGAACGTCAGTGTACGTCTGTACAGAATCCGCGAACAACTAAAACAAATGTCAAACGATTAAAAAACTACCCATTATGAACAACGATTTCGAAAACACCCAGAAGGATATGGAACTGGAGGCAATGCGTGAGCAGATGAATATGCTGAAGAACAAATTGCAGCAACAGGAAATAGTGAACGACCGCATCATCCGTCAATCGATGAAGCGAACCGCCTTCAGCATCAAGCGTCATTACTTCATCATCATGGCCCTCACACTGCTGATGATCCCCTACACCTACGTGGTGTTCATCATGAACCTGGAACTGTCGATGGCTTTCTGGATTGGCACCAGCATCCTGATGCTTCTGTGCTGCGGAGCCACTTATTACAACAGCCAGAACGTGACCGATAGGAGTGTGATGAGCAACAATCTGGTAGAAGTGAGGCAAAAGATTGCTCGCGCAAAGAAATTCGATGCCAACTGGCTCTACTTCGGCGTTCCTGCCGTCATCGCATGGCTGGCATGGCTCACCTGGGAGTTGTATCAGAAGGATTCGGAAGTAACGCGCTACATGATCTACGGCACCGTGTGTGGAGCTGCCCTCGGTACCATCCTCGGCATCTGGATGCACATGAGGACCCAGCATCAGTATCAGGAAATCATCGATCAGATAGAAGACCTGAAAGAATGATGTTTTAGCTCAAAGATTTTGATAATTGAAGAAATACTTGTAATTTTGCACCCACTTAGAAAAAGGATTGCATAAAATGGCGACAAATTTGAGATTCCAAGTGGTGGAAGAGGCGTTCAAGAAGCGCCCGCTGGAAGTGGAGGCTCCGAAGGAGCGCCCGTCGGAGTTCTTTGGCAAGTATGTCTTCACACGCGAAAAGATGTTTAAGTATCTGCCGAAGGATGTGTACCTGAAACTGGTTGATGTGATGGACAATGGTGCACGTCTGGACCGCTCGATAGCAGATGCAGCAGCTGCAGGCATGAAACAGTGGGCGCAGGATATGGGAGCCACCCACTACACCCACTGGTTTCAGCCTCTCACCGAGGGAACAGCCGAAAAACACGAAGCTTTCGTAGAGTTCGATGGCAAGGGGGGAATGATGGAGAACTTCAGCGGCAAGCTGCTGGTGCAGCAGGAACCCGATGCCAGCTCATTTCCCAGCGGAGGAATCCGCAACACCTTCGAAGCACGCGGCTACTCGGCTTGGGATCCCACCAGCCCCGTATTCATCATCGACGACACACTGTGTATTCCCACCATCTTTATCGCCTATACTGGCGAGGCGCTCGACTACAAGGCTCCGTTGTTGCGCTCGCTACATGCAGTGGGAAAAGCTGCCACCGAGGTGTGCTCCCTGTTCTACGACAACGTGACAAAGGTTTCGGTGAACTTGGGATGGGAGCAGGAGTACTTTCTTGTTGACGAGGGTCTCTACAGCGCACGCCCCGACCTGATGCTCACCGGGCGCACGCTGATGGGCCACGAGAGTGCAAAGAACCAGCAGATGGACGACCACTATTTTGGAACCATCCCCGACCGCGTGCAGGCTTTCATGAAAGACCTGGAGGTGCAGGCTCTGGAGCTGAGCATTCCCGTGAAGACTCGTCACAACGAGGTGGCGCCCAACCAGTTTGAGCTGGCACCCATCTTCGAAGAGTGCAATCTGGCCGTCGACCACAACATGCTGTTGATGAGTCTGATGAAGCGCGTGGCTCGCAAACATGGTTTCCGAGTGCTGCTGCACGAGAAACCTTTCGATGGCATCAATGGCAGCGGAAAGCACTGCAACTGGAGCCTCACTGCCGACAACGGCGTGCTCCTGCATGCACCAGGCAAGAACTCTGGAGAAAACCTGCGCTTTGCCTCCTTCATCGTGGAGACGCTGATGGCCGTCTACAAGCATAACGGCCTGCTGAAGGCCAGCATCATGAGCGCCACCAATGCCCACCGCTTAGGTGGCAACGAGGCTCCGCCTTCTATCATCAGCTCGTTCCTGGGAAAGTATGTGTCGGAACTGCTCGACCATATAGAAGATGGGAAGGACTTTCAAAGTTCGCAGTCGGCTTCCTCGGCCGAGGCTGGCAAGCAAAAGCCCTACAAAGGCGAGATTGACATCCCGCAGATTCCCGACCTCATCATGGACAATACCGACCGCAACCGCACGTCGCCCTTTGCCTTCACGGGCAACCGGTTTGAATTTCGTGCGCCCGGCAGTAGCGTGAACTGCGCCTCGGCCATGATTGCCCTCAACACGGCTATGGCCGAAGCTCTCACGTCGTTCAAGAAGCGCGTCGACCAGAGAATCACCGAGTACTCAGCGTACCCAGAATATGCAGAAGGCACTGGCCACACGGCCAAATACCACGCCATCATCGATGTGCTGCGCGATGACATCAAAGCCAGCAAACCCGTGCGTTTCGATGGAAATGGCTACTCGGAAGAGTGGGTGATAGAGGCCGAGCGCCGAGGACTCGACGTGTGCAAGTCGTGCCCAGTGATCATCGAGCATTATCTCGACGAGGACACGGTGAAGATGTTTGAAGACATGAAGGTGATGAACCGCAAGGAGCTTCAAGCCCGCAACGAGGTGAAATGGGAGATGTATGTGAAGACGGTGCAGATTGAGGCTCGCGTGCTGGGCGACTTGGCCATGAACCACATCATTCCCGTCAGCACCCACTATCAGAGTCAGCTCATCAAGAATGTGCAGGGCATGAAAAATGTGTTCAGCGATGAGAAATCCAATCGCCTGAGCGCTCGAAACATGAAGCTCATTGAGGAGATTGCCGAGCGCACTGAGCGCATAGAATATTTAGTGGAAGAGCTCACCGATGCCCGCCGCGTGGCCAACCGCATTCAAGACATCCACCAGCGAGCCATCGCCTATCACGACACCGTGTGTCCGCAAATGGAAAAAATTAGGCAGGAGGCCGACCATCTGGAAATGATTGTGGAAGACGGTCTGTGGACTCTGCCTAAGTATCGCGAACTGCTGTTTATAAGATAGAGGTGAGAGGTGAGAAATGAGAGGTGAGAGGTGAGAAAACTCCCACCTCTTTTCATTCTCCTTCGTAACGGAAGACATCGACGTGGGTCTCGCCAAAGTATTCCTCGTTCTCGCCACCCTGGATGAGGGGCTGGTTGTATTCAGAGCGCATAGGACCTTCGCGGGGCAGGAACTTGTTGAAGTTCACCGTGGGGATGACAAGACCGAAGATGCCGATGCCGCAGCGCTCATACTCTGATGTCAACGTGCTGAAAACATACATCGTGGAGAAGAACGTGTGGTGGTAGTATTCCTGTCGATTGAATTTGTTGAAAAGGTCCAGGCGTTCCTTGTTGGGCAGCGAGTCGGCATGGGTAAACGTGTGGCCAATGTTGCTCACGAAAACATCCATCCAGTCGGCCTCAATGCTGTCGCGCGACTCGATGCTTTGACGAATGTTGTCGAGCATTTCGGCGCGCATCTTCTTGTCTGAAGGATTCGTCAGCCAAGCAATGATGAGGATGATAACCATGACCACCGCGCAAATTACTACTTTCCCAAGACAGGAGCGGCGGAATTGTTTGAACACAGATTCGTTTTTGCGGTAGGAACCGCGGTCGGTCTGATGCATTTTTTCTTTCTAATTAGGAATTACGAATGACGAATTGCTCATTCGCTAAACTCACGTTTGAAAACGTATTGCCCGCCCGAGGCTGCCACCAGTTCCCAGCCTTCATAGCCCAGCTGGTTCAGTTTCTTTTCTACGCGCATGAGGCGTGTGATAACCTTATACTCAAAGCGTTTCATGGATTTGCAATTGACTAATGGTCGGTTTGTTAATGGGAGATGAGGTTCATGAACTCCTGCCGTGTCTTGGCCTGATGGAAGACACCGCTCACCTCGCTGGTGGTGGTGATGCTGTTCTGCTTCTCCACACCCCTCATCTGCATGCACATGTGGCGTGCCTCCACCACTACCATCACGCCCAGAGGATGCAGTGTCTCGGCGATGCATTCTTTGATTTGAAGCGTCATGCGCTCCTGCACCTGGAGCCGGTGACTATAGATGTCGACCACGCGTGCAATCTTCGAGAGGCCAGTGATATAACCGTTGGGAATGTAGGCCACATGCACTTTGCCATAGAAGGGCAACATGTGGTGCTCGCAGAGCGAGAAAAAGTCGATGTCTTTCACGATGACCATCTGCGAATAGTCTTCCTGGAAAAGCGCGTCGGTGAGCACCTTGTGGGCGTCCATAGCATAGCCACGGGTAAGCACCTGCATGGCCTTGGCCACGCGCATGGGCGTCTTCAGCAGTCCTTCACGTTCAGGGTCTTCGCCCAGCAGCGTCAGTATCTGGTGGTAGTGGGCGGCCAAGTCGTCGAGTCCTTCGCGGTATTCTGTCTCTGGATTCATGATGTGAGTGTTTAATTAGTAGGGCACCGTGATTTTTCCCCTCACCAGCGTGGCCGAGTCGTAACCCATGCGCACCACTTCGTCGAGCACTTCCTTCGCTTCGGCAATGGTGCGGAAGTTGCCCATGCGGCAAATCCATCGAGGCGAGTAGAAATGGACATACACCTTGTGGCCGGGGAACAGGGCTTCCAGGTTTTTCTTCGTCTGCTCAGCCTTCTGGCGGTCGTTGCGTGTTTTTCCACCGGCAAATGCCTGGATGCGGTAGCCCATCATCTGGCGTGTGCGTCGAGGCTGGACGATGGTGTCGACGGGTGTCTCCACCTGTTCGCGTAGGGTAACCACTTCGTTGTTCTGCTGCCGCTGCTGGTTTTCAGCACGCTGCTGATTGTCGTTGGCGCGCTGTTGATTATCGCTGGTACGTTGCAGATTGTCGTTGCTACGCTGTTGGTTGTCGGTGGTGCGCTGTGTGGTAGTTTGCTGGCGTGTGTTCTGGTTGTTTCTTTGCCTTGGTTGAGCAGGAGGTGCAACCGTCTTGCCGTTCACCAGTTCATCGATAGCAGCGTCGTGGTGCACGGTAATCTTGCCACCGCCTCCCATATCCTGCTGCAGCCGCTGGGTGAACGACTGTGCCTCTACGCTTACGCTAAATGATAAATGACAAATGATAAATGATAAAGCTATCACCCACCATTTTCTTCTTGCCATATAGTCAAAGTTTTTCATTGTGATACCATTTACATTTTCATTTATCATTCATCATTTATCATTTAGGCAGAAAGCCGTTTTATTTCCAAGCATCGATGATGCCCTTGAAGTCGGCAGCCTTGAGCGATGCTCCGCCGATGAGTCCGCCGTCGATGTCGGGCTTGGCAAAGAGCTCGGGGGCGTTGCTGGCCTTGCAGGAACCGCCATAGAGGATGGTGGTATCGTCGGCTACGGCCTGTCCATACTTCTCGGCGATGATGCTGCGGATGTAGGCGTGGATGTCCTCGGCCTGATCTGCAGTGGCGGTGAGACCGGTACCAATGGCCCAGATGGGTTCGTAGGCGATGACAATCTTACGGAAGTCCTCTTCGGGGAGGTTGAAGACGCTACCTTCCAGCTCGGCCTTCACCACCTCGTTCTGCTTGTTGGCCAAACGCTCTTCCTTGCTCTCGCCGATGCAGAAGATAACGGTAAGACCCTGCTTCTGTGCCAACAGCACTTTCTCACGCAGAATCTCGGGCGTCTCCTTGTAGTACTCACGACGCTCCGAGTGACCCAGGATGACATACTGTGCACCCGTCGACTTCACCATCTCGGCGCTCACTTCGCCCGTGTAGGCACCCTTCTCCTTGTCGGCGCAGTTCTCGGCGCCCAGGCCGATGATGTCCTGGTCGAGGAATTGTGCGATGCTGGCCAGATGAATGAACGGCGTGCAGATGACGACGCCGCAGTTGGGCTTGTCGGCCTTCAGTGTCTCGTTAAGCTCCTTTGCCAGAGCGATACCATCCTGGAGATTCATGTTCATCTTCCAGTTTCCTGCTACGATTTTCTTTCTCATTGTTGTTTTTGTTTATTGTTGATTGGGTTCATTTGTATCTTCTTGGGATGGGGTGGGGCTTTGCTTGCGACGGCGCAGCCAGCGAGTCCACATCCATGTACGGTCGGCGATGGAGAGCAGGGCCAAGGGCAATGCAAACCACAGCATCAGACGTACGATCTTGGTTGCCGTTGAGTCGGCGTTGATGCTGCCAATAGGCAACTGTTCCAGCGGCATGACCTGTTGGTCGGGCTCAATGTTAGGCAGTCGGTTGTGGCTCCATTTGCCAATGACAACACCGTTTTTGAGCAACACCAGCCCCGGATTACTGCGAATCACCGTCTTCAGCAGGGTGCCATCGGTGAGGCAGAAGGGGTATTCGGCACCAGTCATGTCGCGCCATCGGTCGATGCTCTCCTGCAGACTTGAGGTTAGACAGTAGAAGCCGTATTGATGGTCTTGCGCATACTCGTAGAGTTCGTTGATAAGGTCGAAGCGCGAGTCATCGGCCTGATCCAGATAGGGTGCCACGAGCAGGAAGTTGTAGCCTTCGTCGGTGAGCACCTGCTCGGTGATGTCCTCATGGTCGTCCACTTTCTCTATGAAGAGGTCGGCGTATGGCGACTCCTCGCCATCCATCATCTTCAGCCATCCCTCGCCTACATTGGTGCCGATGCGATAGGGGCGGAAGTCGAACTGCGGCAGGTCGTAGAGACTCCATAGCGACACGGCGAGGATGAAGAGCACCGTGTAGTTGATGACAATCCACTGGTTGGAGCGGCTCACGAAGCGGAACATCTTCAGCGGCCTCCAGGCCACCAGGATGGCCATTACCAGAAGTATGACGTTTTTCCAGAACGTCTGCCAGTTGGTGAGCACCAGCGCATCGCCAAAACAACCACAGTCGCTGATGGGATTGGTCAATGCCAGCCACAGCGTGAGCGGTGTCATGATCAGCATCACGATAAGCACCAGCCGCGATGTGAGTCTGCGCCGAATGGCAAAGAGCAGGAAGATGCCCAGACAGAACTCAAATGCCGACTGCGCCACACTGAGGATAAGCGTCACCACCGAGGGCAGCACCTCGGCCATTCCCATAGCCTCCAGATAGTCGTCTATCTTGTATTGCGTGCCCAGCGGGTCGACGGCTTTGACGAAGCCCGACAAGATGAACACCACAGCCAGCACCAACCGGCAGATGTTCACCAATGTGCTCACGGCCACCCCCTTATCAATCTTGAAAACGTTCAATTCTCTGTTTTCAGTTTTATCAGTGCGAACACTGAATAGTTGATGATGTCCATATAGTTGGCATCGATGCCTTCGCTCACCTTTGCGCTGTCGCCTTTCAGCGCCAGATCTTCCATTTCCTTTACGCGCTCAATCTTGGTAAGGATCAAGTCGGTATAGCTGCTCACTCGCATGCCCCGCCACGCTTCGTCGTAGTCGTGGTTCTTGCGCTTCATCAGTTGCAGCGCTTCAGTGGCGTATTTATTGTAGAGCAGCATGGCTTCGTCGTTGGTGATGTCGACGGTGTCGGCAAAACCCCGCTCCAGTTGTATCAGCCCCACGATGCCATAGTTCACCAGTCCGATGAATTCGGGCCTGATGCCTTCGCCCACGAGTGAGCAGCCGGTCACCTCTAGCTGGCGGATGCGCTTAGCCTTGATGAAGAGCTGGTCGGTGAGCGACTGTGGCCGCAGGATGCGCCACGACGCCCTGTAGTCATGCAGTTTATGCTCGAAAAGCTGTCGGCACTCGGCCACGGCTGCTTCGAACTCCTGGTTGGTCTTGTCGAATTTGTCCATAATTCGGGTGCAAAGTTACGAAATAAGTAAGAGAAATAAAAGAAATCTTCTATTTTTTTTACCCCGCATTATAGCCGCCCCTTATCAAGGGGCTCTAAATCTTTCCTTTACGGTGGCGAAAAGTCACTTTCTGAGATAGAACTTCACTTTGTGCGCCTGCTTTTCGAACTCCACTTGCAATGAGTCGCGGCGCTGTCGCAGCTGGTTCAGGCGCTGCACCTGCTCCGACTGGTCGTTAAGTTGTGTGGCGTGGCTCATCACCCACTGGTGCAGCGTGTCGTGCTCGGCGCGTGCCAACTCCAGCAAACTGTCGGTGATGGCCAGTTGGTGGCGGGCATCCTCCAGTTCGTTTGTCACCTTTTTGGTCAGGTTCTCACGGCGCTGGTCTATCTCGTTGCGCAGATCCTCATTCTCTTTCTTCAGCTTGCTGGTGCAGGCCGCTAAGACAATGGCGCTAAACAATATTAATATAACTGGTTTCATGTTGTTTTATTTGTAGTTTCCAAACTCGCGGAACTTGTTTTTTAGTATATCAACGCATGGCTCAAAAATCTTAACGACTTTTTTCAAAAACTCGTACGACTTTTTTCAAAAAGTCGGCACCAAAATATGGTAGGTCATGCTCCTTCTTTTTTTAGGCCATTTATTTCGCTTCGCAACGGCCTATTCCGGCGGGTCCATCATTAGGCGTATCTCTTCGTAGCTCACGTCGGGTGGGCAGAGTGCCTTGATGGCCGCGATGTTCTCTTCCTTGCCCGTCATGCGCAGAATTCGGCTGATGGCTTTCTGATGTTCGGGCGAGACCAAGTCGTTGAAGTCCACCTGTCTTATTTTCACATATCTCGACAGGTGGCCGATGATAGTAGCAATGCTTAGTCCCCGCTCGTGAGCAATAAGGTCGGGCTTCAGCCCTTGCTTATACAGTTGCAGGCTCACCTCCCACGTCTTTGGCTTCTGCTCTTTGGGCACCTTCGTGGCTTTTTGTCGTTGACGTTTGCGTTTGATGGTCTGTTCGTCGATGGCATCAAGCATCGATGTCTGTTTCTCTCTCAGATAGATGTCGGTACTGAATCCCTGCTCGGAAATCCTTGTGAGCAAAAAGCGCTGCCCAAGCCATGTCTGGCGCAGGTCGGGTAGGGCGTTGCCCAGTCGGCGGCTGGCCTGCTTGTTATTCGTCTCCACCTTGGCCGAGAGTTCCAGAGGCTTTTCCAGGATGTCCTTCAGTGAGTCGGCAAAGTATTCGGCGCTGCGTTTGATACGTTCTCTGAAGTCGACGTCGTGTAGTTGCTCGATGGTCATTGTCTGAATCAACTGCTGCCATTTGGTAGCCACATTTCCCACGCGCTGTTGCAGGGCTATCATCGCTTGGTCGTGCAGTTGCTTTAACGAGGAATGGCTGTGGTAGAAATATTCGGCAAAGATGCGAACCATTTGCTCTTGCAGTTGCAGCAGTTGGCGGAAGTCGAAGAGCTGCATCAACAGCTGACGTTCATACTCCTGCTTCAGTTGGGGCAACTGGACGATGCTTCGCTGTGCCTCGCCCTGCTGTTTACTCATGTAGTTGTCCACACTGACGTCGCTCATCACGGCGCGCGGTTCCAAGGGTGCAGAGAGAGTGAGCCCCTGCAAGGTGCGGCAGCGGCTCAGCGCCACATACACCTGTCCTGGGGCAAACGACTGGTTGGCGTCGATGATGGCGCGGTCGAAGGTAAGTCCTTGGCTCTTGTGAATGGTGATGGCCCATGCCAGCCGCAGGGGATATTGGGTGAAGGTACCCATCACCTCGGTCTCTATCTTGCGCGTTTGCTCGTTGAGCGTGTAGCGGGTGTTCTCCCATTGCAGCGGCTCCACCTCAACGGCATCCTCATCGCCCTCGCATAGCACCAGTATCTTGCTCTGGTCCACATAGGTCACGCGGCCAATACGTCCATTATAATAGCGGTGCTTGCCCGATGGGTCGTTTTTCACAAACATCACCTGTGCGCCCAGCTTCAAAATCAACGCGTCGGCAGTAGGGTAGGCATAGTCGGGGAAGGTTCCGTCAATCTTTGCCTTAAACATGAACGCCTTCGACTTAATACGTTGCAGTTCAGACTCGTTATAGAAGTTGGCCAACTGGTTATGGGTGGTTAGCCGGATGGCTCCTTCCGATGGCGTTTGCGAGACTCTGCTGTTGAGCATTTCCAATGCCTGTGCCGATGGATGCCCCATGCGTACTTGGTTCAGGATGTCGATGAACGAGAGGTCCTGCTGCCTATAGACATGCTCCAACTGGATGGTCACATAATCTATCTGCTGCAATGCTTTGGAGCCAAAAAAGTAGGGAGTGTCGTAGTGTGGCTTCAACAGTCGCTCGTCCTCGGGCGTCACCACAGGCGTCAGCTGAGCCAGGTCGCCAATCAGTAGCAACTGAACACCGCCGAAGGGGCGACCATGATCACGAAAACGGCGCAGCACCACATCGATAGCATCGAGTTGGTCGCTGCGCACCATTGAAATCTCATCGATAACAAGTAGGTCGACCGAGGCAATAATCTTGCGCTTCTCACGGCTGAAGTCGAACTTGCTCTCCACCTTCGCTCCAGGCACATAGGGCGTGAAGGGCAACTGGAAAAACGAGTGGATGGTGACACCGCCCGCATTGACAGCGGCAACACCCGTGGGGGCCACCACAATGGGACGCTTGCGTGAGCGCTCAACCAACGTACGGAGGAAGGTGGTCTTGCCAGTGCCCGCCTTCCCCGTGAGGAAGATGCTTCGCCCTGTGTTCTCGGCGAAATCCCACGCCAGTCGCAACTCGTTGTTTTTCTCCATGCTGATTGAAGACTACAATTCCACGCTCCGAGCCAAATGCTCAATACTCGAAGGTGCCGTACTCCGACTGTATGGTGAGGCTCTTGGTGCCTTTCTCGATGTAGCCCACTATCTGTGCGTCGATGTTGAAGCTGCGGCTGATGTCGATGACCTGCTGAGCTACGTCGGGACGCACGTAGATTTCCATGCGGTGACCCATGTTGAACACCTGGTACATCTCGCGCCAATCGGTACCACTGCAGTCGTGGATGATTTGGAAGAGCGGCGGCACGGGGAACATGTTGTCCTTAACCACATGGCAGTCGTCGCCCACGAAGTGGAGCACCTTTGTCTGAGCGCCTCCCGTGCAATGCACCATGCCGTGGATATCGGGGCGCATCTCATCGAGCAACCGCTTGACGACAGGAGCATAGGTGCGGGTGGGGGAGAGGACGAGCTGAGCGGTGTCGACAGGTAAGCCGTCGACTGCGGACAACAGGTCGTAGCGGCCGCTATACACCAGTTCAGGTGGCACAGCATGGTCGTAGCTTTCGGGGTAGCGCTCGGCCAAGTGCTTGGCAAAGACATCGTGGCGTGCGCTGGTGAGGCCATTGCTGCCCATTCCACCGTTGTAGCGGTGTTCATAGGTGGCTTGACCGGTACTGCTAAGTCCTACGATGACATCGCCGGGACGTATGTTGGCGTTGTCGATGACGTCGGCTCGACGCATGCGGCAGGTGACGGTGCTGTCGACGATGATGGTGCGAACCAAGTCGCCTACGTCGGCCGTTTCGCCGCCTGTAGGCCAGATGCCAATGCCCATATCACGCAATTCGGCAAGTAGCTCGTCGGTGCCGTTGATGATGGCCGAGATGACCTCTCCTGGGATGAGCATCTTGTTGCGCCCGATGGTGCTACTGACAAGGATGTTGTCGGTGGCTCCTACGCAGAGCAGGTCGTCGGTGTTCATCACGATGGCATCTTGCGCGATGCCACGCCAAACAGAGAGGTCGCCCGTCTCCTTCCAATACATATAGGCCAGGCTCGACTTGGTGCCGGCTCCGTCGGCGTGCATGATGTTGCAATACTCCGGGTCGCCACCCAGCACGTCGGGGATGATTTTGCAAAAGGCCTTTGGATAAAGGCCCTTGTCGATGTTGCTGATAGCGGCATGCACGTCTTCCTTGGCTGCCGAGACGCCGCGGAGCATGTATCTGTTGTCGCTCATGCTCAGAACTTTACTTGTGGAGCATTCTGAGCGGCAGCGTCAGCCTCGAACTTGCTCATCTTGTCGAATCCGAAGAGGCCAGCGAGGATGGTGCCGGGGAACTTGCGAATCTTCACGTTGTAGTCCTGCACAGCCGAGTTGAAAGCATTGCGGGCTTCGTTGATGCGGTTCTCGGTGCCTTCCAGCTGCACTTGCAGATCGCGGAAGTTCTCGTTGGCCTTCAAGTCGGGATAGGCTTCCTGTACGGCAATCAGACGTCCCAGTGCTTGGCTTAGCTCGCCTTGTGCTTTCTGGAACTGCTCCAGCTTCTCGGGAGTAAGGTCTTCGGCATCGACATTGATGCTCGTGGCTTTAGCGCGGGCGTTCACAACGGCCTCGAACGTGCCCTGTTCGTGGGCGGCATAGCCCTTCACCACTTCTACAAGGTTAGGAATGAGGTCGGCACGTCGCTGATAGGCCGACTGTACGGCAGCCCACGATGTGGTGGCCTTTTCTTCCTCTTTGACCATTCCGTTGTAGGCGCTGATGCCCCACAGTACGATGACTGCCACTACGGCTCCGATAATCAAGGTGTTCTTCGAGAGTCCACCTGCTTTTACTGCATTGTTTTCACTCATAATGATTTGAATTTTATTACGTTAATTGATGATGATTAATCTCTCTGTTTTATTGTTTTTTTACCATCTGCCACCGGCTCCACCTCCGCTGAAGTGTCCTCCACCGTAGCCGCCAGGACGGCCACCGCCGCCACCGCCGCCGCCGCGCCAACGACTGCCGCCGCTGCTCCTATGGCCACCACCGATAATGCCACCTCCCGACGAGGACGGCATGAAGAAGGGATCGCCCATCAGACTTTTCATGCCGATGTTGGTACCCACTTTTTTGCCCATATTGGTACAGAAACCGCCCCATCCAGCCAGCAAGAGCGGATAGAGCATTAGCGGCAGGGCGTCGTTGCTTCCATCGTCTTTGTTCGACGAACTGAGAGCCGACATCTGCGGCATTTCTTTTTCTGTCATCAAGGCCAGGATACCTCGCGCCAAGTAGAGCATGCCGCTGTCGGGCATCTCAGCTTTCATGCTGGGTACCAGATAGGTGCGCTCCAGCCGTCCGCATTCCGCATCGGTGAGGTCAGCTTCCAGCTTGTTTCCCGTTGCCATGAAATAGCTGTGGTCCAGATACCCCACCACGATGACAAGGCCACGGTCGTCGCGTCCCACGCCATAGCGGTTTCCAATGTCCTGCGCCATGCGGTTGGGGTCGTCGCCTTCAATATGTCCCACGATGACCATGGCCGTTTCAATGCCCAATTCATCGTCGAGCTGCCCGAGTGTTTCGTTGATTTCATCGACAACCTCAGGCGATAGGATGCTATCGGGGTTCGACACGTAGAGGCTATGATCCTGCAGGTGAGGCATGGGGATGTTCTCGGCGTTCCACGAGCGGGTGTCGGCAAGGGTCGTGGGGGGAGGCTCGCCAATGGTGGAACCGAAACCAAAAGAACCAGCCAGGGCGGTAACGGCGGCACCTGCAACGGCAAGGCGTTTCCACGTGCGACCTACGGTTATGGGCGAGGCGTCGTCAGCATTATTCCAGGTGTCGAGCATGGTCTGACGGTCTTGCTGGTAAAGCTTCCTCACCTGATTGTATTCATCGCTGTTGCTGGTCTTGCCCACCATGTCGTTGTACTTGTCTGTCAGTTGGTTGAGTTGGTCGCGTCTCTCCTTGACAAGTTCCAACTGGTTGGCGTTCTTTTTGTTGTTAGACAAACCAAAGGCAGCCAAGCCAATGATGGCCAAGGCTGCGAAGGGCAATGCCGTAGAAGCAGAGCCATCCGATTGACGTCCAATGATGAAGCCAACGACAATCACCGCCAGTATCAAAACGACAGTCAAACATCCGTTGGAACCGACGTGGTGGTAGTGTGTGTTATTTTCCATGAATTGTTTCTCTTGAATTATTAAGTCATTCCTTTCCGTTCCAGAACTCCCATGAAGCGAAGGCTTGTAGCAACAGCATCTCAAGCCCGTTCTTCACGGCAGCGCCATGTTCGGCGCCACGCTTCATGAAAAGCGTCACGTCGGGGTTGTAGATGAGGTCGTAGAGGATATTGTGCTCGTCGAGTGCATCATAGGGTAGGGCAGGGCAGGTGTCAATCTTAGGGTACATGCCCAGGGGCGTACAGTTCACGATGACGTTGTATTCGTGCACCACGTCGGGGGTGATGCTTGCATACTGGATGGTTCCTGGACGCTCGTAGCGACTGACAAACACCGGCTCGATGCCAAGCGACTTCAATCCATAGGCAATGGCCTTCGAAGCGCCTCCAGTGCCCAGTACGAGCGCCTTCTTGTGATAGCTCTCCAGCATGGGTTCTATGCTCTGCACAAAACCAATGACATCGCTGTTGTAGCCACGCAACACAATTTTCTGCTTCTCATGTATCACGCGGATGACGTTCACGGCCCCGATGGCACGCGCCTCTGGACTGATGTAGTCAAGATAATCCATCACCTTCTCCTTGTAAGGGATGGTGACGTTCAATCCTTTCAAGTCAGGGTTCTGGCTGAGCACTTCCATCAACAGCTCAATGCTTGGAATCTCGAAATTCATGTACTTGGCGTTGATGCCTTCGTCGGCAAAACGCTGGTTGTGATAACCTATTGAGAACGAGTGTCCCAACGGATAGCCAATGAGTCCGTATTTATCCATCTTTTTACCTATTTAGTTGCTAAATACATGGTGCAAATGCCCGCCGTGAGGCGTTTGAATGACGTTTCCTTGAACCCCGTCTGCCTCAGAATGTCCATCATGCGCTCTCCCTGCGGGAAAGCTTCGATGGTGCGACGAAGGTAGGAGTAGGCACTCTTGTCCTTCGAGACGATGCGCCCATAGACTGGCAGCACGGTGTGACTGTAAACCTTGAAAAGCTGCTTCATGGGGAATTTCACAGGCGTGGTGAGCTCCACAATACTGAGATGGCCGCCGGGGCGCAACACCCGACACATCTCACGCAGCCCTTGTTCCAGGTCGGCAAAGTTGCGAATACCGAAAGCTGCCGTAACTGCATCGAAGCTGTTTTCGGCGAAAGAAAGGTTCAAGCAGTCCTCGTGCGCAAACTTGATAACGTATTGCAGCCCAAGTTTTTCTACCTTCTTTTTCCCAACGTCCATCATTCCTTCGCTGATATCGGCGCCAATCAGCTTTTGGGGCTTCAGCATCTGGGCGGCCATGATGGCAAAATCGCCGGTACCCGTGGCGATGTCGAGCAGCGATTGTGGCTGGTAGGGCAGCAGGGCGGCGATAGCCTTTCGGCGCCAGCCGCGGTCGATGTTCCACGACAGACGATGATTAAGCTTATCGTAGCTGGGGGCGATATGGTCGAACATCGCCTCCACCTGCTGTGCTTTCTCCCCATCGTGGTAGGGTTTGATGGTTTCCTGCTGGTACATTGGGTTCTTGGACTTTTTTCTAGATTAACTAGTTTGACTAGTATAACTAGCCTGACTAGTATATCTAGTATGACTAGTATATCTAGTTTAACTAGCCACGGTTTTTCAGCCACTGGCTGATGTTTCGTTCTATACGCTGGGCAATATCTCCCGTCTCGGTGGCGCGGTCGAAAGGCTCGCCGACGATGTGCTCGTAAAGCTCAATGTATCGCTCTGAGACACTTTCGGCGTATTCATCGGTAATGACGGGCATCACCTGACCGGGCTCGTTCATGAAATTGTGCTCGATGAGCCATTGACGCACAAACTCCTTCGAGAGCTGACGCTGCGGTTCGCCTTTTCTGAGTTTTTCCTCGTATCCATCGGCATAAAAGTAGCGGCTACTGTCGGGCGTGTGAATCTCGTCAATGAGATACACCTTTCCGTCGCGCTTACCAAACTCATACTTCGTGTCGACCAAGATGAGGCCACGACGGGCGGCAATCTCCTGTCCACGGGCGAAGATGCGACGTGTGTAGTCTTCCATCACGGCATAATCCTCGGCCGAGACAAGACCTTGGCGGATGATTTCTTCGCGCGAGATATTCATGTCGTGCCCCTCGTCGGCCTTCGTTGTGGGGGTGATGATAGGTTCGGGGAACCGCTCGTTTTCCTTCATTCCATCGGGCAGGGGAACGCCACACAACTCACGGCAGCCGTTCTTGTATTCGCGCCATGCCGAGCCAGTGAGGATGCTGCGGATGATCATCTCCACGCGGAATCCCTCGCACTTGAGGCCCACGGTGACCATGGGGTCGGGGGTGGCCAGCTTCCAATTGGGGCAGATGTCGGATGTGGCATCCAGGAACTTGGCGGCAATCTGATTGAGCACTTGTCCCTTGAAGGGGATGCCCTTGGGCAACACTACGTCGAAGGCCGAGATGCGGTCGGTGGCCACCATCACCAGCAGGTCGTCGTTAATGTCGTAAACGTCGCGCACCTTTCCATGGTACACGCTTTTCTGTCCTTCGAAATGGAAGTCGGTTTGGGTTAAAGCATTTGCCATCATACTGTTGTTCTTTCTGTTTATGATAATTGGTTGCAAAATTACAAAGAAATATCGAATTTTAGATAATTATTTGCGAATTTTGATGCAGAAGGGAGAAAAAAGGGGGAAAAGTTGGCCGTTACAATAATTTTCCGTAATTTTGCCAACAATTAGGCAAACGGCGCGAACACGCGCTGGCAACACATTATTTATTATACCCTATGGACAACAAGCAAAGCAAGTACATCTCAGTGAGCTATCAGCTCCATTCCATCGATGCCGATGGCAGCAAGCACCTGGAGGAACAGACACAGCAGGGCAACCCCTTCACGTTTATCAGCGGATTCGGCTTCTCACTCGATGCCTTCGAGCAGCGTCTCGTGGCTCTTCAGCCAGGCGAGAAGTTCGACTTCACATTGCCACCCTCCGAAGCCTTTGGCGAATATGAAGACGAGGGCGTGCACAAGATGAAGCGCGAAGTGTTTACCATCAACGGGCACTTCGACCATGAAAATATCTTTGAAGGAGCTGTGATCACCTTGTTGGACGAAGAAGAGCATCGGTTCATGGCTCGCGTGGTGAAGGTGGAAGAGGACGGAGTGACCATCGACACCAACCATCCACTGGCTGGACAGACACTGCAGTTCACTGGCATCCTGCTGGAGAACCGTGATGCCACCAACGAGGAGATTCAAAACATGCTGAACCATATGAGCCATGAGTGCGGTTGTTGCGACGACTGCGAAGGCTGTGGCGACGAAGAGCATGAGCACAAGCATGACGACGGTTGCGGATGTAAGCACTGCCATCATTAATCCACGGATTCAACCAAGACTGCTGCAACTGTGAGGAATACATTCGGCAATGTGTTTACGCTGACCACCTTTGGCGAGAGCCACGGCGCTGCTGTGGGTGGTGTGGTCGACGGGATGCCCGCCGGCATCAGCATCGACGTGGATTTTATCCAGGCCGAGCTGAATCGTAGGCGTCCAGGACAGAGCGCCATCAGCACCCAGCGCCAGGAAGCCGACCAAGTTGAGCTGCTCAGTGGCATCTTCGAAGGAAAGAGCACTGGATGCCCCATTGGCTTCATCGTGCGCAACCAAAACCAGCACTCGAAAGACTACGACGAGCTGCGCACACTCTTCCGTCCCTCGCACGCCGACTACACCTACCACTGCAAATACGGCATGCGCGATCATCGAGGTGGCGGTCGCTCGTCGGCACGCATCACACTTAGCCGCGTGGTGGCTGGTGCCCTGGCCAAACTGGCCCTGCGTCAACTGGGGGTCACCGTGCAAGCCTATACTTCTCAGGTGGGCCCCATTGCGCTGGAGCATGGCTATCTGCATTACGACCTGGAGCAAGTAGAGAGCAATGCCGTGCGATGTCCCGACCCTGACAAAGCCGCGCAGATGGAACGTCTCATCGGCGAGGTGAAGAGTGAAGGCGACACCATCGGCGGCGTAGTGAGCTGCGTGGTGAAGGGATGCCCCGTGGGCGTTGGAGAGCCAGAGTTCAACAAGCTGCACGCCTCGCTGGCTCAAGCCATGATGAGCATCAATGCCGCAAAAGGATTTGAATATGGCGAGGGCTTTGCGGGTGTGTGCCAACGTGGTTCCGAACAGAACGACGTGTTCGTGGAGGATGCCGGCGGCAACCCCTCGACCATGACCAATCATAGCGGGGGCATACAAGGAGGCATCAGCAATGGGCAAGACATCTATTTCCGCGTGGCTTTCAAGCCCGTGGCCACGTTGATGCGCCAGCAGTCGACGGTGGATGTTGAGGGACGTGCCACCACCTTCACTGCCCATGGTCGTCACGACCCCTGCGTCGTGCCTCGTGCCGTTCCGGTAGTGGAAGCCATGGCCGCCATCACCGTATTTGACCATCTTTTATTGGCAAAAATGTCAAGAAACTAAAATAAATTCGCTTTTATTGCAAAAATAAGCGCAAAAAATTTGGAGTATCAGAAAGTTTGCTTATCTTTGCAGACGCAAATGAGGGCTTGTGAAAGTCCGATATTGCTTTAGTTAAGTCTAGTTTAGTTTTTGTGTTGGTTGAGGGCTGGCGATTGCCAGCCCTCTTTTCGTTCAACTTTGTTTCTTCTTCCTGTAGTGCTTGATGACGAAGTAGGCAATGACGATGGCCACGATGCCCACGATGCCGAGCACGATGTAGTGGTTGTACTTCTCGATGGTGGCGTCGAGTTGGTCTTCGGGCACCACGCTGTGCAGATACCAACCCAAGGCAGCCAAAATGCTGTGCCAAACACCGGCTCCCAGTGTGGTGTAGAGCAGGAACTTGCCGTAGTGCATGCGGGCCAAACCGGCAGGCAGACTGATGAGGTGGCGTATGCCGGGGATGAGACGCCCAGTGAGCGTGGCGACCACGCCGTGGTCGTCGAAGTATTTCTCACTCTTTTCCACCTTCTCTTGGTTGAGGAGGCACATCTTTCCCCACTTGCTGTTGGCGAACTTGTAGATGACGGGGCGACCCACATAGAGCGCTACCAAATAGTTGATGCTGGCACCGATGGCAGCACCTATCGTGGCAAACAGCACCACAAGAAAGACGTTTAGATTGCCCGAGGCAGCATGGTAGGCGGCAGGCGCCACCACCAACTCCGAGGGTACGGGCACCACGGTGCTCTCTAAGAGCATCAGCAACAGGATGTTGGGATAATTAAGGTTGTTGAGCAGCCAATTCATTTGTGATATTTCAATTAGTCATTCGGTCTTTGATATAGACATAGTAATCTTTTGGCTCCACTTCATCTGGGAAGAGGTGCCCCAGTGCGGTCTTGCACTCCTGCGGATTGAGCAGACACGCCGTCTTCAGGTAGTGCAGGAACTCGTCGTAGTGCTTCAGGTCGTAGCACACCAGCGCCATGTAGGCGTAGCCTTGGCCAAAGTCGTCGGGGATGATCTGAAAGAACTTGCGAAACAGCGTATAGGCGGCCTCAAGGAAGTGGTTGTCGTAGATGGAGACGATGATGCGCAGCAGCGTCTCGTTGGGCGTGTCGCTCTCCACAACGGCCTTCCTGAAGAATCCCTCGGCCCGGCGCACCTGTCCTGAAGCAAGCATGATATGTCCTCGCACCACCAGCGTCTGCACCTTGTCGGCATCATGCTCGTCGGCTTTGTCGAGCATGCGCAGCGCCTCCTCGTCGTTTCCGGCCTCACTATAGGCGAAGGCCAGCTCTTGATAGATGTCGCCCAAGTACTCCGAGTCGGGGGGTGCCACATAGAGTGCCTCGTTCAGCTTCGCGATGGCATCGTCGTTGCGCCCCAGGTTGATGAGACTGGTGCCTTGGTTCATCAGTCCGAACTCATCGTCGGGCACATGCTCGGAGTAACGCTCGAAATACTTCAGGGCCTCCTCGTAGTTGTTGAGCCGATAGAGTGCCGTGGCTTTCGAGAGAAGACCGTCGGGGTCGTCGGGGTCGATGGCGATGGCATACTCGCTGCTCTCCACCGATGCGCTGTAGTTCTCGTTCATGAACTGGGTGGAAGCCAGCGCATTCCAATAATGCTTTGAGAAGGGATCCACATCGATGAGCTCGCCCCAAAGCTTCTCGCTATCCTGATATTTGCCCAAGCCGAAGAGCGTGCGCGCCTTCAGCTCCTTGAACTCTGGCGAGTCCTCCTGCTTGGCGCGCGCCATCCATTGCATAGCTTGTTCGGGATAGTTATAGTCGGCAAAGATGTTGGCCACATCGATGACGTAGTCCTGATACTCCTCTGGCGGGACGTTCTTCAGTTCGTTGCGCAGATAACGGTTGGCCTCGTCGGGATGTTCCTCGGCGAGCATGATTTCGGCCTTGTCGTAAACGTAGTCGGGTTCGTCGGTGTCGCTAATTTGTGCCAAGTATTCCTTGGCTTCATCAATATTTCCCGCCCACAGCGCCTCGTGAATCTTGTAGGTCAGGGGCCCTATGGCGCCCGGTTCGCGTTCCAACGCCAAGTCCACTGCGGCCAGCGCATCATCGTAGCGCTCCTGCTGCTGGTAGTAGTCGGCAATGTCGGTCAACTCATCGGCATCCATGAACAGGGGCATCCCCGAGCGCATGGCTTCCTCGTATTCCGCTAATAGGTCGCGGAACTCCTCGCTATCGAAGAAATCGTCATTCTGCATTTACGATTAGCGAATTTACGATTTAGCTGCGCAACCCCACGGTTTTGTTGAAGACGGGATGCTCCTGCGTGGAGTCGGGGTCGACATTGAAGTAACCGATGCGCTGGAACTGCAGATAGGTGAGTGCGGGCAACGTGGCAGCAAAAGGCTCGATGTAGCAGTTGCCGTTGATGCTGAGCGAATCGGGATTGATGATCTGCTTCATGGCCGTGACGGCATCACACTGCTGCTCTTCGCGCAAGGCAGCCAGTTCGTCGCGCGGGTTCTCCACCTTCCACAGACGGTCGTAGAGCCTCACCTCGGCCTTCACGGCATTGTGGCAACTCACCCAGTGCAACGTCTTTCCCTTGATCTTACGGTCGGCACCGGGCATGCCGCTATGCGTTTCGGGGTCGTAAGTGCAGTAGATGGTGGTCACGCGGCCGTCGGCGTCCTTGTCGCAAGGATGCGTTTCGTCGCACTTGATGATATAGGCGTTCTTCAATCGCACTTCCTTGCCAGGAGCCAGTCGCATGAACTTCTTCTCGGCAACCTCCATGAAATCGTCGCGCTCAATCCAAATCTCGCGGCTGAACTCCACCTCATGCTTGCCATCTGCCTCATTCTCAGGGTTGTTAACGGCGGTGAGCGTCTCGATTTGGCCCTCAGGATAGTTGGTGATGACCACTTTCACGGGGTCGAGGACAGCGCTGACACGCAGGGCACGCTGGTTCAAATCGTCGCGCACGACGCTCTCGAGCAAGGCCATGTCGTTCAGGGCATCCAGCTTGGTGTAGCCAATCTTGTCGATGAACTTCACGATGCTCTCGGGCGAGTAGCCACGACGGCGGAAACCGCAGATGGTCGGCATGCGTGGGTCGTCCCATCCGTTCACCAATTTCTCGTTCACCAGAGCCAACAGGTTGCGCTTCGACATCAACGTGTAGTTCAGGTTCAGCTTGTTGAACTCCGTCTGACGAGGGCGGTTGTCTTCGATATTGTCGGTTTCGCCCCGCCACTCCTTCATCCAAGTCACAAAGAGGTCGTACAAGGGACGGTGCTCCACAAACTCCAGTGTACACCACGAATGGGTGACACCCTCCAGATAGTCACTTTGTCCGTGGGTGAAGTCATACATCGGATAGGCGTTCCAGCGCGAGCCAGTCTTCACGTGGGGAATGTTCAGCACGCGATAGAGTAGGGGATCGCGGAAGAGCATATTGGGATGTGCCATGTCAATCTTGGCACGCAATACCAGCGTGCCTGGCTGACATTCGCCGCTGTTCATATATTCGAAGAGCCGAAGGTTCTCCTCCACGGGACGGTCGCGATAGGGGCTGTTGGTGCCAGGACTGGTGGTGGTGCCCTTCTGCTGGGCAATCACCTCGGCGCTCTGCTCGTCGACATAGGCACGGCCTTGACGGATGAGCCACACGGCGAAGTCCCACAACTGCTGGAAATAGTCGCTGGCGTAGTAGACGTGTGCCCACTCAAAGCCGAGCCACTTGATGTCGTGCTCAATGCTTTCAATATATTCGGTGTCCTCTTTTTGGGGATTGGTATCGTCGAATCGCAGGTTGCACTCGCCGCCATACTTCTTGGCAAGGCCGAAGTCGAGGGCAATGGCCTTTGCATGTCCAATGTGCAGATAGCCATTGGGTTCTGGTGGGAAACGCGTCTGTAAGCGCCCGCTGTTTTTGCCTGCTGCCAGGTCGTCGATTACCTTCTGCTCAATAAAACTCACCGATTTTTTCTCTTCGTTCTCGGTCAATACTTTCTCTGCCATAATTGTTCGTCATTAAAAATTTGGTGCAAAGGTACGAATAAGCGAGCGAAAAGCAAAGGAAAAAGATATTTTTTCTTTGTTTTTCCGAGCGAAAGTACTTTCGGCCGAAGGCCAAAGGTACGAATAAGAGAGCGAAGAACAAAAGAAAAACCCATTTTTTTTCCGAGCGAAAGTGTACTTTTAACCGAAAGAACTGACAGGTTAAGCGCCTTGCGCGTGTATATTATATAATGAGCAAGTTCTCAAATGCAAGGGGTTTGTATAACGTACATAATACATTCAAGTCAACCTGCCATAAAGGGAGTCTCATTTGTGTTTGTTGAGATACACAAATAGGATAGTGTGGTTAGAATCATATGCAGTTATTTATCATAATGCCGATTCAAATCAAAACTATATTTTAAATAGTCGGCAACGCAGAACGGAAACGTAGCAGTTGTATAAGTATAACCCACAAACACGCAAACATTCTTCAGACTACGTCGTGGTTTTTATAAACTACGTCGTAGTCTATAAAAACTGCATCACGGTTTATATAGACTGTGTCGCTGTTTAAACAAATAGAAGACTGGTTAATGTTTGTGGAAAGCGGCTATAAGAGTGTGGTAAGGATATTACCATTTCCTATGACGTGGTAGTTGGAGTCTACGGTCTGGTTACGACCGGGCTCGTAATAGCCGAGGACGTGGTTGTTGCTGTCGCGCAGGCACTGGCGGCCGCTGAATTCCACATCGATATAGCCAATCACATGCTGGTTGCGGTCTCGTAATGTTTGTCTCATCATAACACGTTCTTTAGATGTTCTTTTGTCTGCAAAGTTAAACATTTCTCCTCAAACCACAAAGTAATTGAGAGGAAATGTGTTTGTGAAAGGAATGTTACTCTGTCTCGGGCAAAAAAAAGAAACATAGTTCTTTGTTTTGCGCTCGACTTTACGTAACTTTGCAGCATAATTGAAAATTCATGAGTTTATGAAGATATTGCATACGAGCGACTGGCATCTTGGGCATACGTTGTATAACTATGACAGGACGGAAGAGCAACTGGCCATGCTGGAACAGATGGCAGGGATCGTGAAAGAACAGAAGCCGGATGTGTTTCTGCTATGCGGCGATGTGTATCATACGCCACAGCCATCGGCTGCCGTACAGACAATGTTGGCGGACGGGCTCGTGAGGATCCACGAGGCACATCCTGAGATGACGATTGTAATGACGGCTGGCAATCACGATAGCGGTGCAAAGCACGAGATTTTCCAGACTCCATGGAAGGCACTGAAAGTGTATGCCATCGGTCAACTGGAGAAGGAAAATCCAGACGAGCATATCATCGAAGTGCCAGGGAAAGGATTCATAGTTGCTGTTCCGTACACGAATGAGAGGAACATCCCTGAAGGTTTCTTCCAACAGTTGCTGGACAGAGTGGCAGAGAAGAACCTGGAGGGGCTGCCAGTGGTGATGACGGCCCATACGACCGTGAAAGGATGTGATTTCTCGGGACATGACCATGTTACTGAAAGGCTACGGGTAGGCGAGCAAAGCTCGGGAATGTACACTGTAGGAGGCATAGACTCGCTGGAACTGGAAAAGATGGGCGAAGGCTACGACTATCTGGCTTTGGGACATATCCACCATGGGCAATTCGTTCATAGTGGGAAACATGATGTGAGATATTGCGGCACTCCCCTACCCGTCAGCTTTGATGAGAACTTCAATCATACCATTAGCATGGTTGAGATTGAAAAGCATGGTGATACGCCAAAGGTGGAGGAAATCGAAATACAGAATCCACATCCCTTGGTCACATTGCCGACAGATGGACTGGCCTCGTGGGAAGAAGCCAAGGAGTTTTTAGGAAAGTTCCCTAATGACATTCCTGCCTATATACGCCTGAACGTGGAGATTGATGATTTCTTGCCGGTAGAGGCAAATGCAGAAGCGGCAAATCTGACAGAAGGAAAGCAGTGTCGATTCTGCTATGTCAATGCCAAGAGGAAGACTGCAAATCAAACAGAAGCGAAGGTGTTGACCGTTCAGGAATTCCAATCGGAAGAGCCAATCGAGATAGCCAAACGCTATGCAGAATATGCTGGCATCAACTTCAACGAGGAGATGGAAGCGATGTTTAACGAGGCCATGAACATGGTGGCCAATGATGCACGTAACGACTGACTAGGGAGGACGCAACTATGAAATTACAGAAACTTACCATACACAACATTGCATCGATAGAGGATGCCACGATTGACTTTGAAGCACAGCCTCTAGCTGGTAGCGAGGTGTTCCTGATAACAGGAAAGACAGGCGCGGGCAAGTCTACGATACTGGATGCCATCTGTCTGGCTCTCTTTGCTGACACGCCAAGACTTTCAGAAACCTTGATGCAAGGGGAAACACAAGACGGAAATGAGGGTGTCAAGACCAAAGATCCTCGTCAGCTAATGCGCAGGAACACCGGTGAAGCATATGTGACGCTGACTTTTACAGGAAGTAACGGTGTTCATTATGAAGCCACTTGGTCTGTAGCCCGAGCATATAGGAAAATTACAGGAAACCTACAGGGGAAGTCGTGGAGTCTTAAAAACCTTGACGCTGATTACACGTATACAAGGGACAAGGAAATCGGTACTGAGATTCAAGCCGCAATTGGGCTCGACTTCAACCAATTCTGCCGTACCACCTTATTGGCACAGGGAGAGTTTACCCGTTTTCTCAACAGCAAGGATGAGGAAAAAGCGGCGATTCTGGAGAAGATTACGGGCGTGGACATCTATACGAAGGTGGGTAAAAAGGTCTTCGAGGTGACCAATCAGAAAAAACGATTGTGGGAAGATGCACAGCAGCTGGTGAACAATACCCACACACTGAACGAGGAGGAAATAGCCCAGAAGAAAGAAGAAATTGAAGCTTTTGAAATCCAGTACCAGGAAGCCAAAAAGCAATATGAAACGGATAAAAAGAAATGCGATTGGCTAAGAACGGATGGCGAACTGACTGTGAAAGAAAAGAAGGCCACTGAAGAGTGCGAAAAGGCTTCCGCCATCACCCATAGCGATGACTTCAAGAAAGAAGAAGAGCTGGTAAGAGGATGGCAGACTACGATTGATGTTAGGAACTGGTTGACGACCAGAAACAATGCCAGGAAGAAAGTTGAGGTGCGAAATAAAGAATATAACCAACAGCAAGGTACTATTGATGCTGAGAGCAAGAAACTAACGGAGATACTCAATCCTGCATTTGAAAAAGCAGGCAAAGAGGCTGAAACGGCAAAAGAGTTGTTTGAAAAACAGCAAATGGCCGTAAGGTCTCAGGAAGAGAATCTGGCTGCACTAAACATATCGGTTCTGCGAAAGCAGCATGAAGAGGCAAAAGACTTGCTGCTGAATATCAAGACGGCTAATGAGCAGCTCATTTCATTGGCAGAAGCCAATGAGAAGGTAGAGAATGCCCGTCAGGCTCTGGCAAACTCGTTGGTCAGCATTGAGGAGAGCAAGAAAAAACTTGAGCAGTACCCGGCTAAGATTCATGATGCCGAGGTGAAGATGAATGCCTGCAAGGACTTGCTTGACAAGCAGAAAGACACTATAGACAAGTTCGCCAAGACCATGCGTCAGAAACTACAACAGGGTGATAAATGCCCTGTCTGTGGACAAGAGATCGTCTCTGAACTTCCTCATGAAGAAGAACTGGCAAAACTGGTGGCCAGTCTGACATCATCGTTCAAAGATTCGGAAAAGGAGTACAAAGACATTGTTGCGGAGAAAAACAAACTTGATGCAGAAGTCAAAACTGCCACACTAGTCTGGCAACGAGATAAAGACAACCTTGACAAAGACAAGACCGTTGAGAATGTGGAAAAGAAGCTGGCAGCTGCTTGTAAGGCTTGTGGCATAGAGATCATTGATGATAATGTGCCTTTTGTACTTGAAGACCTAAAAAATAAAACCAATCTGGCACTTGGTGAGCTTGAAAATCAAATCAAAGACGGCGAACAAAAAGAAAAAGAAGTAAAGGAACATAGAAAAACGCTGGATACTCTGAGGAATAATTGGGATGCAAAGAAAAACGTAGTTGACAAGAACAGACAGGCTGTTGAGGCCTGTAAGCAGAAGATTGTTGTTGGGAAAGAACTGGCTGAAGCCAAGCGCAAGGACATTGAGCAATTGAAAGCCACTATCGAGGAGAACCAGAAACTGTTGGACGGTTTCTATTCAAGCCATGAAGGTGTCACAGAGGATGTGCTGACGGCTCTTAATGCCTACTCAGCTCAGGAAATAAGTAAAAAGAACGAGGCTTTAGACAAAGCGCGACGCAATGAGCTGACTCAAATGGCACTTTTGCAGGCTGTCAAAAAACAGCAAGAAGAGCATCTGCAGAATAAGCCTGAATTTGCAAAAGAGGATACGGCCGAATTCCTTGAAGAACGGGTTCAAGAGAGTGACAAACAAATGACGGAGGCCAATATAAGAAAAGGTGCCATCAACCAGGAATTGAAGTTTGATGAAGGCAACAAAAAGCGTCTTGGTGTGCTGATGGCAGACGAAGAGAGCAAGAAGGCCGATTATCAGAAATGGTCGCGTTTAAACCAGCTCATTGGCGACGCCAAGGGTAACACCTTTAGAAAGATAGCGCAGAGTTATGTACTGAACAGCCTGATACATTCGGCCAACAGCTACATGAAGACACTGACCGATCGATATACGCTGAAGGTAGCGCCAGGCACTTTTGTCATTTCGTTAGAGGATGCTTATCAGGGCTATGTCAGCAGAGCAGCAAGTACGATTTCTGGAGGAGAGAGTTTCCTCGTCTCGCTTTCCTTGGCCCTTGCACTCAGTGATATAGGCCAACAACTGGCTGTAGATACGCTATTCATTGATGAAGGCTTTGGTACGCTCAGTGGCGAACCTCTGCAAAATGCCATCAACACGCTACGCTCGCTTCATACCAAGTCTGGTCGTCATGTTGGTATAATCAGCCACGTGCTCGACCTACGCGAATGTATTCCTGTTCAGATTCAGGTGGACCAAGAGGGGAACAACTCAAGCAGTAGTGTAAAAGTCGTAAACATCTTCGATTGACAATTATCGCAACATCAAATAAAAATTGACCCTGTATAGCTTTAAATTAAACTTTTATTCGTATCTTTGCACCGAAAAAGGTTAATTTAGAACCATTATGGATGACATTTACATGTTGACAGACATGGCCATCCTCGCTAGAATCGGGGGGAACCTGAAGTCGGCCAGACTGAAACAGAACATTACTCAGCAGAGTTTGTCGGAAGCGGCGAATGTTTCTCTCTCTACCGTCAAGAAGATAGAGAAAGGGGAGATTCGCTCGTTTGATTCACTCCTGCGGATGCTGCGCACGCTGGGAAAACTGGATATGCTGCAACAGTTGGTGGAAGAGGAACAGCTGAGCCCAAACGAATACTACAATATGATGCAGGCCTCGAAGACCAACCAGCGAAAACGGGCTGTAGGCAAACTGAATAACGCAAAACAGGAGGAGTCGGAATGGTAGATGTGGCATGGAGGATGGACAGCAACCCACCAAATGTCAATCAATGGGAAGTTTGACGATATCAATCGGCAAGATTTGCTGGAGTTTGCGCATCTCAACAATATAAATATAAAGGATGCAGCACCGATTATCGATGAAATATGCGAGATAGCATCTGGGTGGCCCAAATTCGCTCAGGTGTGCGATGTCCCCAAACAGATGATAGACCCCATTGTTTCGAATATGCTTCTCCGTTTATAAACACAAAACAAGATAGAATATGAAAAGAACAGTTTTAGCGGCTATCACACTGTTGTTGGCCATCACCATGCAAGCGCAAAGGCAACGGGTAGGCGAGCAAAGCTCGGGAATGAGGCGAGTGAATAACCACATGTACAACCCCGACCCAGCCCCTGTGGTATCGGGCGACCGTCTCTATGTGTTCACGGGTCACGACCTGGACACGGCGACCTACTTCCGCATGCCCGACTGGCAGTTGTTTTCCACCACCGACATGGAACACTGGACGGACCACGGCGTGGTGTTGACCACTGCCAACTTCAAGTGGGCCAAGCAGGGCGACAATGCATGGGCCTCGCAGGCTATCGAGCGCAACGGCAAGTGGTATTGGTATGTGGCCGCAGAGGACACTACCAAGCACCTGCACGGCATCGGTGTGGCCGTAGCCGACCGTCCGGAAGGTCCTTGGGCTGACGCCCTCGGGAAGCCGCTCATTCCAGGAAACTGGGGCTTCATCGACCCCTCGGTATTTATCGACGACGACGGACAGGCGTGGCTCTTCTGGGGTAACAACGGCTGTTGGTATGCCAAATTGAACGAAGACATGATCAGCATCGACAATAACTTTGCCGACAACGGCATCTGCGATATGCGCGCCATGCTGGACGACGAGGCACAGTTCGGGCCAAAATGTATGAAGATGGACTATCAGCTCCACAGAAGGGTGATGAAGACAGGCTTTGAGGAAGCGCCGTGGATCTATAAGATTGGCGACACCTATTTCTTGGAGTATGCCGCTGGCGGCGTGCCGGAGCACTGGGCCTATTCGACGTCGAAGAGCATCCACGGCCCTTGGCACTACGAAGGTCGCATCACCGACGAGTCGCCAGGCTCGTTTACCATTCACGGCGGCACCATCGACTTCAAAGGCAAGTCGTACCTCTTTTATCACGACGGCATCCCTTCCGGCGGTAACGGTTTCCGTCGCACCACCGCCTTCCGCGAGTTTAAGCGCATGAAGGACGGCCGCATACCCAAGATTGACATCCAGGCAAAATGAGCGGATTTTGATTTCAACCACATAGGAAGAAAAAACATGAAGTGATTGCTTTGATATTCCGAAAAATATCAGTACTTTTGCAACCGAAAAGTAAAAAGCGTTATGGACGATATCAAAAAAATAGTGCTCACCGGCGGTCCTTGCGCCGGCAAAACCACTGCGCTCGTCAGGATTATTGAGCATTTCTCGGGCTTAGGATTCAAAGTGTTTACCATACCCGAAGTGCCCACACTGATGACTCAGGCTGGCATGAACTATCTGACTAAGAATCAGGCTTTCTTCTATGAAGGAGAGAAAGCAACGCTTGAGCTGCAACTGGCGATGGAAGACAAGTTCCTGAGGATGGCGCAACAATGCCAAAAGCCATCTGTCATCGTGTGCGACCGTGGCGCCATGGACATCTCCGCTTACATGACTCCAGAGATGTGGGACGACATCACGCGCGCCGTGGGCACATCGACGCCACAGTTGCGCGAGCGCTACGATGCCGTGCTCCACTTGGTGTCGGCAGCCGACGGTGCCGAGCAATATTATACCACGGCCAATAACGCCCAGCGCTACGAGCAGATGAACGAGGAAGGGCTGCGCGTGGCACGCTCGCTCGACAAGAAGGTGATTCATGCCTGGACAGGGCACCCCCACCTGCGCGTCATCAACAATCACGACGACTTTGAGGCTAAGATGCACCGCGTGCTGAAGGAAATCAGCAACGTGCTGGCACTGCCTCAGCCGATTGTGGAGGAAAGGAAATACATCGTCAACGTGACGGGACAAATGCCCGAAGACGCCATTGAAAGCCATATCACGCAGACCTACCTGAAAGGTTATCCCGATGCTGAAGAACGCTTGCGCAAACATTGCTGGGGACAAAAGGTGGTGTATGTGCACACTACGAAGAAGAAGACGGCCGAACATGAGGAAATCGTGACGGAACGCCAAATCAACCAGCACCTCTTTGAGATGATGTTGCCTTTGGCCGACCCTGAGAGAAACACCATCGACAAGACACGTCACAGTTTCATCTGGCGAGGACAATATTTCGAGGTGGACACCTATCACGAACAGCTGCAAGGGCTGGTGATGCTCGAAACAAAAGGCATCGCGGAGGGCGAAGACCTGAAGCTACCCCCATTCCTCGAAATAGTCAAGGAAGTAACAGGCGACAAGGAATACTACAACTATAACCTGGCACTGAAACGTTGAACATTGAACGTTGAACAATGAACATTGAAGACTGAAAATTGAAATTACAAAAATGATTTTAGACAAGATTAACGAACTCCTGAAAGAAGTGGAGACCCTAAGCGCACAGAACGCCGAAGAGGTGGAACAGCTGCGCTTGAAATACCTAAGCAAGAAAGGTGAGATTACCGCTCTGATGAACGATTTCCGCAACGTTGCGGCAGAGCAGAAGAAAGAGGTTGGTATGAAAATCAACCAGCTGAAGCAGATGGCCCTGGATCGCATCAACCAGCTGCGCGACGACTGTCAGCAGTGCGACAACGCCGCTACGGAATGTCCCGACCTGACGCGAACCCCCTACCCCATCCGTTTGGGTACTCGCCATCCGCTCACCATCGTCACCAACGAAATCATCGACATTTTTTCGCGTATGGGATTTGTGCTCGCCGATGGCCCCGAGGTGGAAGACGACCTGCACGTGTTCACCCGCATGAACTTTGCTCCCGACCATCCCGCACGCGACATGCAGGACACCTTCTTCGTGAGCCAGCATGCCGGCGGCGACGTCACCAAGAACATCTTGCTGCGCTCACACACCAGCTCGGTGCAAGCCCGCGTGATGGAGCAGATGCACACCGACGACGGCAAGCTGAAGGCTCCCATCCGCGTGATTTGCCCCGGACGAGTGTATCGCAACGAGGCCATCACTGCACGCGCACACTGCTTCTTCCACCAGGTGGAAGGACTCTACATCGACAAGAACGTGTCGTTCACCGACTTGAAACAAGTGCTACTGAGCTTTGCCCGCGAGATGTTCGGCCCCGACACGAAGATTCGTCTGCGCCCCAGCTACTTCCCCTTCACAGAGCCGTCGGCCGAGATGGACATCTCATGCTTCATCTGCGGAGGCGAAGGTTGCGGATTCTGCAAACACACCGGATGGGTGGAAATACTGGGATGCGGAATGGTTGACCCCAACGTGCTTCGCGAATGCGGCATCGATCCCGACATCTATAGCGGCTATGCCTTCGGCATGGGCGTGGAGCGCATCACCAACCTGAAATATCGCGTCAGCGACCTGCGCATGTTCTCGGAGAACGACACCCGTTTCCTCCACGAATTCGAGGCAGCCGACTAAATTAGCGCCGCTGCCACGCAAAGGTCGAAAGGAGTGGTAATCTTGATGTTCTCGCGATTGCCCTCCACGGTTTGAACTTGGTGTCCCCAAGACTCCACCACCGAGGCATCGTCGGTGAAGGCTTGATTGTAAGGCTGCCCATTGGCAGCCTTTAATAATGCTATGTCAAACACTTGGGGTGTCTGCACCAAGCAATAGTCACTGCGAAGCACATTCTTTCGGGTGGGCAGATGGCGAAGGGTTTCCACCACCGGGATGACGGGGATGACGGCACCCAACTCACGGGCCGTGTCGTAGCAGCGGCGAATGACGTCGACCGACACAAAAGGACGCACGCCATCATGAACGCCCACCACTCCCTGTTCGGCATCGGGGATGAGCGCTAAACCGTTCTGCACCGAGTGGAAGCGCGTGCGGCCACCATCGGCCAGCTGATAAGGAATGTTGAACTGGTGCTGCCGACACAAATCCCTCCAGTAGTCCTGCTGATTGCGTGGCAACACCAGAATGATTTGCAGGGCTGGCGAATACTCGTGGAACCGCATCATCGTGCGCATCAACACGGGAATGCCGGCAATGGGGAGAAATTGTTTGGGCACATCGCCGCCCATGCGCAGTCCTTTTCCTCCAGCGACAATAATAACGTAATCCATTTTAAATCTATGCCTTAGTCCGCTAATAGTTCAAGTAATTGTTTTGCCTCATTGTCGCCTTCGGCAGCGTCTTTCTTTATTTCGTCAAGGATTTCCTTTCCGTGTTTCTTGCCCCCCACGGCATTCTTCAGCAATGACTTGGCCTTCTTCTTGTCGACTTTCAGTCCGCCCTTTCCCTTCAAATAGGCACGAGCCATCTGATACTCAGCCTTGGCATATCCCTGTTCGGCCGACTTGGCATACCAGCGCACGGCCTCCACGTTGTCCTCCCCTACTCCATTGCCTTTGTCGTAGCAGCGCCCCATGCGATACTGCGCCTTTTTGTGTCCTTTCTCGGCGGCAGGTTTCAACTTGGCAATGGCTTCCACATAGTTTTTCGCATCGTAGAGCGCCTTGCCCTCTTCGTAGAGCGCGTCAGCATTCTGTGCACACATAGGCAGGCAGCCTATCATGGCAAACAATAAAATAAACAGTTGTCTTTTCATGTTGATTGTTATTTAGCCCTGCAAAAATACGAAAAAAAAGTGACACAACATGAAAAAGAAATCGTTTTTTCCAAAATATTTGAACAAACCGCCAAACAGGTTCTGCCAATAGCCCCAATTCATGATAAAAATAAGGGGTCATTATATTGATTGTTGGAACGCTAAAAAATCTCGTACGAGATTTTTTCAAAACTCGTTAACTTTTTT
The DNA here is from genome assembly GCA_017619275.1 of Prevotella sp. Taxonomy (GTDB): domain Bacteria; phylum Bacteroidota; class Bacteroidia; order Bacteroidales; family Bacteroidaceae; genus Prevotella. Next base: position 53,754 of record JAFZSR010000076.1, on the reverse strand, counting down.
CAAAAAATCGTTACCGAATTTTCAGAAAGCGTTAACTTGTTTTTCAGAGCCAATAATCCACTCAATTATCCTGATACGAATTTGAATAAAGTGGACAGCAAAAAAGTATATTATATTAGTTGTAAAATATTTGGAGAATAACGAAATAATGTGTAAATTTGTCGCCGATTCTAAAACAACATGAGATTATGAAGAAAGTATTATTATTTGCCCTGCTTTCGCTGGCATTCGCATCAGCCAAAGCACAACCAACCGGCAGAATGCCAGGATTTGGCAACATGCCAAGAATCGACGTGAAATTCAACGAGTATGTGGCGGCTCCCGACGGGTTCGACAAGGAACGAACAGACATTGCCCGTGGCACCATCGAGGAGACGACGTACGAGTCGAAGACAGTGGGCACCACCCGCAAGGTGAGCGTCTATCTGCCCCCGCAATACGACAAGTCGAAGAAATATCCCGTGCTCTACCTCTTGCACGGCATCGGCGGCGACCATAAGGAGTGGCTGCGCGGAGTGCCGGGCATCATCATGGACAACCTTTATGCCGAGCAGAAAGCTGCCCCGATGATCATCGTGATGCCCAACGGACGTGCATTGCCCAACGACAAGGCCGAGGGTAACATCTACAGCCAGGAGATGCAGCAGGGATTCGCAAACTTCGAGCGCGACCTCATCGACGACCTCATCCCCTTCATCCAGAGCAAGTTCAGCACTTATACCGACCAGGCTCACCGTGCCGTGGCTGGCCTCTCGATGGGTGGCGGACAGTCGCTGAACTTCGGTCTGGGCAACCTCGACCAGTTTGCCTACGTCGGCGGATTCTCGTCGGCTCCCAACACCAAGCGCCCTGAGCAGCTGATACCCGACGTGGAGGCTACGAAGAAGCAGAACAAGTTGCTCTGGATGGTATGTGGCAGCGACGACAGACTGATGATGAACAGCTCGCGCCTCAAGGCTTTCTGCGACGAGAAAGGCGTGCCCTGCACTCTCATTGAATATCCTGGAGGAAAACACGACTTTGTGGTTTGGAAATACGGTCTTTACAACTTCGCACAGCTTATCTTTAAATAAGTTGACCCCAACCATCGCTAGTTAAGCAGAGAATAGAATAGTTACTCCTCGAAATTGAGAGTTTAGCGACTTCAGTTTAATGGTGTAGTCGCTAAACTCTCAACTCTTTACTCGCTGTCATTGTTTTCATGCTTTTTACAAGTTACTAAAAAAACAAAAACATTTTGGTGGTTCGACATCTTATTCGTAACTTTGCACGCTGAAATCAAAATATCGACAATGAGAAAACGACTCTTCTGCGGACTTTTGACCGCAACGATGACGATATCTGCCCTGGGCCAGACAAACAACCAAAGTGGCACCATCTCGCCTTACAGCCAATTTGGCATGGGACTGCTGGCCGACCAGTCGCAGACTGCACAAAAGGGAATGGCTGGCACAGGATTGGCACTTCGCAGCGGAACAATGGTGAACACGCTCAACCCTGCTTCTTATTCAGCCGTCGACTCGCTCACTATGCTCTTCGATGCTGGTCTTTCTGCCCAGATCACCAACTTCAAGGAAGGCTCTACAAAGGTGAATGCCCGCAACGCCGACTTCGATTATGCTGTTGGCCTTTTTCGTTTGCGCAAACACCTGGGTATGAGCTTTGGATTGTTGCCCTTTAGCGATGTGGGCTACTCGTATAGCACCAGCAGCTACCTGAACAACAATGTGGGAACCATCACTCAAAGCTATTCGGGAAAAGGCGGTCTGCACCAGGTGTTTATGGGTATGGGATGGAGTCCTATAAAGCCCCTCTCGGTGGGCGTAAATGCCGCTTTCCTATGGGGTAACTACACGCGTAGCGTAGCATCGAGTCCCACCACCACCGTCAACTCCCTATCGAAGACCTACGAGGTGAACGTGAACAGCTATAACCTTACCTTCGGACTGCAATGGCAACAGCCAATAGGACGACACGACCAGGTGACGCTGGGAGCCACTTTGGGACTGGGACATAAGCTGGGGTCGGATCCCACCTGCCAGATTATGAACACGAACACCTCGACCCAAGTGAGCGACACCACCACCCTCACCATCGAAAACGGACTGAAGCTGCCCACGTCCTACGGCGTGGGACTGGCTTGGCATCACCGCGATCGCCTTACCGTGGCCGCCGACTTGCAGATGCAGCAATGGGGAGACGTGGACTATCCCGATTATGATGAGCAAAAAGGCGTATATGCCCTGCGCAGCAATCTGCTTTGCAACCGCACACGGATGAGCATAGGTGCCGACTACGTTGCCAATCCCGACCATCCCAGCAGCTATTTGAAGCATGTGCATCTGAGGTTCGGAGCTGCATACGCCACTCCTTATTATTATATTAATGGGCACGATGGGCCGAAAGAACTCACGTTGAGTGCCGGATTGGGTCTGCCGTTGCTGAATAAATGGGAGAACCGCTCGGTATTGAACATTTCGGCACAATGGGTACACTCGTCGGCCAAAGATTTCATCACCGACAACACTTTCCGCATCTCAATCGGCCTCACCTTCAACGAGCGGTGGTTTGCCAAATTCAGAATTAACTGATGAGCGGTCTGCGGCCTAAATAATTGATGACAAGCGAGAAGATGAAACCCAATGGCGTCTGTCGGCTTCTGAAGAAGCTGGCAGCCGTATTATTTGTCATTTATCATCTTTCATTGAGTTTTGCCTGTAGTGAAGCGCAGGAGCACATTGCCGATGCCGTGAACCCTGAAGACTCGGTGGCCATGATGCAGAGCTTCGGCGTGAACACGCTCATCAGCGATTCGGGGGTTATCAAATATCGCATCGTCACAGAGCGATGGGAAGTGAACACTGCCAAGAATCCCTCACGATGGGAGTTCATGAAGGGAATTTTCTTCGAGCAGTTCGACGAACAATTCCATGTGGAAGGATATATACAGGCCGACACTGCTTGGTATTTCGATCGTCAACGACTATGGAAATTGCGCGGTCGCGTGAGCATCCGCAATTCCAAAGGACTCATCTACACCAGCGAAGAACTATTCTGGGACGGATTGAAACATGAGTTTTATAGCACCGTATTCTCGCGTGTCGTCACGCCCGAGCGCACCATGGAAGGCTCCTATTTCCGAAGTGACGAGAAGATGGAACACTATCTTGTGACTAATTCGAAGGGATCGTTCCTGGCAAACGACATGGAAGGAGGCAACAACGCAACCGAACCGGCTCCCAGTGATACAACCGCTGAGGCTAACTACGTAAGACCTGCGGCCGAGAAACGTCCAAAATACTGATTGTTATGTATTCGCTCATTATAGGACTACTGGTGGCGATGATTTTCTCGGCCTTCTTCTCGGGCATGGAAATCGCTTTTGTATCGAGCAATCGACTATTGGCCGAAGTTGCTCGCGAGAAAAGCTTGTCGCAACGAGCCATCGACCTCTTCTACCGGCATCCTTCCAACTTTGTTTCCACCATGTTGGTGGGTAACAACATCGCGCTGGTCATTTACGGCATCCTCTTTGCCCAAATCTTCGACCAGACCCTGTTCAAGACGTTCGACGACGCATCGCGAGTCACGGCCGACACGTTGCTCTCCACCCTCGTGGTGCTCTTCACCGGTGAGTTCCTCCCCAAAACCATCTTCAAGTCAAACCCCAACGGCATGCTCTCGTTCTTCGCCCTGCCAGCATGGATTTGCTATGTGGTGCTATGGCCCATATCGCGCTTTGCCACCCTGCTTTCCAAGGGATTGCTTCGAATGGTGGGCATCCGAATAACAAAGGAAGAAGACGACAAAGAATTCACCAAGGTTGACCTTGATTACCTGGTGCAGAGCAGTTTGGACAACGCCAACGACAACGAGAAGATTGACGAGGAAGTGCGCATCTTCCAGAACGCCCTCGACTTCTCGGAGACGCGTGTTCGCGACTGTATGGTGCCACGCACCGAGATGGACGCCGTGGAAGACACCGCCAGCATAGACGAACTGAAGCAGCTCTTCGTGGAGAGCGGACACTCGAAAATCGTTGTCTACCACGAAGACATCGACCATATCGTGGGGTATATCCATTCGCAAGAGATGTTCCGCAATCCACAAGATTGGCGCAAGAGCATCAGGCCCATCGCCTTTGTCCCTGAAACCATGCTCGCCAGCAAGATGATGCAAATGTTGCTCCAGAAGAAAAGCTCGCTTGGCATCGTCGTCGATGAGTTTGGAGGCACGAGCGGACTCATCGCCCTGGAAGACATCGTGGAAGAGATTTTTGGCGACATCGAAGACGAACACGACTCGGTGAACTATGTGGCCAAGCGGCTCGACAATGGCGAATACATGCTTTCGGCGAGATTGGAAATAGAAAAAGTGAACGAAATGTTCGACCTCGACCTTCCCGAAAGCGACGATTATATGACGGTGGGAGGCTACATCTTGCACGAGTATCAAAGTTTCCCGAAACTCAACGAAATTATCAAGATTGGGCACTTCGAATTCAAAATAGTGAAGAATACGGCCACAAAAATCGAACTTGTTCGACTAAAAGTGAATGAAAAAGCGAATTTTTCGTAAAAAGATGCCGTTGTTTCACGCAAAATTTGTAATTTTGCACGCTGAATCAAAAAAAACAAAAAAACAAACTATAAAACATCAACAAATTAAATGGCAGCAATTGGAAAAATCAGAAGCTGGGGACCGTGGCTCGTCGGTATTATCGGTCTTGCCCTCTTTGGCTTCATTGCGACTGACTTTACACGCTCGTGCGAGACATCAAGCAATCAGGCTCGCCAGCAAGTGGGAGAAGTGATGGGCTCGAAACTGTCCATCCAAGACTATCAAACCAACGTCGAGGAGTACAAGAACGTGTTCAAGCAGATTGGACAGGACGTCGACGAGGATCAACTGCGTGAGTTCGTATGGTCGAGCTACGTGCAGAATCAGATTGTGGAAAAAGAAGCTGAAAAGCTGGGCCTCGGCGTCACCGACCAAGAGGTGAAGCAAGTGCTTCAGGAAGGCACTCACCCCATCCTGCAGAGAGGCAACCTGCCCTTGCTCCCCATGTTCTACAACCAGCAGACCGGCGCTTTCGACTTCAACAACGTGACGCAAGTCTATAACTACCTTCAGCAGGCTTCGCCCGACCAGTATCAGGAGTTTGACCTCTATTGGAAGACTGTCGAGAAATTGCTCCGCCAGCAGCTCCTCATGTCGAAGTATATGACCCTGTTGCAGGGTTGCATGCTCAGCAACGAGGCATCGGCAAAGATTGCTTTCGACGGCCAGAATGGTGAGAGTCAGATTGAGTTGGCTTCGCTCGCCTTCTCCACCATAAACGACAACGATGTGAAGATTGAAGACGCCGACTTGAAGGCCAAGTACGACGAGAAGAAGGAGATGTTCAAGTGGAACACCGAGACGCGCGACATCAAGTATGCCGTTTGCAATGTGGTTCCTTCCGAGACTGACATCAACACCCTGCGCGATGGCCTTCTCACCGCAGCCGACGAGCTTCGTGCCGACAGCATGCCCTTGGCCGACATCATGGCTTCGCACCGTTCCACCATCGTCTACCGCGAGGGAATGCCATATAACGTGGCAGGTCTGAACCGCATCTCCGCTACCCTGAAGGCCGCTCTCGACTCGCTTTCGGAGAAGCAAGTCACCGCTCCATTCAAGTATAACAGCATGCAGTCTGGCAAGATGGTTGAGAACATGGCCGTTGCCCGCCTCAACCGCCGTTATCAGGGTATCGACTCCATTGGCTACAAGTACATTCGTATCGGTGGACAGACGATTGAGGACGCCGTGAAGACAGCCGACAGTTTGGTTGCCGTGCTCCGTAGTGGCACACCTTTCGACACCGTAGCCGTCAACATGGGGCAGAGCGCCACAAAGGCTTGGTTTAGCGCCAACACCTACCAAAACGAGGAAAGCATCAGTTCCGACAATAAGGCACTCTACACCGCTCTGCACGAGGCCAACCTCAACGAGGCTCGCCATCTCACCATGAGCGACCACGTTCGTCTCTATGTTGTCACCGAGCGTCGCCAGCCCGTCACCCTCTACGATGTGGCCATCGTGAGCAACGAGGTGCGCTTCAGCAACGACACCTATGAGAACGCATTCAACCAGTTTAGCCAGTTCCTTAGCGAGTGCAAGAACGCCGCTGAGATCGACCAGAACGCCACGAAGTACAATTTCCAGGTGCTCGATCAGCAGAACTTGAGGAGCAATGCCAATGGTGTCGGTACCAATCAGGTACTGCCCAATAGCCGCGAGGCCGTCAAGTGGGCCTTTGCTCAGGCTAACGAGGGAAGCATCTCCGAGATCTATCAGAATTCTGCCGATGGTCGTTTCCTGGCCGTTGCCGTGACGAAGGTTCACCCCGTGGGCTATCTCGATCAGCAGAGCGTTGAGGAGTTCCTGCGTGCAGAGGTGCTGAAGGACAAGAAAGCCGATATGCTGATTAAGCAGCTGGAAGGTGTCAAGACCGTTGCCGAGGCTCAGGCCAAGGGCGCCCTTGTCGACACCATCAGCCACATCACCTTCCCCAACACTGTCAATGTGAAGGGCCAGCGTGAGCGTGGACTCAGCGGTGCCGTAGCCGCCACCGCCGTGGGCGAAACCGCAAAGAATATCGTGAAGGGCACCAATGGTGTGTTCCTCTTCAACGTCGTCAACCGCGAAGCCAAGGATGCCGCCTTCGACCGCAAGCAGCAGGAGACATCGCTCATCCGCAGCGCCATCATGGCTCTCTCGCCTTCGCAGTACAACCGCACAACCGGCATCTTCGACGTGTTGCGCGACAAGGCTAAGGTACAGGACAACCGCTACCAGTTCTAAAGCGAAAGCAAGCATCATTCCAGACGGAATGGTTCGTTCAGGAGGCAAACAAGCTACGAGCTGTTTGCCTCCTGAACTTATTTCTACACATCACTAAGCAATGATGTTCCCCTTTTCCCCACAAACTTTCAGCAAAATCGTGTGATGGATGAAAATATTTGAAAAAAAACTTGCTAATAAGAAATAAAGTATTTATTTTTGCAGCTATAAACAAAAAAACAAAAATAATCCTATGGATCAACAAACTGAAAAGAAAACACTTACATTGAAAACCCTTACGAAAAGCAGTGTTTGGGATGTTCAGGAAAATGATATCTTTCGCTTATGGGAGGGTGCCGAGAAAGATGCCGACGTGAAAGACAACGTGCGGCACTATGTAGACATCATCCGTGCCGCCTTCATGATTGAGGAAATCAACGGTGAGTCGAAACTACAGAAGCAGAAGTACGAAAAGATGGGATACAAGGTAGGACAGGTGAAGATGGACGAGAACGTGAAGGTCACCTGGGCCATCAAGAAACGTCCTATCAGCCGCGTCACCGACCTGAACTATGAGAACATTCGCCATATCTCGGCCGCCAAGCTGATCGAGGTGCTCGACCGCAATTTTGGAGGCGGTTGGGATTCCCTCTCTCAGAGCATCAAGGACATCATTGAGAGCGGATTCGACATCTCAACCACTACCCTGCCCAAGGACAGGCTTCACAAGAAGGGGGGACTTTATGAGAAGAAATTGGCCGACGGTTTCGAGGTGCTCGAAGTGCCGAAGGGCACCTGGGTGGAGGCCATCTTCGCCAAGTTGAAGCCAGAGGCAGAGAAGCCCAAGATGAAGTTCAACTCGTTCAGTAATGACGACGAGAGCGAAGACGGCGATGTGGAAATCGAGGACACCTTCAACAAGCCCGATGAAGATGACATCGAGATTGAAGAGCCCAACGATGAGGACATCACCGAGGACAACTATTCAACCATGATGGATTTGGGTAGCAGCGACCCCGACGAGGAAGCTGAAGGGTTGGCCGACTATGTAGAAGACTAACTAACCCTTCAACTCGAGCAACACCACGTTCTCCACATGCGGTGTATGGGGGAACATGTCGACAGGTTGCACGCATGCCACGCGATAGCTCTGGTCTAAGTCGTGCAAATCGCGTGCTTGTGTTGCGGGATTACAACTCACATAAACGATGCGCTTGGGAGCAGCCCTGAGGATGGTTTTCACCACATCGGGGTGCATACCGGCGCGTGGCGGATCGGTGATGATCACGTCGGGATGGCCATGCTGGGCAATGAAATCATCGGTGAGGATGTCCTTCATGTCGCCAGCAAAAAAGATTGTGTTGTCGATGCCATTCAGCTGGGCATTTACCTTGGCATCTTCGATGGCCTCGGGAACGTACTCTATCCCCACCACCCTATTGGCATGACGGGCCACGAAATTGGCGATAGTGCCCGTTCCCGTATAGAGGTCGTAGACGGTTTCGGTACCCGATAGATGGGCCAACTGGAGGGCCACTTCATAGAGGTGCAAAGCCTGCTCGGTATTGGTTTGATAGAATGACTTTGGCCCCACCTTGAAGCGCAGGTCGGCCATCAGTTCAAAGATGTGGTCGGTTCCCTTGAACGTGATGATTTCCTGATCGCCAATAGTATCGTTGCATTTCTGATTATTGAGATACATCAGCGACGTGATTTGCGGGAACGTGTCGGCCACAAATTGCATTAGCGCCAAAGCCTCGTCTTCGCCACCCGTCTCATCGTAGTGGAATTGGACGACGACCATCCATTCGCCACTATTGGAGTTGCGAATGATGACATCGCGAAGCAATCCCTTTTGTTGACGCAAGTCGAAAAAGCTGATGCCATGCTCCAGCGCATAGTCGCGGATGGCATTACGAATCTCATTGTGAAGCGGGTGCATGAGCCAGCACTTCTCGATGGGAAGAATCTTGTCGAAGGCGCCAGTGATATGGAAACCGATGGCCGGACGGTCCTTGAGTGATTGGTGGGCTTCGGGGTTCGCATCGGCCATCATCTCCTCCTTGGTGATATAGCGCTTGTTGGCACATCCAAAGTCAAGCTTATTACGATAGGCCTGCGTCTGCACCGAGCCGAGGATAGGTCTGAAGGGGGGCAATTCCACCTTACCTATACGGGTGAGCTGGTCGAAGACTTGTTGTTGCTTGGCCTTCAGTTGCTCTTCGTAGGGCAGGTTTTGCCACTTGCACCCTCCACACACGCCAAAATGCTGGCAGAAGGGCGTGCTTCTCACCTTGCTATACTCCACGAAACGAACCACCTCGCCCTCGGCGAAGCTATGTTTCTTTCGACGTATCTGAACATCGCATACGTCGCCTGGCACGCACCAGGGTACAAACACCACCATATCGCCCCAATGGAAGAGGCATTTTCCTTCGGCGGCCACCGCCTCGATTGTCACGCCCTCTATCACGGGCAGTGGTTTCTTTTTCCTTGCCATCAATCTTTCACTTCAAAGTCCAGGCATGAGCGTTGGATGGTGTAGGGACGCACCTTACCGTTGGCCACCACCACATGTTCGGGGTGCTTGGCATAGCCCGCCAGTGCCTCGGCCGACTCCAGGGTTGAGTCGAGCATCACATCAGCATTCGACGAGTTGAGACGTCCGTCGATGTGTACCTTCACGTCGATGAGACCAGGCACCTTGCCCACAAGTCCTTCAAGTCCGGCTTTGATGCCGGCTTTCACGTTTTGTTTTTCTTCCTCTGTGAGTTCTGGATTTAATGTCCAGAGAATGACATGTTTTACCATTTGAGTTGTTTAGAGTTTGAGACTTATGTTCTGAGCCTAGCTTAGAGTGTGGTAAGTTAATAGATGGGAGTAGTGTGTTCTATCCTCTTCCGCTACTGACGATGAGTTCGCGCATTTGCTCGTTGAACTCGTCGGATTGCATCAGCTGCTCGATGGTCATGTGCATGCGATAGCGCCAATAATGGCGTGGGTTGGCAGGAATGTTGATGCGCTCGGCGTTCTGATCGGGCAGACGCAGGTTCTCGTTGATGCTGAGCCAATCCTGAAGTGAGAGCAGACAAAGCATGCTGGGCGACGTGAGATGACGGCTCACGATGTCCTTGGCCAACCATCCGGGCAGGGGATGTGGAGCGGCTCCTGAGCGATAGAGCATGGTGTTGTAGTAGTTTTGCGTGCGCTCCTCGTCCTCGTCCCACCATTGGCGTAGCGTTGACATGTCGTGTGTACTGATGGTGCACACCGAGCGATAGGGATTGCGACTGAGATGACCGAAGCGCACGGCAGGGTCTTTAGGCATTGATTGGATTTCGAGCGTCAGGATGCGCAGCTCGTTCATCACCCAAGGCACGCAATCGGGCACCATGCCCAGGTCTTCGGCACAACAAAGCATGCGGGTGGCCTGAGTGAGGCGTGGCAACTTCTTCATGGCTTCCTCATACCAGAAATGGTTCATGCGACGATAGAAATAATCGTTGTAGAGGTTCCAGAAGCGTTGTTGCTCGTCCTCGGAGAGCAAGGATTTGAACTCGCTCATCTTCGGAGCGTTGATGCGGGGATGCCAAGCGTTGCCGTTCTTTTGTTTATGATCGGGCAGAAACAGTTCTTCGTGGAATGTCACGCCGTAGGCCTCCACCTCCTGGCGCGTCATAGGCAAGGATGGCTGGAACTGGCCATAGAGACCACTCTTTTGAGGGACGGGAATCTCCCAGATGCGGAAGAAGCCCAACACGTGGTCGATGCGATAGGCATCGAAGAACTGTTGCATCTTGCTGAATCGGCGCACCCACCAGCGGCAACCGTCTTTCATCATCTCGTCCCAGTTGTAGGTGGGGAATCCCCAATTCTGACCGTCCTCGCTAAAGGCATCGGGCGGTGCACCGGCTTGTCCGTTCAGGTTGAAGTAGCGCGGCTCCACCCATGCCTCCACGCCGTCGCGGCTGATGCCGATGGGGATGTCGCCCTTCAGGATCACACCCTTGCTACGGGCATGCTCGTGGGCTTCGTGCATCTGCTGGTCGAGGTTGAACTGCACGTAGTGCCAGAAATCCATTGTCTTCTGGTCGGGCTTTGCCAGCGGTTGTGGCCATTGATTGAAATCGGCCGTGCCATAGAGGTCGCGATAATAGCAGAAGCGTGCGTAAGGCTCCAGCCATTCCTTGTTTGCCTCGACGAAATTCTTATACGCCTTGGTGCGCTTCACCTTGGCTCCTTCTTGGGCGAACAACTCGCGCAGATACTCCATCTTGGTGCTGAACATGCGCTCATAGTCAATCTGTGGCAATTGGTTCAACTCCTGTCTCAACTGCTCGAAGTGTTCTCGGCGAGCCTCATCCTTCAGCGGTGGCAATTGCCGCATGTCGGTGTATTGAGGATGTAGGGCATAAATGCTGATACTGTTATAGGGATAGGAGTCCTGCCACGTGCCGCTGATATTGGTGTCGTTGATGGGCAATATCTGCAATACGCGTTGCTGGGTGGCGGCACACCAGTCGACCATCATCCGAAGGTCGCCAAAGTCGCCAACTCCAAAACTCCCCTCGCTACGGAGCGAGAACACGGGTATCACCGTGCCGGCTCCCTTCCAGGCATGGGCGGCGAACGAAGCCTGCGTCAGCTCATACACCAGCACGTCGGCCATCTGCACGCCCACGTCGGGTAGTTCAACAAAACGATTATTGCCGGTTTCCCAAGACACCTCGCCTCGGTCGTTCACAATAATGAACTTAAACTCGAACCGTCCGGGCAGTCGGTCGCCATCAAGGCTCACCACCCACTCATGGCTCTCATGTTCTGTCATGGCCAGCGCATTGGCGGTGTTCCATCCTCCCAGATAGTGAGGAGCTCCCACCAACGAAAGCCTTTGGTTTTGGCGCAATTGTGGGGCGCGCACCTTCAAGCGCACCGTGCGCTGGTATTCGCTTCCAGGACTGAGCTGACGTTGACGCCTCATCACGCACTCGGTGAAGGCCGACGAATAGAGGTAGGCATCTTCGGGGGAATCTATCCAGTGGTCGTAGATGAAATAGCGCACGCCCATCTTGGCGGCCAACTCCAGTCTATGAGGTGCCACCAACCACTCATGGCGAACTTCCGTCTCGCCTCGCTCTACGCTATAGTAGTAGTCGAAATAAGTTCCCGGCTGGCCATCCCATTGCACTCGGCAAGTCCATTGATGGCCATCGTTGGTTTGCATGTGGTGGGTTGTCGGACTTCCTTCTTGTCCAAGGATGTTCAACCGCAGCTGCTCGCCAAACGATGTATAATACTCAATATTGAAAAGCAATTCCATGATAGTGTGTAGTTATTAGTTTTCGCAAAAGTAATGATTTTTTTAAAGCTGGCATTCTTTTATCGGCATGAAACACACGATAATGGGGCGCAAACGATTGCACCCCTACCCTACAAATTACTTTCTGCGTAACAAATAACTATTGTATTAACAAACGGATAGCCCTGGGGTGGTGAGAACCTGGGTAAACCCACTGAGGATGTTGAGCGGTGTGCGTATCTCCTGGGAGATCTGCCGAATGAATTCGGTTTTCATTCGACCCGACTCCATTGCCTTGTCGTAAAGGTTCAGCGCCTCTTCGTAGCCCTGCCCCATGTCGTCGAACATTTGGCGTAGGTGTTCATAATCGGCTTTCAGGCACTCATGCTCTTCTTGTAACTGACGAAAGTCGGCAATGAGCTGGTCTTCGGGTATCATGCTTTCTGCTCCACGGTCATGAACTTGGTAAATCCCGTCATGGCCAAAACCTTGTAGATTTCGGGGCTCACGTTGGTAAGTTTGAACTTCCCCTTTTTCATCATTACCGTGCGCATGGTTTTCTGGATGATTCGCAGTCCCGAGCTGGCCATGTAGTTCAGTTCGTTGCAATCCATCTCTATATCTAAGGTTGCATCCTGAAGGGCCGGTTCTATGTCCTTTTCAAACTGGGCTGCATTCATGGTGTCGATGCGCTTGTCGGTTTTGATGATGGTTTTACCATCCTGCTTTATAATTTCGGTCATTTTTATCTACGATTTAGGATTATTTGCGTTATGTTTCAAAGGTCAAATTTCTTTTTTCATGGTGAGCAGGTTCTTGCCTTCCAGTCGCTGATAGGTCACCTGGTTCATGATGTTCTTCACGATGAAGATGCCCATGCCCCCCAACGAGCGCTCTGCTGGGTTCACGTTCACGTCGGCTTCGTCGACCTTGGTGGGGTCGAACTCCTGCCCTTGGTCGCTGATGACAAAGGTGATCTCTCTGCCATCGGATGTGGCCGAGATGTCGATGTTGGCCTCCGTACCTTCGGGATAGGCGTAGAAGATGATGTTCGACACCATCTCTTCCATAGCCAGGTTGAGATTCATCTGAAGCTCCATGTCGAGGTTCAACTCGTCGCAGATGTCCTCAACGAAGCGCGTCACGCGCTCCAGTTCTTCCACGCGGTTGACAATGCTAATCATTTTTTTCATTTCCATTTCTTTCTGTTTGGCGACTACTTTTTCATCATGCACCAGGCAAGTCTATCCAATACTCGCATTTTTTCAATTCAGGTGCAAAGATACGAAAAAAAAACAAAACCGCCATCAATCAACGCCCCTTTTTTTCTTTCACTTTCTGCATCAGCCGTGAAAAGAAACTACTTTCGCAGGTTCGGTGGGGGCACTCGCCATTTCGTTGCCGTCGTTTTTGTCGGTATCCCCATCGCTTTTCGGGTTTTTACGTGCAACCAAATGGTAATTCTGCCACAACGAATCTCTGTTTCAAGGCATGAAATATGTATCTCAAAGCATGAAACATATATTTCACGACATGAAACATGTATTTCACGTCGCAATTTAGAGAAGTAGCAGTTACTTAGTACGTTATGGCGTCTTGGATAAAAAAAGTCTAATAAATTTTTACCACACTCTAAAATGCTAATTATCAGCGATCAGCGGTAGAGGATGGTGTGTCTGGTAGACTTGCTGGCAGGTCGGTATAACGCTTGTGACGCTTGATATAGTATTGCCAAAGCAAAGAAAAAGGAGCGGGTTTGGCGTGGTTGGCGTCAAAAACGGCCTCTTGGATGGCTTTTCGGTCGGCTTCGAAATCGTTCTTCCATTGTTTGAATGCGCGACGGGCCCGCCATACGGCGCGGAAGTCACCCCAGTTGAAATTGAGCAATAGCATCTGTGAGGCCGCTAAATAGTCGAGCCACCAGCGACGGCGCATCACGGGCTTCAATTCCTCGTCGGGCAGACATTTATAGAGCATAGTCAGGTTGTTGCGGAAGTTGAGGAAGGTCTTCATGGGATTGGCTTTGGGCAAGGTGCCGCCTCCCACATGATAGACGACGCTACTGGGCAGACAATAAATCTTATGGCCGAGCAGACGTATGCGCCAGCACATGTCGATTTCTTCCTGATGGGCAAAGAAACGCGCATCAAGCCCCCCTACTTGGCGATAGACGCTGGCACGCACCATGAGGGCTGCTCCCGTGGCCCAATGCACTTCGGCGGGGTTGTCGTATTGTCCGTTGTCCTGCTCCACGGTGTTGAACACCCTTCCACGGCAATATGGATAGCCCAGACGGTCGATGAAGCCGCCACTGGCACCGGCATATTCAAACTGGTCGCGATGGGCCATGGAGCGAAGCTTGGGTTGGCACACGGCCACGTCGCGATGGGCCTCCATGAAACTGAGCATGGGTGTGAGCCATCCAGGAGTGGTCTCAATGTCGCTATTGAGGAGCAGATAGTATTCGGCATCAATCGTGGCCAGGGCGCGATTGTAGCCCTCGGCAAAGCCCCAGTTGCGGTCGAGGAGGATGAGTTGCACCTGGGGGAATTGTTGGCGCAACATCGGCACGCTATCGTCGGTCGAGGCATTGTCGGCCACGTAGACGGTGGCTTCGCCTTGTGAATCGCGAAGCACACTGGGCAGATAGCGGCTGAGCATGGTCGAGCCGTTCCAGTTGAGGATGACGATGGCAAGCTGGGGCTTTGAACTAGATGCTGAATTCATTACTATCTTAGTCGTTTGGTTGTTTCATCGTTTAGTCGTTTGGAGATGTTACCACCGTCGTATGTGCCTTCCCTAAACGACTAAACGACCAACTCCCCAAACGACCCAAAATCATTTTATATCAATTCACAACGCAAGGCTCTCGGTTCCGTATCGGCCTGAGACGCCCGTCCACCTAACTTCGGGGGTTCAAGAAGCCTGACGGCGACAATCTGATTGTCGAGTTCGGGACTGGCCAGCTGCGGGGGCAATTCCACGCGGACATAGTTGCGGGTGAAGCCATGCATGGCACGTCCTCGGGTCGCTTTCTCCATCAGCACCTCGGCTTGTTGGCCAATATGCTGGGCATAGAAAGCCTCGGTCTTCTGGTAGGAGAGGTCGAGGAGGAGCTTGCTTCGGCGTTTCTTCTCTTCCTCGCTTACCACGTAGGGAATGCGTAGTGCAGCGGTTCCAGGGCGCTCGCTATATGGGAATACATGCAACTGGCTGACAGGTAGTTGTTGGAGTAAGCTAAAGGTCTGCTCGAAGCATTCGGGAGTCTCTCCACGACACCCCACCATCACGTCAACACCGATGAAAGCATGCGGCATGGCTTGCTTAATATGCTGAATCTTCTCTACGAAAAGACGGCTATCATAGTGGCGGTGCATTAGGCGCAACACCTCGTCGCTCCCGCTCTGGAGGGGGATGTGAAAGTGGGGCATGAAGGCCCGGCTATGGGCGCAGAAATCGATCAACTCATCTGAGAGCAAATCGGGTTCAAGGCTACTGATGCGATAGCGGCTGATGCCTTCCACCTCGTCAAGCGCCTTCACCAGGTCGATGAAGTGTTCGCCGGTGGTCTTGCCGAAGTCGCCAATGTTCACGCCGGTGAGCACAATCTCCTTTCCTCCTTCGTCGGCCGCCTGGCGAGCCTGCTCTACCAACGAGGCGATAGTAGGATTGCGGCTGAAGCCACGGGCGTAGGGGATGGCGCAATAGGTGCAGAAATAGTCGCAGCCGTCTTGCACCTTCAGGAAATAGCGCGTGCGGTTGCCTCGCGAGCAACTGGGCGCAAAGGAGGTGATGTCCTTCGTCTTCTGTGTGTAATAGGGCGCGGGGCATGCGACGTCCCTACCCCACTCCTCGGCCAGGAATTGCACCAGCCGAGCCTTCTCGTTGCTCCCTAAGACCAGGTCGACGCCCTCGATGTGGCTCACCGCCTGGGGTTCCAGCTGGGCATAGCATCCGGTGACGACCACAAAAGCATTGGGATGTTGGCGCACCAACCGATGGATGGCCTGGCGACATTTGCGCGAGGCCATCTCGGTGACGGTGCAGGTGTTGACAAGGCAGATGTCGGCTTGCTCACCCTTTTCGGCCGTGCGCACGCCCAACTCCTGCAACAAACGCCCGAAGGTGGATGTCTCGGAGAAGTTAAGCTTGCACCCCAAGGTGAAGTAAGCCGCCGTCTTGCCCTGAAAGATGGATGTATCCACTATTTATTTGATGATCTGCTCCAGTTCGCTTACGTTCTTGGCTATCTGCTCATCGCTGACGGAGTAGTTCTGCAGGTCGCCGTTGATATACTGGTCGTAGCTGGGCATGTCGATGAGACCGTGGCCCGAGAGGTTGAAGAGGATGACCTTCTCCTCGCCGGTTTCCTTGCACTTGTTGGCCTCGCGAATGGTGGCAGCAATGGCGTGGCAGCTCTCGGGAGCGGGGATGATGCCCTCGGTGCGGGCGAAGAGCATGCCGGCCTCGAAG
Organism: Prevotella sp.; assembly: GCA_017619275.1. GTDB lineage: Bacteria > Bacteroidota > Bacteroidia > Bacteroidales > Bacteroidaceae > Prevotella. Next base: position 37,154 of record JAFZSR010000076.1, on the reverse strand, counting down.
CTCTCCAACTGGGGGATGTCGACGCCGTGCATCAGACCGTCCTTAATGAGCTGGCTCACAATCATACCAGCACCGTGATAGCGCAGACCACCGGCATGGATGTTCGAGGGCTTGAACTGGTGGCCCAGGGTGAACATAGGCAGCAACGGGGTGTAGCCAGCCTCGTCGCCAAAGTCGTACTGGAACTTACCGCGGGTCAGCTTGGGACAGCTCTCTGGCTCGGCAGCGATGAACTCGGTGGTCTTGCCGTCCTTCAGGTTATGGCGCATGAAGGGGAAGGCGATGCCACCAAAGTTGGAGCCTCCGCCGAAGCAGGCAATCACCATGTCGGGATATTCGCCAGCCATGGCCATCTGCTTCTCGGCCTCTAGGCCGATGATGCTCTGGTGCAGGGCCACATGGTTGAGCACCGAGCCGAGCGTGTACTTACAGTTGGGCGTGGTGGTAGCCAGTTCAACGGCCTCGCTGATGGCTGTGCCCAACGAACCGGAGTGCATGGGGTCGCGGGTGATGATGTCCTTACCGGCACGGGTAGACATCGAGGGCGAGCCGGTGACGGCGGCGCCGAAGGTGCGCATGGCTATCGAGCGGTAGGGCTTCTGTTGCATCGTGATCTTCACCTGATAGACGGCACACTCCAAGCCGTAGAGCTTGGCAGCATAGCTCAGCGCCATGCCCCACTGGCCGGCACCCGTCTCAGTGGTCACGTTGGTCGTGCCCTCCTGCTTGGCATAGTAGCATTGGGGCAGGGCCGAATTGATTTTGTGAGAGCCAAGCGGATTGGTCGACTCATTCTTGAAATAGATGTGGGCTGGTGTGCCCAGTGCCTCTTCAAGGGAGTAGGCGCGCACCAAAGGCGTGGAACGGTAGAACTTATACTTTTCGAGCACCTCCTGGGGAATGTCGATGAAGGCATGCTCGGTGTCAAGTTCCTGCACACAGCACTCGCGTGGGAAGATGTGTGCCAAGTCGTCGACGCCAAGCGGTTGCTTCGTGGCGGGATGGATGGGAGGCAGCGGCTTGTTGGGCATGTCGGCCTGGATGTTGTACCACTGGGTTGGAATCTCACTCTCCTGGAGGATAAACTTCTTTTGTTTCATAATTGATGTTTGTTTAAAAGTTAATGTGTTGTTATAACATGTTATCTGGCTTCAACATATTTGTGCAAGGTGGCACGCACGGCACCCTGACCAGCGAACAGCTCGCGCACCATGCCCTCAATCTTTGGGCCCAAGCCAGCCTCATAGAGGTCGAGGCCGAACACATCGCTGCGGGTATAGAGCTGACGCAGGCACGAATAGTCCTGATCGGCCTTGCCGACTTCGAGCGGAGCCACGATGGCCTGCATCTCGGCGAGCATGGGGTCGGGCGAAGGCTCAAAGGGGGTGCCGTCGTCCTTGATGCCCTTCAGATAGCGGGCATAACCGGCCAACGTGAGGGGGATGAGCACCAGGTTCTCCATGTCGAGACCACGCCTGATATACTTCTTGATGGTCTCACCAAAGCGGATGGGCAGCTTCTGGCTGGTATCCATGGCAATGCGCTGCGGAGCGTCGGGCATGAAGGGATTGGGCAAACGGCGGTTGATGACGGCGCCGATGAACTCGTAGGGGTTGAGCACGCCAGGGTCGGTGACCACGGGCATGGCCTCGATGTATCCCAGTTTCTGGACGAAGGGGCGCAGGTCGGCATCGGCCATCTCGGCGCTGATAAGGGTATAGCCCAGCATGCAGCCATAGATGCTCATGGCGGTGTGCAGGGGGTTGAGGCAGGTGGTGACCTTCATCGTCTCCACCTTGTCCACTGTCTCGCGGGTAGTGTAAAGGGCACCGCCCAGATGGAGCGGCGGACGTCCGTTGGTATAGTTGTCCTCGATGACCAGATACTGCACCTCCTCGGCATTGACGAAGGGAGCCGTGAACGTGTGCTTCTCGGTCTCAATATAATTATTATCTTCATAGCCATCGGCGGCCAACAACTCCTTCACCTTCTCATGCGGACGGGGCGTAATCTTGTCAATCATCGACCAGGGGAAGGTAATCTTCGTCTCGTCGTTCAGATAGTCGAGGAAAGCCTGGGGCACCAAGCCCTCTTTCGCCCAGCGCTCGGCGTAGGCAAAGACGCCCGCCTTTACCCTATCGCCATTGTGCGAGCAGTTGTCCATCGATTGCACCGTCAGGGGGAGCTGTCCTGCTTGGAAACGCTCCAGCAACAAAGCACACACCTTACCCATAGCAAAGAGGGGCTTCAAGCCTCTTGCGAGGTCGGCTTCATTCCAGGTATAACCCTTCTCGGTAATGGTGAACGAAATCATTTGCAACGAGGGCTGACGGAAGATTTCCACCAGTCGCTTCCAATCGTCGAATTGGGGGTCGGCCTTCAAGGCCTCGGTCACGCTGGCGATGACCTTCTTCTCAATGGTCCCCGACGACTGAAGGCTGACGAGGAGTGACAAGTTGTCGTAGGGGGCGTAGGCCTTGTCGATGACTTCGAAGTCGAAGGTCTCGGCCACGATTACTCCACGGTCGTATTGGCCCGTGTCCAAAGCATCGTTCAAGATGGCGGCAGGGAAGGCACGGAAGATGTTGCCTCCGCCGAAGTGCACCCATGTGGGCTCTTCGCGGGTTTTGCGGCGCACAGCCTCTATGTCATACTTGGGCAGTTCATAGCCCTTGCTCTCCCACTCTTCGACATTCAGTTTGCCGGTTAGTATATCTTTAAGCTTCATAGTAAATAAATGTATTTAGTTTATTCGTTTTTCAATCCAAAGAGGCGTTGTGCGGTGTTCGTGGTGATGTCGGCCACCATGTCTTCGTCCACTCCGTAGGCTTGGGCCAAGCGCTCGATGACGTGGGTGATGTATGCGCTCTCGTTGCGCTGACCACGCTTGGGCACAGGCGCCATATAGGGGGCATCGGTCTCGAGCACGATGCGCTCCAAGGGCACCGTCGAAGCGAGCACCTGCGGCAAGTGGCTTTTCTTGAAGGTGAGCACGCCACCAATGCCCAGTACGAAGCGCGGGAATTGGAGCAATTCCAAGGCCTCGTGCTCGTTGCCGGTGAAACAATGAAACACGCCTCCCGGCAATTCCTTCTCGTAGCCCCGCAAGAGCCGTACCATCTCGTTCTGAGCCTTCCTGCAATGAATCATCAAGGGCAAACGGGTCTCCACCGACCATCGCACCTGTTGTTCGAAAGCCTCCAGTTGCTCGTGCTCATACTCGCGGCTCCAATAGTAGTCAAGTCCCACCTCACCGATGGCGACGAGCTGGGAAGCATGGGAGACGAGCAGTTGGTGGATGCCGTCAAGCTGGTCCTTCCACCCGACTTTTACCTCTTCAGGATGCAACCCCACCATGGCATGAAGGAAGGCAGGGTGCTGCTGGCAGAGCTCGATGATGGCGCGCGACGTAGGAAGGTCGATGGCAGGCACCAAGATGGCGCTACAACCAGCCAAGCGTGCCCGTTGCATCACGTCGTCGCGGTCGGCGGCAAACTCATCTCCGTCAAGGTGTGCATGTGTGTCGATGAACCTCATGGCGCTGGCTCAATATTGGCGTTTCATCATTTGTGCAGCGTATTGCCGTAGGGGTTCTTTGCGCTCGTCGGCCACACTCACCTGCTCCAACAAGCGCTGAGCCTCGTTGAAATAGTGCTTGATCTTCTCTTCGCATAGTTGTCGGATGCCCAGCTCGTTGTAGATGGCTGTGAGGGCTTGGACCTTCTCTTGGCGGTCGAAATCGGTGGCGGCGAGCCATCGCTGAAGCTCGGTGCTTTGCCTTTCATCGGCAAGGCCCAGTGCGTTGATGAGCATGTAGGTCTTCTTGTTGGTGACGATGTCGCCTCCTATGGCCTTGCCAAAGGTCGCCTCATCACCATAGACGTCGAGCAGGTCATCTTGTAGCTGGAAAGCCAATCCCAGGCACTCGCCAAAGCGATAGAGCCGCTCAGCATCGGCATCGGAGGCATCGGCCAGGATGGCACCCATCTTCAAGGAACAGGCCAGGAGCACGCTGGTCTTTAGGCGAATCATCTCAATGTATTCCTCCTCGGCTACGTCGTTGCGCGTCTCAAAGTCGATGTCGTATTGCTGTCCCTCGTCGATTTGCAAAGCCGTCTCGGTGAAGAGGCCCATCACCTTGGGCAGATGGCGGGCATCACATTGTTGCATCTGCTCGAAGGCCATGAGCAACATGGTGTCGCCCGACAGGATGGCGGTGTTGGCATTCCAACGCATATGCACCGTGGCATGGCCTCGACGCTTCTCGGCACGGTCCATCAAGTCGTCGTGCAGTAGCGTGAAGTTATGGTAGGTCTCTAAGGCCAGTGCCTGAGATATAATACTTTCGGGATGGTCCTTGTAGAGATTGTAGGCCAGCATCATCAACACGGGGCGTATGCGTTTGCCCCCCATGGCCAGCACATAGCTCACGGGCTCGTAGAGCGACGCAGGTTGGCGCACGTATTTCCGTGCCTCCAAAGCGTCGTTCACGCTCTTCATCAATTCTTCTGCTTGATACATTATATATTATTCTTATTGTTCTCTTGGAAAATTATATCTTGAACACCACGGGGATGCACACTTTGGTACGGCACGGCTGGTCGTTCTCGATACCGGCCGTCCAACGGGGCATCATGCGGAGCACGCGAAGCACTTCGGCATCGCATAGCGGATGCAATGAGTTCACCACCTTCACGTCGGTGATGGAGCCGTCGGTATTGACGATAAACTCGGCCACCACCTTTCCCGTCAGCTTTTGGTCCTCCAGTGCCTTGGGGTATTTCAGGTTGCGTGTCAACCATTTCATGAACTCCACGGGACCACCGGGAAATTGTGGCAACTCCTCCACCACGCGTAGCGGTAGCACCTCGTCGTCGGGTGGTGGCGGTGGTTCCATCTCCACAAGTTCTTCGTCATCCAATGCTTCCATGTCATCGTCGGCATCTGTCTCCACGGGTTCATCGTCTTCCAGTAAAGTTGTCTCTTCTTCGTCTTCCACCACCACAATCTTTGTTTCGGGCTTCGGCTCCACTTTCGGGGCCAGAATCAGCTCGTTCTCCTGTTGCAACATGGGAGGCAGCTCCATCTCGTTGTCGAGGCGCGCCAGCAGGTCTTCATCGTCAAGCGGGTCATCAGGTTCAATGGTGTACTCCAACGCCACGAATATACAGGCCAACGCCACCACCAACCCCAGCATCAATCGTTGAGGACGGCGGCTCTCCAAGTCGGCGTTCCTGCTCTTCTTCTCTTCCATCGCTAGTGCCACAACGGGCGTTTCCACCCCTCTAAGAGGCATAAAACGCGGCGTTGTTTGCAATAATCTGCCAAGAAAATCGTTATTAATTCGAATTCCGCATGCAAATTTAGCACGGATATTTGAAAAAAGCTGTATCTTTGCATCAAAATTTAGATTATTTAGATGAAAAAAGTTGTTTTTACTGCTCTGCTCACCATTTCTGCGCTCCTCTGCCGTGCGCAAGACAGCCAGACGGCGTTCAATTTCTTGCGGCTGCCGGTGAGTGCCCACGCCACGGCTTTGGGCGGTGAAAACATCACTATGAGCGACGACGATGGAACCGTCGCCTTCCATAATCCCGCACTCATCAGCAACGTTGCCAACCGCTCGCTCTCCTTGGGCATGATGACCTACATGCAGGGATGCGTCACCGCTTCCGGAGCCTATCAGCAGTATGTGGGCGAGCATGGCACCTGGGGCGTGCAAGGACGTTTCATCAGCTATGGCGAGATGAACGAAACCACCTATACCGGCGAACAGACGGGTACCTTTAGCGCCAAGGACATTGCCGTGGGAGGAACCTTCGCCTATAACCTCAGCCGTCGAATCAGCGGAGGTATCACCGCCAAGATGGTCACTTCCTACATTGGGCGTTACAACTCGTTGGCCGCCGCCGTCGACCTGGGACTCAACTACTACGATGTCGATCGCCAGTGGAGCATATCGGCCGTAGCACGTAATTTGGGCGGACAACTCACCGCCTACGAAGACGACTTCGAGCGCATGCCACTCGACCTGCAATTGGGCGTGAGCAAGCGATTGGTGAACTCGCCGCTCCGCTTCTCAGCCACCTTGGTGCGCCTCAACGATTGGGAGCACGGACTGGGCAAGCACCTTGTGCTGGGCGCGGACCTGCTTTTGTCACAACAAATCTATTTAGCCGCAGGCTACAACGCCATGCGAGCTGCCGAGATGAAGATATCCGACGGTGAAGGACAGAGCAGTCATGGAACTGCCCTCTCCCTGGGCGGCGGCATCCAACTGGAGCGATTAAAGCTTCACGTGGCCTACGCCAAACTGCACGTCAGTTCACCATCGCTGGTCATTAACTTTAGCTATATCCTTTAATTAATCGAAATGAAGAAGATTACCATCGCCATCGATGGCCATTCATCGTGTGGAAAGAGCACCATGGCCAAGGCGCTCGCCCAGCAATTGGGCTATATCTATGTAGACACTGGTGCCATGTATCGTAGCGTCACGCTCTATGCCCTGCGCCATCAACTCATCCAGCCCGACGGCACCATTCTCACCGACGAGTTGCAACAACAGATGGACCAGATTCACATCACCTTCCAACTCGACCCTGCCAGCGGGCGCCCCATCACCTATCTCAACGGCGAGTGTGTGGAGGAGCTCATCCGCTCGCTCCAAGTGTCGAACCATGTCAGTCCCATCGCCGCCCTACCCTTCGTGCGCGAGGCCATGGTGGCCCAGCAGCAGGCAATGGGCCAAAGTGGAGGCATCGTCATGGATGGCCGCGACATTGGCACCGTCGTCTTCCCCAATGCCGAGCTGAAGGTCTTCGTCACCGCATCGGCACAGGTGCGTGCACAAAGACGCTACGATGAATTGCAACAAAAGGGTATGCCGGCCGACTTTGACGACATCCTGAAAAATGTGCAGGAGCGCGACTACATCGACTCGCACCGCGAGGTGTCGCCCCTCAAGCAGGCAGATGATGCCATCCTGCTCGACAACAGCCACATGACCATTGACGAGCAAAACCAGTGGTTGCTCGATTTGGCTTTGCAGAAGATTGAGGAATCCTAATTCCAAGCGTCCCCTTTTGGGGGGCGGGAACAAGTCAAAACATGAAATAAGGAAGCAGCCCTAAGGTTGCCCCCTTATTGATAGAATTACCTATCTACAATTATTACTCACCATAGACGCGGGTGGTGTGCTTGATGAAGAGACCGAAGAAAACGGACTGGTCAATATACTCCACCTGTGTCACCTTCTTGATGCCACCATTCTCGGCAGCCTGCTTGATGTTGTTCTGCTCACCCTTCGACGAAAAGAGGCCGAGGATGATGTTACTCGTTGCTTCGCCCATCTTCGGTCCAATGGGAGCCTTTTCTGCGAGTGCAGCACCAGAGTTAATTGTTGCGCAGCTGCCCAGTGTGAGAACTGCGAGGGCTGCAGACGCAGCCATTGTCAAAAATTTCTTTTTCATTGTTGTTTTGGTTTAAAGTGAAATAAAACAATATTTACTCATTTAGATTAGGATCTAGGACTTGTAGCTTGGATTCTTACGAATCGCGGTTGCAAAGTTAGTGATTAATTCTGAAAGTTGCAACATTGTGATCCGGAATTTTGCGATAGCGAGACGGAAAAAATCTCGTACGAGTTTTTTTCAAAAGTCGTTAACTTTTTTCAAAAAATCGTTACCAAAATTTTGGACGGTGTAACCCTTCTTTGGCAAGGGCATTTTATATTGCCTGAAAAAGACCATAAAGAAGCCCGCCGAATTGAAAATAAAATGAACGATTTTCCGTTTCGTGTGTATGCTGTCAAAACAAAACCCAAAAATGAAAAGTATGAAACGGATTGTTATGACCATGCTGGTGTCCGTCACCATGATGACTGGAGCCAGTGCACAAAAAACGGAACGTATAGACAGAGAAGAGATTCTGGTTTTATACGGTGACTCGGTGAAGACGGACAGCCTTTACAATTACTGGAACACCTACGTCCAGAATCATCCAATGGACGAAGTCTCTTGGCGCAACCTCTTCGATGTGTCGGAGAAAAAGGTTTACCGCAGGATCAATACCACCAAGGACTGGAAAGGCAGCGAGGAATATCGCAAGCAGCTGAACGTAGTGGGACGTATGGAGAAAGCCATTCCCGGCACCTACACCTTTTATTATTGCGCCTACGAAGGCAGCTATCTCCCTGAAGAGGAGGAGAAACTGGCAAAAGAACACGACATGCTGACGCTGTACATGCACCACGATGCGTATGCCGATTCTGCCATCGCTACGCTACCCGCCGATGCCTTGGCCGGTGACTACGAGCGCTGGATACAACACCTCATTCCGAAAAGTGACACCGTGCGGATCAACCAGCTGCTGAAGCGTTTCTATGAAAGCGGGCAGTATCCTGAAGAGACATTGCAATATCACTTCAACGAGCTGCAGGGCATGGAGACGGGTGCCGTCTACTGCGGTACCCATGAGGGCGACATCATCGGTAAGCTCATCCTGCAACGGGTGTTGGGCGTGCATCAGGACAAAATTCTTTATGACGAGAATGCCGCTATGGTTCCCGGATATGTGAAGGATGTGTTTGGACAAATCGGTATTCCCTACGACAAGGCGTGGTACGAGCAGGGGTACGAGGATCAAATAGAGAAGCAGCGGGCTATCATGCGCTACATCTTCGACCACTCCAAGCGTCCCGTCTATCTGTCGGCCCACAACATGCAAGGGTATGTTTTAGGATATGGCCTGCCCGACGAACTGAAGGCCCGCTTATACAACGAGGGGCTGACCATACGCTACTCTACCAAGCCCTACGACAATAGGACCGTGAAGCGCCGCAACATAGAACAGTGCTATCGTCTGGAGTACCTGCGCATGCCGTTCCATCCGAAAATGAAGGACACACAGCTCTTCTCGTTCAGCGCCGATGCCTACGCCATGAACTATATTCGACTGCTGCACGACCAGTTGCCCTACTACAAACAGCATAATAAGGAGCGCTATCAATGGCTGCGCGATATCTTTACCGATATCATCGACCGCTTGGAGAAGGAAAACTTTGATGTGGATGAGTTCAAAGCGTATCTGAAATGAGCATCTTCCATCTGAAACCGCTGCGCCAGCAGACCGACGAACAGCTGATGGCGCGGGCAAAGGCGGGCAGCGATACAGCTTTTGAAGAGCTGTATCGCCGCTACGCCCGAAGACTGAAAGGATTCTTCTTTGTGCAGTTGGGAGGCGATGAGGAACTGGCAGCCGACGCCACACACGATGTCTTTCTGAGGGCATACGAAGCACGCAATAGCTATCAGGAAGGACGAAATGTTGATACATGGCTCTTTACCATCGCCTATAACATCTGCAAAAACCACTATAGGAGTAATGCTTATGAAGCACAGCTGATGGCCTCGCTGGATGCCGAACCAGTGTCGCATCAGCAGATAGAGGTCGACCTTGATGCTGCCATGCTGGACGAGGCCCTCGCACAAGTGCTCTCTGAACTGCCAGCTCCTTTGCACCAGCTGTTCTCTCTCCATTATGAAGAGGAACTGACCATCCCACAGATTGCCGAGATTGTTGGCGTTCCAGAGGGTACCGTCAAGTCACGACTCCATAAAACAATGAACATCATCCGCAAAAAGCTCAAGAATTATGCAAATATCAAATGAAGATATTATCCAGTCGGCCCGCCGTCAGCGCCAGGCCATCAACAGTCGTATGGACGTTGATTCATGGTCACCCAGTCCTCGCAAAACGCGTAGCCTCACTGCCGTCATGGCCATTGCCGCCAGCCTCGTTAGCTTCATTGCTGGCTATGGGCTTCATGCCGCCCGTGCACCCCAGCCCAACGACGCCCAGCCCTTGGCTCAGGCCATCGAAGTGCAGCACGACACAGTAGTGCAAACAAATACCGTCCACGATACCATCTATCAGACGCGAACCGTCACGAAATACATGAAGCCGGTGGAGCCTCTTGTGGCTCAGTCGCCCACCCAGCCGACCGAATCGTCTACGGCTGAAATGATGGCTTGCTCCATGCTCTGCGACGACATTCCCTACGACCTGCTGGCCAGACCATAGAGATACCACTTCTGTGAATTTATTACTTTTGCAGCTGTTATTGAAGCTCAAACGTTCATAGAGCCGCAGCGCGGACAACGTCCCTTTGAACGTAGGGGCAAACCGCACTGGCCACAGGCGTAGCGTGGGCGGCTGTGGCGGAAATAGCGGTGCAGGGCGAAGATGACGTAGGCCACCAGCAGGGGATAACCGACATAGAAAAGGGTGGAAACGCTGAACACCACATAGCACACGCTGCACACGGCGGCAAGCCCCAACAGATAGAGCAAGGCTTGGCCTGGCGACAATAGACGAAGCACGTCGTAGAGTGTGGCAGCACCCACCACCACCAGCGCCCACACGATGGCTAGGAACACGCCTAGGTGGACAGGCAGCGCAAAGGGGTTGAGCGAGGGGTGGTAATAGTAGTGTCGCCACGACTCGGGGTCGGCCAGCTGGATGGTGCTGTAGACCACGGCAGCCACAGCCACGAGCAGACACATCAGCGTGGGATAAGCAGAGGGGATGTCGCGCAGGTGCACGATGGGTGCCTGGCGGCGATAGAGACGCCGCACGACATAGAGCGCGAGACATAGTACCACCACGGCAAGCATGATAAGCAGGTGACTATCGGAGAAGAAATCGATGAAGCGCGACACAGGGTTGTCGGGGGCGACAGCAGCGAGCAGGTCGCCCTCGTGCAGCCAACCCATGGTGAGCTGGTCGCGTGCCACCTGCACCCACACGCTGTCGATGGTGTCGGAGGCGAAAGTGGCAATGTCGGCCACCACTATCCGTTCGTCGCGATGGACACGGATGGTGTCGACGAGCATGCCGCCGATGGCCTCGCCTGGCTGCTGGATGATGAGGGGCAACGAGTCGGCGGTGACTACAAAGTTGTAGTTCTGGGTGTAGTGGTGGGTGGTGTAGAACGAAACGGAGTCCACCTGCTCGGCCGTGGGCACCCAGCCATCGGGCGTGGGCGAAGGCTGGCGATAGCAGGAAGTAAGCGCTACGCTAAATAATAAATGATAAATGATAAATGATAAAGCTGTCAGCTTCCTCAGAAGCCGACACATCATCTTTCGTGTCATTCGCTCATTTCTCATTTCGCAATCATTTGTTGGTCGCCAAAACGTTCATCTGGCATTGCCGGCAGTCGAACTGCAAGGTGAAGCATCTGCCATCGGCCAGTCGCAGCGAGAGCGGTTCATGCCATGTGGGGCGCTGTCCTCCATGCTTCACGCAGTAGCCCAGTTCGTAGCGCAAGCAGTAGCGACATTGCATGAGGGGGGAACCCACCCCCAGCAGACCCTCCCCCAACAGACCCTCCCCCGTCCCCTCCCTAGAGGGAGGGGCGTATATAGACTTGCCATTGGTTGTGGTGACAGCAGAACTATCTACTCCCCTCCCTGCAGGGAGGGGCTGGGGGGAGGGTCTGCTGGGGGTGGGTTCTTGGTTTAGTTCCATTACCATCCTCCTCATTGCCGCCAACTGGCTGCTGGGGATGAAATAGTTGAAGTCGGCAGGAAGGTCGACGTGTGTGCAGACGTACGGGGTGCCGCCCAAGCGGGAAAGCTGGTCGATGATATTCTGTCGCTGCGGACTCTTTGCCTGTTGATGCTCCATGGGCATCTGCACGGTGCGACCGTCCATGGAGAGTGCAAAGCCATTGGGCGTGGGGCGTAGACTCATCACCACGGGAATCTTGCGCTCGGCGCTAGGCTTGGTCAGCATGCGGTCCATCTGCTGGTCGTTGCTGCGATAGAGGGGCGTGCCAGGACGCATATCGGTGGGCATGCGCTGAGGAAACAGCCGGTTGCCTTCGGCACGATTGACACGGAAGCCCTGCAGCTGCTGATGGGCATCGAAATAGCAGAGGCCATCGCCATTAGCGAAAGCGGCAGTTCCAGCAACGGTGAGCCATCCGTGGCGCACCTCCTTCACATGTCCCACCTGCTGGCCAATGGCCTTGGGAGTGAAGAACGACGCCATCGACGGCTGACGCCCATCGGCGAAGTAGGTGGTATAGCCCCGATTGAACGTGCGGTTGAGGTCGGGTTGGAAGGTGTAGCTACATTGTCCGCGCGAAGCCCTGACATATTGGCCCGGATGGCTGGCAATGTATTGGTTGAGCAGCTGACTGTAGGCGGCGGTGACGTTCTTCACGTAGGCGATGTCCTTCAGGCGTCCCTCAATCTTGAACGAGATGGCTCCTGTCTCGATGAGACGATGCAGGTGGCGGCTCAAGTTCAGGTCCTTCAGCGAGAGCAGGTGCTGCTGGTGCAGTAGCTCACGTCCATCGGCATCGAGGAGGTCGAATTTCATTCGGCAGAACTGGGCGCACTCACCTCTGTTGGCCGAGCGGTTGAAGCAGTATTCGGAGGCATAGCAACGGCCGCTGTAGCTGACGCAGAGAGCCCCATGAACAAACACTTCGAGTTCCATCTGGGGCACTTGCTTGTGGATGGCAGCCACCTCGTCGATGCTGAGTTCACGAGCCAGCACGGCACGTTTGAAGCCCTGCTGCCATAGCCATTCCACTTGTTGGGCGGTGCGGTTGTCGGCCTGGGTGGAGGCGTGAAAGTGCATGGAGAGGGGCTGCAGCTGACTGGGAGCCAGACGCATGTCCTGTATGAGAACTGCATCTACTTGGGCATCGGCCAGCTGCCCAAGCAGCGCAACGGCCTGGGGCAGCTCATCGTCGTGTAGCAGCGTGTTGACCGTGGCATAGACCTTGGCACCATAGCGATGAGCATAACGGCAGAGTGCGGCAATGTCGTCCACGCTGTTGCCGGCGGCGGCACGTGCACCAAAGAGCGGCGGACCGATGTAGACGGCATCGGCGCCGTGGTCGATAGCCGCCATGCCACACTCCAGGTTCTTGGCGGGAGCCAGCAGTTCCAGTTCTCTCATCGCTCCTTTTCCTAACTGATCAAGGAAATGTCGTATGGCGTTTCCTGATAGACGTAATAGTTCACCCAGTTGTTGTAGAACAAGTTGGCATGGGCACGCCAGCTGACGATGGGCTGTCGTGATGGGTCATCGGCTGGGTAATAGTTGCGTGGCAGTCCCACATCGGTGCGAACGCCCAAGTCGCGCCGGTATTCTGAATCAAGGGTCAGGGGGGCATACTCCAGATGACCGGTGATAAAGAACTCACGACCGTCACGAGCCATGACAATGCTGACGCCGCTCTCGTCGCCCTCAGCCAGCAGCGTCAGCTCGGGGTGCTGCTCAATGTCGGGACGGCGCACCTCGGTGTGACGGCTGTGGGGCATCATGAACACATCGTCGAATCCCCTGAAGATGGGCAGACGAGGCAGCAACATGTGCTGCGGGAAGATGCCAAACATCTTGCTGTCCAGGCCATATTTGGGCACGCCATAGTAGTGGTAGAGTGCGGCCTGAGCAGCCCAGCATATGAAGAGCGTACTGGTGACGTGGGTGCGTGCCCAGTCGAAGATGTCGGTGATTTCGTCCCAATAGCCCACGTCTTCGTAGTCGAGCGTCTCAACAGGTGCCCCAGTGACAATCATGCCGTCGAACTTCTCGTTGCGCATAACAGCGAAATCGCGATAGAACATCATCATGTGCTCTATGGGCGTGTTCTTGGGGGTGTGGCTCCTAAGCTTCATGAAACTGATGTCGAGCTGCAGGGGCGTATTGGAAAGCAGACGGATGAGGTCGGTCTCGGTGGTAATCTTCAACGGCATCAGGTTGAGGATGACGATGCGCAAAGGGCGTATATCCTGCGAATGGGCTCGTGTGTCGTCCATCACAAAGATGTTCTCGCTCTTCAGCAAATCGATGGCCGGCAGGCGGTCGGGAAGTCGGAGTGGCATATTTTCTTCGTTTATTTCTTAGCGGATGATGACATGGAGTGACACATTGGCAATGACGAGCGTATCACCATTCCTCATGGGCACCACCACATCGGGCTGCAGTGGCTGGCCATTGAGGCGGGTTCCATTCGAGGAGTGCATGTCGGTGACGGTCCATCCAGAGCCAGGGTTATAGTTGAGCCTTGCATGCGTGCCAGAGACATACATGTGCTGATGGAAGATTTGAGTGTAGGGGCCTTGTCGCCGGCCAATGATGGCACCATCGGAACCGGTGAAGCGTATGTGCAGCTCGTCGTTAGAGAGCGTGATCTGTGGCACGGCAGGCTCCACCCTGTGTGCGGTTGTGGCGACCGTATGCGCATGCACATTGGCCGAGAGCATGAGTCCACCACAACTGGTGCACCGTCGCCCTATACCCACACGTCCACATCGCTCGCAGAAGAGCAGCGACTGGCCGCATTGGTCGCAATAGCGGGAATCGTCGTCGATTTCTTCTTTACAGTTGGGACAAACAATCATTTTATCATTACGAATTACGAGTTACAAATTAGGCATTTTGAGGCTCGGGGACGTCTTCGGGAAGAATGAGCTGATAGGTTTCCTTGGTGACGCTTTCGGGGGGCAGCTGGGCCACGCGCTGCGACAACTGCTGCACGGTCTGGTCGAGCAGGTTGCGCATCTCACGGGCATTGCCAAAGTTCTCGTCCTTCCGAAGCAACATCTTGCAAATCATGTTGAGGGCTTTAAACTCGGCGGCCGGCGACAGCACGTATTGCTCCTTTTGTGCCATCTTCTTATAGATGGCCAGCAGCTCGTCCTCATTATAGTCCTCAATATGCAGCTGGTGCGAGAAGCGGCTGGCCAGTCCCGGGTTGGCTTGCATGAACTCGTCCATCTGTGCCTGATAGCCAGCGGCAATCACCACGAATTTTCCACGGTCGTCCTCCATGCGCTTCATCAACGTGTCGATGGCCTCCTTGCCATATTGGTCGTTCTGGTCGCTCAGCGTATAGGCCTCGTCGATGAAGAGGATGCCGCCCATGGCCTTGTCGCACATGGCATTCACAATCTTTGGCGTCTCGCCCATGTATTTACCCACCAGCGTGGCACGGCTGGCCTCGATGACGTGGTTGGTGGGCAGGATGTCCATCGACTGCAGTATCTCGCCCATCTTTCGGGCGATGGAAGTCTTGCCTGTGCCCGGATTGCCCGTGAGCACAAAATTCATGGCCATCTGCTGCACCTTTCCAGCTCCCATGGCAGCACGCTGCTTGATGAACATGCTCTGCACGGCCAAGCGGCGCAGACTGTTCTTTACCGAACGCATGCCGATGAACTCGTCGAGCTCGTTGAGTACCTCGTCGAGCGGACGTGCCGTTGCCGCCTTGGCGGTAGGCAGGTCGTTGATGGTGAGACGGAACATCTCGTCCTCGCTGAAGCCCGGCGAATGCATCTGCTCCACCAGTCGCTGGCTCTGCTTCTCCACCGACTCGTTGAAGATGCGACGTGCCTCGCGGGCATTGCCGAAGTTCTTGTCGCGCCGCAGATACAGCTGCTCAAACTCACGATGGATGGCGGCATGAGTGGCCTCGTCGATAGTGAAGTTCTTTGCCTTGGCCAGATTCACGAAAATTTGCGTCAACTCGTCAGGGGTATAGTCATCGAAATGGATGGTTTGGGTGAAGCGGCTCTTCAATCCTGGGTTGGCATCGATAAAGTCGTGCATCTGGTCGGTATATCCGGCAACGATGCAGATGAACTTGCCACGGTCGTCCTCAAGTCGCTTCAAAAGCGTGTCGATTGCTTCGGAACCGAAGGAGTCGTTATCATTCGACTTCAGCGTGTAGGCCTCGTCGATGAAAAGCACACCGCCCATGGCCGTGTCGATGAGCTGGTTGGTTTTGATAGCCGTCTGACCGGAATAGCCAGCCACGAGTTTGGAACGGTCGGCCTCGACAAGCTGGCCGCGCGAGAGGATGCCAAGCGTCTTGAACACATCGGCCATGATGCGGGCAACGGTGGTCTTGCCCGTGCCGGGATTGCCGGTAAAGACATAATGCTTTCCTTGGAAAGTATTGTTCTCGCCACGCTTAATCTGCAGATTCAGGAAAGCAGCGAGGTTGCCCACTTCGCGCTTCACGCTTTCCAGTCCCACCATTCCCTCGAACTTCTTCAGGCACTCCGTATAATCCACCTCCTTTGGAGCCTCGTATGGAATGTCTTCGGCAATGATGGTCATCAGTTGCTCGTTGGTCATCAGCTGCATGTCGCCGCCCTGCAAGCGCTTCGCCTGGTTTTTGCAAATCTGGTCGAAGAGCGAGCGCATGGTGCGTCCGTTGGCGAAGTCCTTGTCGCGTTGCTTGTGCAGCTCGCCTATCATCTTCTGAGCCAATGCCTGGGCATCGGGAGCAAAGATGTATTTCTTTTCCTTGGCAAAGACGAGCATGATATGGAACAGCTCGTCGGGCGTGTAGTCGTCGATGTTCAGGAAATAGTTGAAGCGGCTCTTCATGCCGGGGTTGACGCGGAAAAGATTGTCCATCTCGGTGCGGTAGCCCGCAGCAATGACCACAAACTTACCACGGTCGTCCTCCATCCGCTTCATCAGCGTCTCCAGTGCCTGCGCACCTTGGTTGTCGCGGTCGCCGGCTTGACTGACGGGGGCCAGTGTGTAGGCCTCGTCAACGAAGAGGATGCCACCCATGGCCTTGTCGCAGAGCGCGTTCACCACCTTGGGCGTCTCGCCCTGATAAGGACTCACCATCTTCGAGCGATCCACCTCCACAACGTGGCCGGAATCCAAATAGCCGATGGCTGCGAGGATTTCGCCCAGCTTGCGCGCGATAGTGGTCTTGCCAGTGCCTGGATTTCCAGTGAGCACGATGTGCATCGACATTTTCTCCTGCTCGCCCAAGCCGCGTTCAGCCCTTTGGACACTGTTCTGAACGGCGTAGGCAATCTCGCGGACAGCATGCTTCACCTCGCCCATGCCAATATAGCTGTCAAGGTCGCCCAAGATGTCATCGAGAGAGCGTTCCTCGGGCACATAGCCTTGGATGTCGTCTTTCTCCACCTGCTCATTCTGGGCGCCTCGACTGATGAACGAGGTGAAGATATCTTCGGCAGTCTTCATGGCCAGATGGGCGTTGCCGAAGGTCTCGTCCTTTATTTTAATCTGATACTTGAAGAAGCGGGAGAGTCGTTTGTCGGCCTCGGGCGAGAAACGGTTGACACCGTATTTCGTGCTCAGCTCCAGTTTCACGATGTCGCAAAGTTCTTGACAGTTTGGCGTGGGCAAACGGAAAGTGTACTTGAAACGGTTGGTGACGGCAGGGTTGCTCTCCAGAAAGTCGTCGAGTCCCTTGGGCAGTCCAGCCATGATGACGATGGGGTCGCCATTCCATTTTCCCATCTCCACAAACAGCTTGTCGAGCGGGTTCACCTGGTTACTGTATCTGTCGGGCAACAGCTTTTGCACGTTGTCGAAGAAGAGGATGCCGCCTTTCGCCTTGCTGATATTCTCGTCCCACTTGTCGACGAATCTTTGGAAGTCCACGGCATCAACCATGGTGAGCTTGGGCTTGCCAATCATCTTGTGCTGGAAGAAATAGTCGCGGATGATGGCCGCCAAGGCTGTCTTTCCCGTACCTGTTTCGCCAATGATAATAGCATTGACCGACAGGCGCATCGATGCCACGCTGGTGCGCGACCGCAGATAGGCAGAAGCATCGACGATGGTCTTCAGCTGGTTCTTCACGTTGGCCAAGCCTACCAGCCTGTCGAGGGCGCGGGTCTCAATGAGTTCGCCGCACCATTTGCAGAACTTGGCCTCGTTTCTGTTTTCCCTATTGCAGAATTTGCAAATCATTCTCGTCTTCTTTCTTTTTTAATACTTATGGCAATGGAGCATCAAGCAATTTGCCACTAAAGATGCAGAACTCCAGCACCAAAACCAGCACCATCATCGACCACAGCACATAGTGCATCACCGACTCGCCAGAAAGGGATTTCACATGGTCGCTCAATTCATCGAGCATGCCAAACTTTGTGCCCTTGTAACGCTGTGAACGGGTCTTGAACGTATAGTAGAGTGGTTCGAGCAGCGACGATTTCACGTCATCTGCCTTGAAGAGTTCCCTAATGTCATCGCTCTCGGTGATATGCTTTTCCTTGAATGCCGTCAGGTGACACACCAGCATATAAACCAGCGTGATGGCCACGACAACAAAGTTCAGCAACGAGGGTTGGCTGTTTTGCACAGCCTGCATAAGGAGGATTGGAATATAACTGGTGACAGCGCCGACCAGTCCAATGATGGTAGAAAGCATGGGGCCAATACCCTTGAAGTAGGCATGAACGCCCACGATGACAGCACTCATTCCTCCCAGGGGCAGGGCAATGGCCATAAACGTGTGGTCGAAAAGATAGCTGCGCCCGCTGATACCCACGACAAGCACAAGCAAAATCCACAAGCCACTGAGCGCATAGAACACAGAACGCCACAAACGACCCTTGGCACGCGAATTCTCCCACTGCCGCCGCACCTCGGCCACGCGCTCCTTCGTGTCTTCGCACGCTTTGGTGAAGCGGCGATAGTAAATCTGTTGACTGTCGATGCTTCCCACGGCCATAATCCAAGCTTCCAAGGTACGCTCATAGCTGTATTCCTCTTGGAAGTCTTGTGTGGGGTCTTCGTGATAGAACACCGACATCCACTGGGCCAGTGAACCGTTGCGCAGTTCAGTCTTCAGCGATGCCGCCTGCCCCAAATCGAGTTTGGCACAATCGGTGAGCACAACGCCGTTTGGTAGTTGATAAGTGGGAACGGCTCCCAAAATGCGGCAGAAACGGTAGAGTGCTGTGCGCAGGTCATAGGCGCTGAGGCGGTCGCGGTTTTCAGCCGACGAGAGATTGAAACAGCGGGTGGCCTCGCTCATCAAGGCAATCCATCCGTGCAGCTGCGCGTAACAGAAGAAACGCCCGTCAGGGTCGGTATAATCCCGCATTTGCTCAGCAAATTCCGTATCGCTCAAATGCTGTGCCAGCATTAGCTCATTGCCCAGCAATTGGCCCACCAACTCAGGCGTATTAGCCTCGCGCAGGTCGTAGGCTGCCTCGCGGTCCAAATTGTAAAGCACCTTGTAGGCCAACTGGACCGAATAGGGCTTGTGTTGGGTGAGAATGCGCAGCGACTCGCAGGCCATCATGTCTTCGTGGCTATACATCCACGACAACAGACGACCGTCGCATAAAGCCTGCCAATCGTCATCGCTCAGATTACAATATCCGTAAGCATGACTGATTTCCTTGACGGTGGAAGAAGGGTGACGTGCCAAGAACGGCACCTCAGGGTCTATCTCATACACCAACTTCAGCACCGCCACACGGCTGTCGGCATCGGGAGTGAAATAGGAACGCAGCCGATTGATATCGCACTCCACATGAGTTTCAAGCCAAAGGAAAAGCGGGTCGTTGGGCCGCTGCAGGCAGATGCCATATTGCGGTTGCTGCGCCAATAAGGCCAACGCGACACTGTGAACGTCGCTGCAGCTGTTACCCTGCAGGTCGGTGTAGGGGAAAGCGGGATTCATGGTGTAAAGAGCGCTCATGAAGCCAGCCTTCTTATCGACAGGATACCGGTTGGTGATGATGTCCTTGATGAGTTCCGACATCTTGGTGTTGCCGCTGCTCTCAAGCCATGCCACAATGCGCCCGTTGTAGAGATAGTTGATGCCCACCTGTTCGTGGCTGGCCAGCATAGGGACCAGTTCTTCCACGTTGTCGGCCACGAGGTTTTCCTCGGGATCCACAACAAAACTCTTGTAACGCAGGAATGGCGACGTGAGGTCGACCGGCACATCCTCGCCCTGAAACCAGCGTTCCACTTGGTCGTATCCCCAACGGTTATGTGGATTCACGGCGGTGAGCCCCTGTACCAGTGCCCTCACCCTGTCGGGCAGCTCGGCCATTCGGGGTAGCCTTCCCTCGCTCTTTTGGCGCATCATCACACGCTCGTTGCTGCTCATGGGGCTTTCGCCTAACCACAAGCTGAAGAGGGTGATGCCCAGCGAATAATAGTCGGCCGCTTCGGTGATCTCCACCTTGCCGTCGATAACGTCGGCATACATCTCGGGAGCGGCATAGATGGGCGTGCGGGCTTGCGTGGTGTGGTAAGTATTTGCATTTTCTTCGCGCAGGGCAGAGATTCCAAAGTCGCCAAGCACCAGCTGCTGATGGTCAGCATTGCGGAAGAAAAAATTGGAGGGCTTGATGTCCTTGTGCAACAGCCCGTGATGATGGCAATAGGCCAAGGCGGCGGCAGCCTGCAACGCGATGCGGCGGAACTGCACCAAGTCGCCCTTGAGGTCGTAGTCCTGGAGCGTGCCACCTTGCAAATGCTCCATCAATTCATAGTAACGATGCTTGCCATCGATATAGGTCTTGCCATAGTCGAACAGTTTGACTATCATTTCAAACTGAAAGTTGGCCACCACCTGCGATAACCGTTTGTCGACATTGAAGTTAGGATAGTACACTTTCAACACACGGTCCTGGTTGTCGCCTTCTTTTCTCACCAAAAACACCTGTGCCTCGCCAGAACTTTGGCTGAGGGTGTCAACCAACTGATAACATTCGTCTTTTAGATAAAACAGACTGGGCGAGGCATCGTTGGTGGATGTTTTCCCTGACGTGTCGCTGGCAGGACGCAACGTGGTGTCGGTGTTGATGATGGGTTCCGTATTGCCAGGATTCCCGCCAGCCATTCGTATGGTTATATTATTGTCGTCCATCAGTAGGGTCTATTTGTCGTCCTTTACTTCTTGGTTGGATTGTTGTCCCAGTACCTCCCATTTGCCCCCCAGCTGTGGCTTCGCACATCCGCAGGGACTGCTATGGAGGGCATGCTTGTAGTTGCACCGCCATGCCAGCTTCACCCCTTGGGGCTTTTGGGCCATGGCATAGTTGCGCACCTTGGCTGGCGAGGGCATGGCTGGGACGGCCATCTGGTCGAGCAGACGCGAGATGAGTTCCAACTTGTCTTTCTTTTGGTTGTCGAGATTCTCCTTCGACACCCGACGCGGCTTCATGGGAACAACGTGGGGCTCCACGCCAGCATCTTCAGCCAAAAGCCTCAACACACGGTCGCGCAGTTGCAGACTGGCCTCATCGTGCATCAAATCGGCATCGTTGTCGTAGGGCAACTGCATCTGCAGTTCGTCATATTCGTGAGCCAAGCGCACCAGTTCCCGATAGTCGGGGCGCTGGCGTAGCTGGGCAATCAGCTGACGGGCATCCGCAGTAAGAGGACGCCCACACTGCTTGCAGAAGGAGAAATCGTTCAGCGCATGACAGGCTGGGCAGACGATGCCACCACGAGGCGAGCCACACTCGGGGCAATAGATGTCGTCCTTGCTGAAACTGGCACCACAGAATGAACATACATCAGGGCGAATATAACGGTGGCACGACTCGCAGAAGTCGGCGTCGGCATCAAGTTCACTACCGCAATGTGGACACTTGCTGCTATGCAGCGACGTACCACATGAAGCGCAAAAACGGGCTTCGGGTTCGTTCACCACACCACAGTGAGGACAAGCCATTCCCACAGCATGAGCCTTGTGCATGGCCATCGTCGGCTGAACCGATGCAGCTTCCTTCTTCAGCTCCAGTTCGCGCTGTGACATAGCGGGCCTTAGGGTAGTATCTTCGTTCATAAAAATACCTTTTAACTAAAATGATGTGCAAAGATACAAAAAAAAAACAAGCAACAAAAGAATCCGTACTATTTTGTGCTTCCAACCGCCCTATTTCTGAACCTATATTCTCCAGTTATGCGAATTCATCATTTCTTCACGTGTTTTTCTTTCGACAAATGGCGGTAATTGGGAAAAAACCTGTAACTTTGCAACCGATGAACCTTTTTCACCCACTGTCAACTACGCAGGAACGCCCTTCAAAGCTGAACAATCCGTTCCGCTACACCCCCCACCCGCTCTGCCAGCTGGCGGCCAAAGAAGTGACGGCATGGGTGGAAGCCCACAACGACTGGACCGCAGAAGTGGCAGCGGGGAAGATGTTCGGCGTGCTGGTGTGTGAAATTCCTGTCACGGGTGAGCTGGGATTCCTAGCCGCCTACAGCGGACAAATTGGCGGGCGAGAAGACTGGCATTGGTTCGTTCCAGCCGTTTTTGACTATTTGCAAAACGACGGTTATTTTAAGCGAGAGGAACAATCGATAACCGACATCAACAGAGAGATTTCCATTAAAGAAAGCCAACCATCGCTTAAACTGTCAAAAAGCCACTTCCAGGCATTACGTCAACAAGCCGAAGCAGCACTTGCTGACTACAAGCAGATGATGGCTGAAGCCAAGGTTCATCGCGATGCGCGCAGAGGGCTTGTAGACGAGGCGGAACTCATACGTGAAAGCCAATATCAGAAGGCAGAGTATCACCGGATGAAGGTGCGATGGAAGCAAACCATCGAGGAAGCCGAGGCACAAGTGCAAGCGCAGGAAGAAGTCATCGAACAGCTCAAGAAAGAACGAAAACGGCGTTCGGATGCCCTACAACGATGGCTCTTCGACCAGTTCCACATGCTAAACCCACAAGGCGACGAGCGCACCCTGACCGAAATCTTCGCCCCTACCCCACAGCGTGTGCCCCCGGCAGGAGCCGGCGAATGTTGCGCCCCCAAGCTATTGCAGTATGCCTTCGCCCATGGCTTGAAGCCACTCTGTATGGCCGAGTTCTGGATGGGACGCTCGCCGCGTATGGAAGTGCGCCACCACGGACAGTTCTATCCCGCCTGTCGGGGAAAATGCAAGCCCATCTTGGAGTGGATGCTTAAAGGCATGGAGCTGGAGGACGACAGCCCCAAGACCACGCTCCCTAAGTTGGATATCGTTTTTGAAGACAACCACCTCATCGTTGTCGACAAACCATCGGGGCTGCTCAGCGTACCTGGCAAGACCGACGAGCCTTCGGTGAAGAGTATTTTAAGCACAAATCACAGCGAGGTATATATGGTTCATCGCCTTGACCAAGACACCAGCGGACTGCTGGTGGTGGCGCTAACCAAGGAGGCCTATCATCATCTGCAGCAGCAATTCCTTCATCGCACCGTCAGAAAGAAATACATTGCCCTACTTGAAGGAATAGTTGAAGGCAGCGGAACCATTAATTTGCCCCTGCGTCCCGACCTGAGCGACCGCCCCCGACAGGTGGTTGACCATGAACACGGGCGCCAAGCCGTGACCGACTATAGCGTGCTGAGCAGCGGCCACGGACAGACACGAATCTCCCTAACGCCACACACCGGCCGAACCCACCAGCTGCGCATGCACTGCGCCCATGAGCAGGGGCTGAGCACACCCATCGTGGGCGATGTGCTTTATGGCCATTCCATCGAGGATAATCCTCAGCGCCTATGCCTTCATGCCGCCTCGCTGGAGTTTGTTCACCCAGCTACGGAAACGTCGATGAGTTTCTCATCGGAGTGCCCTTTTTAGGAAACACTTTGCTATCCTCACCACGACAGTTTTCCCCACAAAAAAACATCCGAATCGCCAGGCGATTCGGATGATTGTTTGTATCGTGTGAGTAATCCTTGGCACAGGATTAACGCTTCTTCATTTGCTCACGCAAGCGCTGCATCTCGGCCTGTTGCTTCTGCATGGCCTCTAAGCGGGCTGCCAAGCCACCCTTCTTCTTGGGATTGTTTTTGTTGGCCTTGTAGTTTTCCTCCAGCTTGGCCAGCAACGCAGCATCGTCGGTGGTGCGGCGCAGCACAAACATGATGACGGCCGAGAAGAACAACGAGATGAAATAATAGAAGTTGAGGCCGCTACTGTAGTCATTGAAGATGAAGAAGAACATCACGGGCATGATATACATCATGTACTGCATATACTTCATCTGCTGGGCCTGCTGACCAATCATCTGGTCGCGCTGCTGGCGCATCGTCATGTAGCTGTAGAGCACATTGGATACACAGAACAGGATGCACGTCAGCGAGAGGTGGTCGCCGATGCCCCAGATGGGCTTAGCCCATTCGATGATGGGGTCGTAGGTGGAGAGATCCTGCATCCACAGGAAGCTCTCGCCGCGCAGCTGTATGGCATTGGGCACGAAGAAGAACATGGCAATCCAGATAGGCATCTGTATGAGCATGGGCACGCAGCCGCCCAACGGCGACACGCCATACTGCGAATACATCTGCATCTGCACCTGCTGCTTCTGCATCTGGTCTTCGGGCTTGTCGTACTGCTTGGTAGCCTCCTCAATCTTTGGCTTCAGCACGCGCATCTTGGCACTCGACATGTAGCTCTTCTTCACCATGGGGAAAGTGAGGCCTTTCAGCAACAGAGTGATCAGGATGAGCACGATGCCCATGCCCAAGCCCAGAGCGGTGAGTCCATCGAAGACATAGAGCGTGAACCAACGGTTGATCCAACTGACGAGCCACCAGCCAAGATACACCAGGTCGTCGAGGTCGAGGTCGCGCCCGAAGCGGCTCTGGTCGTTCATGCCTTTTAATATCTGGAAATCGTTGGGGCCAAAGTACATCTCGAACTCGGTGGCATCCTGCGGACTGAAGGGAGTCTTCAGCTGGGCCAGGTACGATTTCAGATAGTGCGACTCCTTGGTGTGAACGGCACTGGCCAGGTAAGCCCCTTTCTCAAACTGCGTCTTGGGAATGAGCACCGACGCAAAGAACTGCGTCTTAAAGGCCACCCAGTCCAGAGCCTCCTCGGGACTCTCGGCATCGCCCTTGCCTTCGCTCAGATGGTCGGTGCCGCCATTGCGGTCTTTATAAGTGAGCGAAGCGTAGCGATTCTCGAAGGTGTAGCCCTTCTCCTGCTGGCGGCAGGAGTCGCGCCACTCCACACTCATCAACTGTCGGCCAGGCTCAAAGAGTCCGTTCATGCCTTCGGTGCGAATGGAGAAATGGAGCAAATAGCTGTCGCCCAGCTCATATTGCATTACGATGCGACTGCCCTCGGCTCCCTCGGCGGTGAGCGTGGCAGTGCGGGCGCTGGTCTCCGTCGGCACAAAGTTCAAGTCGGCCGTGCAGATGTTTTCCTTCTTGGTGGGCAGGGTGAAGCTCAGCATCTGGTCGCTGCCTTCGAAGAGGGTCACATCGGGGTTGCCCTTGTAGTCCTTATATCCCAGCACCATGGCCTTCTTCACCACGCCACCACGGGTGTCGAGTGTCAGCTCCACCTTGTCGTTCTTGAGCACAATCTGCTGCGACTCCTGCTCCTGCATGGCGGCAAAGAAGGTGCGACTACTGTCGGCCTGCAACTGCAGGGCGGCTTGCTCGGCCAGCTTGGCAGAGTCGGGCTCTTTCGGAGTGGCACGGGCGATGGAGTCCAGTCTTGCTTGCTCAACCTCCATGGCGGCCTGCTGCTTGGCGGCCTCCTTCTGGCTCCACCAGCTGAATCCAATGAGCACCAGGGCAATGAGCACAAAGCCGGTAACGGTATTTTTGTTCATCTCGTATCGTTATATAATTTGTATTGTTTATAAAATGTTCGCGTAAGGCAGATTGATGCCACGTGAAATCGGGGTGCAAAGGTACGAAGAAAAAACCACAATCGAGCAGAATGGAAGAAGAAAATAATACAGCCCGTCAAATTTTTTGAGTAACCGTCGGCACTGAAAGAAAAAACAAGGCCAATCATTCGACTGTTCATCTATTTTGTGCTACGTCACAACAGGCAGATAACAACCTTCACAACAGCCTAATTTGCAGGGTCCGAAAACATGGTGGCGCTTCATAAAATTTTGGTGACGATTTTTTGAAATTTGGTAACGACTTTTTAAAAAATCTCGTACGAGATTTTTTCACCGTGTATAACCCCCCAAAAATAAATAGGGCGAAAAGCTTGGCAGTTTAGTTAATAATTCGTAACTTTGCACCAATTATGAGAAAAACAATGTTATCAATTGCGGCTGTCATGGCGCTCAGCGCCAGCGCCGCGCAGGAGAATGATTCCGTTAACAACGGACAGTACTACAAACTGTTTGCGCCGCTCACGTTCTATCACTCGGTGGCTGCCGACAAAATGTCGATAACCTCCGACGACCCCGATGAGGTGAGCCAGGCCATCAACCAGGCACTGATGCACGTCTACCTGAACAGGCCCGACTTGGTGGAAGTGACCGAGACGGAGCAGGACGCCGCAGGCGAACTGAGGCAGGACATCATCGACAAGCCCATCGTGCAGGATGCTACGATGGTCGACCAGTCGGCCCCCATGCCCGTAGCACCCGATGCCGACCCGGTAGAAGTGACGGTGGAGAAACCCAAGTTCTGGACCCGCAAGGGCGACGGTTACCTGCAGTTCATGCAAAACTACGTCACCGGCAACTGGTACAAGGGTGGTGAAAGCAACTACTCAGCCGTGGGCAGCCTGACGGTGGAAGCCAACTACGACAACAAGTCGAAGTGGAAGTGGGACAACAAACTGGAAATGAAGCTGGGCTTCCAGACTTCGCGCACCGACGAGGTGCACAAGTTCAAGGCTAACGAAGACCTCATCCGTTACACCGGCAAGGTGGGTCTGCAGGCCGCCAACAAGTGGTACTACACCCTCCAAGCCTTGGCCTACACCCAGTTCTCGCGTGGTTTCAAGTCGAACGATATTCGCACCTACTCCGACTTCCTCTCGCCGCTGAACATTAGCTTAGGTCTTGGTATGGAATACAAAGTGAAGGCCTTGAAGGACAAGCTGACGGGCACCATCAACCTTTCGCCCTTCGCCGTGAACTACCGCTACGTCGACCGTACGAAGTTCTGGAAGAAGAAAGACGAAAAAACGGTTGACGATTTCGACTGGTTCCCCGGACGTTATGGTATCGACAACGGTAAGCACCACCTTACCGACCTCGGTTCGCAGGTGACGGCTGCACTGGAATGGAAGATCAACGATGTGGTGACCTGGAAGACACGTTTCTATACCTTCACCAGCTACCACCGTGCAGAGATTGAGTGGGAAAACACCTTCTCGATGCGCGTCTCCAAGTACATATCGGCCAACCTGTTCCTCTTCCCACGCTTTGACGACTCAAACAAGTGGGACGACGACCTGGGCTACTGGCAGTTTAAGGAGTACTCATCGCTGGGATTCTCATATAATTTCTGAAATTAAGACCGTCAACCTGCCAAATATGCCCCGAAAACAACTTTTTTTGAAAAAAAGTGAGGAAATGTTTGGCAGAACAAAAAAAAGTGCGTACCTTTGCAACCGCAAAACGAAAAGGATGGCTCCCTAGCTCAATTGAATAGAGCATCTGACTACGGATCAGAAGGTTGTGGGTTTGAATCCCGCGGGAGTCACGAAAAGAGAAGAGGTTCGATTGAACCTCTTTTCTTTTTGTCATCACTAAGCACCTACATAAAAAAATGGAAGCCCTTTAGATAAAGGACTTCCGACCGAATTGCGAGGTGCCTAGCAGATTCGAACTGCTGTAGACGGTTTTGCAGACCGTTGACTAAGCCACTCATCCAAGGCACCTTGAATCAATTGCGGTGCAAAGGTAGTACATTTTTCCCGTATGGCCAAATTTTTTGCGATTTTTTTTATGCGCATGCAAAGAAATGTACACTGAAGACACGGAAGACACGGAATACTCAGAATCATTCTGTGAATTCTGTGTGCTCTGTGGACATTTCTTTGGCATGGGCGTCAAATTGACGCAGGATTATTCTTCGAAATGAGGATTTATTCATACCTTTGCAAACAAAAACAGAAAGTTATGGCAAGCAATTCAGACTTTGTGCAGTACATCGCCGACCAGTGTAGCAGAGCAGGCGACATCGTGGTGAAGAAGATGTTTGGCGACTACGGCATCTATTGCAACGGGAAGATCTTTGGGCTCATCTGCGACGACAGATTCTATCTGAACCCCACGGAAGCCGTGCGGCCCCTCCTACGCGTCATCGACATGCGCCCACCCTACGACGGGGCGAAAGATTACTTCTACATCGCCGACGTGGACGACCGTGACTATCTTTCCCAGCTCGTCGCAGAAACGTGTCTGGCGCTGCCCGAGCCAAAGGAAAAGAAAAGAAAGCATTAAGCCGATGACAACTGCAAAGGAAATCATACAATATATGGAAACGCTGCGCGACGAAGAGCAGCGCGACGTGCTCATGCGCTTCTTCAAAACCGGCGAGGGCGAGTATGGCGAAGGCGACGAATTCCTGGGGCTGAAGGTGCCGCAAACGCGCGAAGTGGTAAAGCAAGTGTACCAGAGCCTACCCCTGGCCGAGGTACCCCAGCTGCTGATGAGCCGCTGGCACGAAGTGAGGCTCTGCGGTCTGCTCACACTGGTGGAGGACTTCGGGCGGTTGGCCACGAAGCGATGTGAGCAAGACCCGTCGGCCATCCAAGGGCGCGACGAGATACTCTCGATGTATCTCCAGTATGCCGAGCAAGCCAACAATTGGGACCTCGTCGACCTGTCGGCCCCGAAGTTACTGGGCCACTGGCTGCTGCTGCCCACGCGCCTGGCGGGCGACACACCCGAGGAAGACTTCAAACGAAGCACCCTCGACGCCCTGGCCCAGAGCGAGAACCTCTGGCGGCAACGCATGAGCATGGTGTGCACTTGGAAGACCACGCAGCAGGGCGACCCCTCGTGGTGCCTCCGCTACGCCGAGGTGCACCTCCACCACCCTCACGACCTCATGCAAAAGGCCGTAGGCTGGATGCTCCGTGAGATGGGCAAGCGCGTCTCCATGCAATTGCTCCGCGACTTCCTGCGCCGCCACGCCCACCACATGCCCCGCACCACCCTCCGCTATGCCATCGAAAAGATGACCGACGAAGAACGGAAATACTGGATGCAAGTATCGGAATAAAAAACGTAGAAAATGAATGGGCAGTATGCCATCGTAGATGTTGAGGTCAGTTTGAGCGACCACAGAATCCATGATATCGGCGCTTTGCGATATGATGGAGCTGTTTATCATGGTTGCTCAAAAGAGGAACTGATGGCTTTCCTGCATGACGTGGATTTTCTTTGCGGACATAACATCGTCCATCACGACGCTAAATATCTTTTTGCCGAGGGCGATTTGCAGATACCCTTAGTCGACACGCTCTACATGTCGCCGTTGCTCTTTCCAGAGCGTCCTTACCATAGGTTGCTGAAAGACGACAAGCTGATGAGTGAGCAGATGAACAATCCGGTGAACGACTGCGAGAAGGCACGCGACCTGCTGATGGATGAGATAGCTTGTTGGCAGCAGTTGCCAGACAGAAAGCGCAGAATACTTTCCACCTTGCTTCAAGGGAAAGTGGAGTTCCAAGGTTTTCTCGACATGGTCGAAGCCAAAGCTGCTCCCGCTCACTTGTCGGGATTGATATGGAACGAGTACAAAGGACGCATCTGCCAATATGCCGATATTGCAGCCTTGATTGAGCAGTTCCCCATAGAGCTGGCCTACGCCCTGTCGCTCATCGACACTACCGACGAGCGATCTATCACACCTGGCTGGGTGCTGCACAACTATCCTGGGGTGGAATATGTGATGAGCGTTTTGCGTCAGCGCCATTGTTCGGAACCCGACTGCGAATACTGCAATCATTTCTTGGACATTCACAATAACCTGAAGGCATTCTTCGGCTATGACCAATTTCGCACCTACGAGGGTGAGCCGCTGCAGGAGCGGGCGGCAAAGGCGGCTGTTGAAGGACGGTCGTTGTTGGCAATATTCCCCACGGGTGGCGGCAAGTCGCTGACATTCCAGTTGCCGGCACTGATGGCGGGCCGCACGGTGCATGGACTGACGGTGGTGATTTCCCCTTTGCAGTCGTTGATGAAAGACCAAGTGGACAATCTTGCAGAAAGGGGCATCGCCGATGCCGTCACCATCAACGGATTGCTCGACCCCATCACTCGCTCATTAGCCATCCAACGGGTGCAAGACGGCGAGGCCTCCTTATTATATATAGCCCCGGAGATGCTTCGCTCGAAGACCATCGAAAAGATTCTGTTGGCTCGCCACGTGGTGCGCTTCGTCATCGACGAGGCCCATTGCTTCTCGGCGTGGGGTCAGGACTTTCGCGTTGATTACCTTTACATCGGAAAGTTTATTCGCGAATACCAGCAAAAGAAGGGCTGCAAGCAAGCCATACCCGTATCGTGCTTTACGGCTACAGCCAAGCCTAAGGTAATACAGGACATCTGCGACTACTTCAAACAGACGCTATGGCTCAACTTGGACATCTATGCCTCGAAAGCCACCCGCACCAACCTTCATTACGTTGTGATTCATGCCGACACCGATGAAGACAAGTATCAAAAGCTGAGAGCGCTACTTTCTGAATACGATTGCCCAGCCATTGTCTATGTGGCCCGTACCCGTCGTACGCATGAACTGTCGGCACGATTGACACGCGACGGTTACCGTGCCCTGCCATTCAACGGCAAGATGGATACCGACCAGAAAATTGCCAATCAGGATGAGTTTATGTCGGGGCGTGTGCGCATCATTGTGGCCACATCGGCCTTTGGTATGGGTGTCGACAAGAAAGATGTAGGCCTGGTGGTGCACTACAACATCTCCGACTCTCTGGAGAATTATGTCCAAGAAGCAGGAAGGGCTGGACGCGACCCACAACTCAGTGCCCGGTGCTATGTGCTCTACAGCGAAAGCGACCTTGACAAGCACTTTGTGCTGTTGAATCAGACGAAACTCAGCATCAGCGAGATTCAACAGGTATGGATGGCAGTGAAGAAGATGACCAGACAACGGCCACAGGTCAGTTGCTCCTCTTTGGAGATTGCCCGCTCGGCTGGGTGGGGCGACACAGCTCCAGACATTGAAACCCGCGTACGAACTGCCATTGCAGCATTAGAACAGGCTGGCTATCTGGAGCGGGGAAACAATATGCCCCACGTTTATGCCACGGGCATCGCAGTCAGAAATATGGACGAGGCCCGACAGCGCATCACGGCGTCGGTGCTTTTCGACCAGGAGGACCGAGAAAAAGCCATCAGAATCATCAAGTCATTGATTTCGCGGAAACATATCGCCAAGGCGCAGGATGCTGAGGCAGAGTCGAGAGTAGACTATCTGGCCGACATTCTCGGACTGACCAGAAATGAGGTGGTTTCAGCTGTTGTGCGAATGCGGCAGGAGGGCATTCTATCCGACAGCAAAGACATCACGGCCTATCTCCAGGATGCGGGTGCTACGGAACGCAAGTCGATGTTGCTGCTTGAACGTTTCGCCAAACTCGAGAAATACATCCTGCAACACATCCCCGACAGCGGCCTCATCATATCCTATAAGCAACTGAACGACGATGCGGTGAACAGCGGCATCGCCACCTCCAACGAGAAGAGCATTCGCACCCTACTCTATTTCCTCACCGTAAAGGGATATATCCGAAAACAAGAAGACCCAGCCCGGAACATCAAGATGAAACGGCTGGCAGACATCGACCCGACCATCGGCCGCAGCGAGCTGCGGTGGGCGATTTGCCGCTTTGCTTTGGAATGGCTCTACGGTCAGATGTCCGATAAAGAAGACGCTCAAAGCAAGATGGTGCAGTTCTCCATTGTAGACCTGTTGAACCAGGTCAAGGCCAACAATCAAATGCTTTTCGGCTCATTGGAGAATGCACAAATTGAAGATGTGGAAGAGGCGCTGCTTTATCTGTCGAACATCGGGGCATTGAAACTTGACGGCGGTTTCATGGTACTCTATAATGCCATGAGCATCCAACGGCTGAAGGACATGAAGCTGCGGTATAAACAGGAAGACTACCGCATGCTCGACGAGTTCTACAAGCAGAAGATTCAACAGGTGCATATTGTTGGCGAATACGCCAACCTGATGGTGCGTAGCTATCAGGCCGCACAACAATATGTGCAGGACTATTTCCAAATGGACTACAAGCGTTTCGTCACCAAATATTTCAAGGGCGAACGCATTCGCGAGATTCAACGTAATATCACGCCTAAGAAATATCAGAAGCTCTTCGCCCAGTTGTCTGAACGACAGAAGGAAATCATCTCCGACAAGGAATCGCGTTGCATTGTCGTGGCGGCGGGGCCTGGCAGCGGGAAGACGCGGGTACTGGTTCACAAGCTGGCATCGCTCCTCTTGCTTGAAGACGTGAAGCACGAGCAACTGCTGATGCTGACCTTCTCGCGGGCGGCCGCTACGGAGTTCAAGCAGCGGTTGATAAGCCTGATTGGTGAAGCCGCCTATTATGTGGAAATCAAAACCTTCCATTCCTATAGCTTCGACCTGTTGGGGCGCATTGGTAATTTGGAAGACGCAAAGGACGTGGTGGCAAGGGCCGCAGAGATGATCAATCAGGGCGAGGCGGAACCCAACAAAATAGGCAAGACGGTGTTGGTCATCGACGAGGCGCAGGACATGAGCGCCGAGGAATATGCACTTGTTACGGCATTGATGAACAACAATGAGGAGATGCGGGTAATAGCGGTGGGCGACGACGACCAGAACATCTTCGAGTTCCGCGGTTCCAACGCTCAATACCTTTTTCAATTGTCCAAAGAACCAGGCAGCCGTTTCATAGAGATGACCGAGAACTATCGCAGTTCCCATCATGTGGTGGATTTTGCCAACGCTTTCGTCGCCGGTATTTGCAAGCGAATGAAATCCACGCCCATCGTCTCCATGAGCAAGGAGGACGGATGCGTAGCGCTGACACGCCATTCGTCGCCATACATGTATCAGCCCCTAGTGGAAGACTTGATGGCTCGTCGAGGCAGCGGCACCACGTATGTATTAACTCAAACGAACGAGGAGGCAGTGACACTCATGGCCCTTTTGCGGAAGCACGGCATTCAGGGCAAACTGGTGCAATCGATGGAGGGCTTCCGCTTTTCCAACCTGGCCGAGATAAAGTACCTGATGAAGTTTATCGACAAACGGTCAAGCACCCCGCTCATTCCCGATGAATTGTGGGAGGAGGCGAAACGCGCCACCTTCGAGATTTACGACGGGAGCCAATGCATATCGCTAGTTAGACGTTGCACAGAGCTGTTTGAGCAGACCCATCGCACCAAATACCGCACCGACCTCTGGGATTTCGTCTTTGAGTCGGCTGTTGAAGACTTCTGCGATGCCGACAAGGCCGAGGTTGTCGTGTCCACCATTCACAAGGCAAAGGGCCGTGAGTTCGACGATGTGTACATGCTTATTGCCGACAACCTCTATAAAGACGAAAAGCTGTTTCGTCAATATTACGTAGGCATGACCCGCGCCAAGAAACGCCTGTTCATCCATACCAATAGCGACCTCTTTGCACGTCTTCCTGTCGACCAACGCTACGAGAATCGTAACCACTACCCCATGCCCGACGAAATCGTGCTGCAACTGTCGCATAAAGACGTTTTCCTCGATTTTTTCAAACCCATCAAACAAGAAGTGTTGGCACTGCGGAGTGGCGATACATTGAGTCTGGAGGATAGTTGTTTCATCGTTCCCACTTCTCATAAGGCAGTAGCCAAATTGTCGACGAGTATGAGGGCGACGCTGATGTCGTGGAAAGAAAAAGGCTACACCGTCCGTTCCGCCACTGTGCGCTTCGTAGTGGCATGGAAAGCAAAGGACGCCCCAAGGGAAGAACCCGAAACCGCCGTTTTGCTCATTGACTTGGCTCTTGCCAGATAATCATTTCTTCTTCAGGTACACGCCGACGCCGGCACAGTGCTGGGTGCAATGAAATTTCCGATTAAAAATTTTTGAAGTATTCTTGCCGTTTCGTCAAATTATTATTATCTTTGCGGCCAAATAACTGAAGACCAATTGCCGAAGGGAATGCCTTTGGGCAATTTGCGGCCTGTTAACCTAATAAAGACACTATCATGTACAAGATTAACACACATCCCATCTTGGACATCCCGCAAAGCGAGATGGTTGAATTCACCTACGAAGGAAAAACGGTGCAAGGCCCCAAAGGCTACACCATAGCCGCCGCCTTGCATCAGGCTGGCTTTCCTGTTCACAGCCACAGCCTGGACGGCCGCAACCGCAGCCTGAGCTGTGGCATAGGAAAATGTGGTGCCTGCGAAATGCTGGTCGACGGACAGGTGCGCCGCATCTGCGTCACGTTGGTCGACGGCATCAAGGAGGTGCGGCACCTCGACAGCGGCGAGGGCGGCATTCCTGCGGTGCGCCCCCAGCAGCCGCGCCAGGTGAAGGTGTATAAGACGCAGGTGGCCATCGTAGGTGCCGGACCCGCCGGCTTGGCCTGTCGCGAGCAGCTGAACGCCTTTGGCATCGACAATATCGTCATCGACGCTGGCAGCAAGGTGGGCGGACAGTTTAACATGCAGACCCACCAGTTTTTCTTCTTCGAGAAGGAGAAGAAGTTCGGCGGCATGCGCGGCTTCGACATTGCCAAGACGCTGGCTGGCGAGAACCAGGAAGGCATCCTGCTCAACACCACAGTGTGGGATTTGTTGGAAGGACGACGAGTGGCCGTAAAGAACACCATCACCGGCGAGATGGCCTACGTGGATGCAGCGCATTTAGTGGTGGCCGCAGGTGCCGTTCCCTTCATGCCTGCCTTCGAGAACGACGATGTGCCTGGTGTTTACACCGCTGCTGTGTTCCAGAAGATGATGAACCAAGAGCACACCCTGCTGGGCAAGCGGGTGCTCACCGTGGGAGCGGGCAACATAGGATACCTCACCTCCTACCAGGGTATGCAAGCGGGTGCCACCATCCGCGCCATCATCGAGGCCATGCCCCGCGAGGGCGGCTTCCCCGTGCAGGCCAACCGCGTGCGCCGCTTGGGCATCCCCATCATGACGGGCTACACGCTGGTGCGTGCCATTCCCAACGCCGACTACACGGGCATCACCGGCGCCGTGATTGCCCAGTGCGAGAACTTCAAGCCCATAGCCGGCACCGAGCAGGTGATTGACGATATTGACCTCATCAACATCTGCACCGGTCTCATTCCCGACAACCAACTCATCGTGAAGGGACGCGAAGTGTTTGGACTCAATGTCCACGGCGCTGGCGATGCTGTGCGCATCGGCGAAGGCACCAGTGCTGTGCTGCGTGGCCGACAGGTGGCCTACGAGGTGGCCCAGGCCATGGGCATCCGCTTCAACTATGACGACTACTTAGACATCTCTCGACAATATATCGACTCACAGCAACATCCCGTCCGCATCCTCGACAAGCCCCTGCTGCCCACTCCCGAGCGCATGGCGAAGAAGCCCTTCGTGCAGCTGGACTGCCTCTATGGCTTTGCCTGCAATCCATGCTCGTTCAGCTGTCCGCATGGAGCCATCACCAAGCTGGCCACCAACACCACGCCGACGGTGGACTACGACAAGTGTATCGGCTGCATGCAGTGCGTGAGCAACTGTCCCGGTCTGGCCATCTTCGGCTACGACGTGCAGAAGGGCGTGTGCTTCCTGCCTGTGGAATACGAGGTGGAAGAAGGTTCCGAGGTGCTGCTCGTCGACAACGACGGCAAGAAGGTGGGCGAGGGCATCGTTGAGAGGCTATTGCGCAAGCCCAACAAGACGAATGTGGCTCGCGTCAAAGTGAAAGACATGGAGGACGAAAAGCTCCCGCTGACCGATGTGAAGGGCTTCATCCTGAAAGAGAGGGCCACCCCCTACCCCATACCCCGTCAAAGCGCTGCAGTGGAGCAGACAGATGAGCTTTACGTCTGCCATTGCGAGGACATCAAGCTGGATGACATGCTGAAGGCCGTGGGCGACCGCAAGACAATTTCCGTCGACGAGCTGAAGCACATCACCCGCTTGGGCATGGGCCCCTGTCGCGGCAAGCGTTGCATCCCTCGTGCCCGCCAGTTGCTGCGCAGCCATGGCATAGAACTGGTGGGCGACGCCACGCCTCGCGCCCCACTCTCCAACCCCGTCACCATGGGAGACCTCTTCAACGGCCAGACCCAAGAGGTGATGATGTTCCCAAAAACAAACAATGTGCGTAAAGAGCGGGTGGAAGTGCTCATTGCTGGCGGCGGCATTGCCGGCAGTGCGCTGTTCCGCTATTTCGCCGAGGCCGACAAGCATCCCGTGATGATCAACTACAGCCGTGGCGCCTCGTGGCGATGCATCGGCGGCGGGCGTCCCGCCTTCTCGAATCCCGACATTGCCGACATCGCCGAGCACAACCACGAGCTGTTCCGCCAGATGCAGCAGCAGTATAACATCAACTACCGGCTGACCCACTACGTCAATCTGGTGCACGACGAGGCCACCTACCAGCAGCTCGACGCATCGCGAGCCTGGAGCGACGCCTATATGATAGACCGCCGCCAATTCAAGCAGGAAATCTCGCCCCTCTGGGACGACAGCCGCCCCACCTATAGCCACGCCCTTATCACCCGCAACTGCTGGCAGGCCACGCCCGGCCGAGTCATCGACTACCTGCGCGCCATTGGCACCGAGCATGGAGGACGCTGTTTCGAAGACTGCCAGCTGCTGCACGTGCAGAAGGAGGGCCAGGGCTATGTCGCACTGGTTCAGGACCACGAGGGGCACTATGTGGAGTACACCTGCCACCATTTCGTCAATGCCATGGGATGGGGAGCCGAGAAGTTCATCAGTCAGCTCGGCCTCGACGCTGCCCTCTATCCCGTGAAGCACCAGGCCTTCATCACGCGCCGTCTGCCCATGATGGGCGTGGGCGGCCGTCCGCTGGATATGATTATCGACCGCCGCCACTACAAAGGCTTTAGCGCCGTCTATGGCCAGCAGTGGGGACACACCGGCCAGATCATCGGTTGCGCCAGTCCCGACACCGATGCCTACGAGACCCGCCAGAACATCAAGTACAACAGCCAAGAGTTCATCGAAGTGGTCAGCCAGGTCTTTGCAGAGTGGATTCCCAACCTGCGCGACGTAGGCATCCTGGCCGTGTGGGCCGGGCGCTACACCGAGCCACGCTACATCGTCGACCCCGAAGTGGGACTCTGCACCGGCCTGCGCGGACACGGCTTCATGCTCGGCCAGTATTTGGCCAAGCTCTATGTCGACAAGTATCTCGGGCGCACCGTGCCCTCCTATATGGAACACCTGCGCATCGGCGGCAAGGGTCTGTCCGAGAATGCGTTCAAATAAGATATGGGTTTGGTTTTAACGGAGGTAACGAGCCGTAGGACAATTAGGACAATTAGGACAATTATTTTTGCACGGTCTGAAATCAGCCACAAACTATAATAATTAATGTAATATACTGATTACTAATATATTATATATATAT
>JAFZSR010000075.1 GCA_017619275.1 Prevotella sp. | reverse complement strand
GCGGTCATGGTAACGGCTACGTTCAGTCGGAGTTGCCGCTCGCTGTGAGTATCAAGATTTGTGATCCGAAAAAATGTGAATATATGGCATCAATTCGTAAACCAAGTGTAGACGATGCCTTGGAGCAGTCAAGCATCGTGCAGCACCTGCGGGAGCTGCTTGAGAAGAATCCCCTAGAACCAGCTTCCACGGACGACATCAAGGAACTCCGGGACTTGGTGGATGAAGTTATTCCCGCGTTCTATGGTTCGCTGAACACGCCCGATTGTGTGCTTAGGCCCATAGAGTATGAGGTATGCCTCCTGACACGCGCGTTCTTCTCCCCGTCAGAAATCTGCAAGCTGCTGGGACTAACCAGTAGCTACATCACCAACCTCAGGCGGCGCATCTTGAAGAAAAGGTATGGCATCGAAGGGGCGCCGAAGGAGTTGGATACCCTCATTTTGAGCATTTGTCAGCCCCAGGAAATTTTGTAAGGTCATTTATGCTGGAAAAATTTGGTTCGTATTTGTTTTTTTTGCTATATTTGCAGCGGAGAGTTTGTAATACATGAGTCCACTTGAAAATGTGGCACTAATTTGATTAGACATTGACCTCAGACTGGCTTTGTATCCCAGCGTTGGTCGTTAACTCTCGGAGCTGGGGAGTCCTCCTCGACGAGGGCTTCAAAGTGGAGAAAGGAGCATCAATAACCATTAAATAAACATAACCACGATGAAAAGAACTTTGTTGTTACTGCACATCCTTGCCCTTCCCCTGTTGGCTTTCGCACAGGAACGGGATACGTTGACACTCACCCACAATTCCGCAGCTCCAAACGGTTACACCACCACAGCTCCCATCGACGTGACTGTGGAACATAGCAAATCGACATTAAGTTGGGGAAATGGGCAATTTGACCTGTGCCCAGGCGACCTCATAACCAAAATGGTGTTCAAGGGCTACAATCCAGGAAACGACATTACCCGCCATGTGAAAATAACATTTGCGGATGGCGGGAAGAATTTTGTAGTATTCGATGATGTGTGCACGATACCCAATGGCGGCACAGAAGAAGACCCCATTGCACTTATGGACATCAATTTGCCAAGCCCTCATTCAGTGATTGCGTTCGGCAGTAAATCTCTGACCGTGGAGAGTGAGGGGGAGAGTCGAGAGGATTCTGTATT
The DNA here is from genome assembly GCA_017619275.1 of Prevotella sp. GTDB lineage: Bacteria > Bacteroidota > Bacteroidia > Bacteroidales > Bacteroidaceae > Prevotella. The sequence continues at coordinate 47,960 of JAFZSR010000075.1, read as the reverse complement.
CTTTCAGACCTACTCAGGCGGGGCTTTCCCAATCGTTACAGTTTTAACAGAGATGCAAACAATAGAGGGCACCATCATCAACCAAGACGGCCTCCCTGTGGCTGGCGCCCAACTGTTCCTTTACCAAAAGTATTTCTCATCAGTTTTTAAAGCCCAAACCAACAGCAAGGGTGAATATTCTTTGGCTCTGAGGAAGAACCTTAGTATGCAATGTCGCATCACAGCCCCTGGGTGTGCACCGTATCATGAGTTGTATTTTTGGGACAGTAAGACAAACCCATCTGAAGTGGTGCTGACAGATGCCGTGCATTACAAGGCGGGACAACGGGCCAGCATCATCCTGCCGGTGAACCCTGACCCCTCGCTGGCCCGCTATTACAAGTTGGCCTTCCGGGAAATGTCCACAAGCTATTCCATCAAGCTCTATTTTGAGCGTGAAGAAAATCCACAAGCCAACACCCCTTACGTGATATTTCCAGAGCAAGACTTTGATGTCATCCTTGCCGACTACGACTTGAGCCAACTACCAGACACAGTGTTTGTGCCTCTGCCTTACGACGACCCACGCTTTGCCGATTGGAACGATGCAGCAGGAATATATGGATGTTACAGCAACAAACAGTTGATGCCTGTAGACAATGGCACTGGTTTTTATTTCCTTGATGAGAAAGGCCGTGACAATGGCTGGAGAAAACGAGAGAGGTATATAGAAAGCACCCCGCCCTTTAGATGCTTTATCAAAGACAAGTCTCCGGATGATCGAGACGTTTTTGTGTTCATCGGTGAGGATTCATCAATAGAGGCATTAGAGACTAATGCTTTTAGTGGTGGCGTTTTCCACGACCTGCAGGGACGCCGCGTGCAGGGCCAGCCACGGTCAGGGGTGTACATCCGCAACGGGCGGAAGCTCGTGCTGAAATAAGCGCTGTGTTTGAAATAAAATGATGAACCTTAAAAGTATATGATATGAAACATTTCTTAGCCATTATCTGCTGCATGCTGATGTCGGCAGTCTCGCAAGCACAATCTGAACAGTTTTCTGTCAAGGTGATGAATGCCGACAACGAGCCCGTGGTGGGTGCCCATGTCTTTTTCCCAAGCGTCCCGGCCAACGAGACCTTTACCGACGAGGAGGGGGTCTTTACTGGTAGGACGTCATTGGGAATGTTACCGTTTATCGTTACACATCAAGATTATCAAACCTATTACGGTACATTTTTTAGCGATTCACCCCAGCAGGAGATAGTCCTCAGCCAAGCCGAACCATCAACCCCTCAAGACGGGAGCACCTGTTTCTCGTTCAAAGTGGTCAATCAAAACGGTTCGCCAGTTGCGGGCGCACATGTCATTATTTGGGGGCATCCTGAACTGGAGAGCTTTACGGATGATAATGGAGTGTTCTCCTCAAAGAAAGATCTTCAAAACATCGAACTTGTTGTGTATGCCCCAGGCTACTGCACCTATTACAATGATCTGTTTAATACGCATCAAAAGGATGCTGTCGTTCTTGTTGACAAGGTTTTCTATTATCAAGACCAGCCGGCCACCATCGTGCTGCCAGTAGCTCCAGACCCAGCTTGGGGAAGGTATTATTCTCCCAACCGTTATGAATACGTTGGGACATACCCCGATGGCGAGTCAACCATCTTCTTCAGTCGTGAGTGTTCACCACAAGCAAACATCCCGTATGTCATCGTTCCTGAAACAGACTTCGAGCTGAAGGTGTCGGACTATGACAGAAAGGACTGCGTGCCAGAAGACGTGCAGTTCCTGGCTTTTGGCTCAACAATGTGCTATTTGCGTGGTTCATACTTTCATCGCGGTTTCCAGTTCACAGAGAATTGGAGTGTTTGGCTTGTCGACAAGACGCTCGACTGCGAAAGTAGGGGGTATTGGGGTGGTGTGCATATAGGCCCTTTCAGGGCATATTTTCTGTTCGACTTTTCTTTCTCCAGTACTGATGTTGAAATGGCATTGGTCTTTGAGGACATAGAAACTGGAGTAGCGCCAAATGCCATGCCCATGGCAGAAAGCCCAACAGTCTTCGACCTACAGGGCCGACGCGTGCAGGGCCAGCCACGGCCGGGGGTGTACATCCGCGACGGGCGCAAGCAGGTGGTGCGTTGAGCCTCGGTTGTCTTATCGGATTACAAATCCTAATATTCAAAGCGGCGGTCCAATCTGGAATAATCTGTGATTCTTATGATTTTTAATCAAAAATATTTGGCGTGTATTGTTTTTTTTCCTATTTTGCAAACAGAATATAAAAACCTTAGAGCTATATGAAGTATATATTTCTATTATTGTTCATGGTGCCTTGCTTGTCGTATGCGCAAGGCGACGAAGATGGTTGGAGCGGAGGCGATCCCAATCCAACGGTGAGTATTGATGGACTCCTATATAAACTAAATACGGAGGAACATTCTGCGAAAGTGGCCAATGGCAATAGGTGGGAGGGTGAGCTACTGATTCCTGAGCAAGTGGCCTACGAGGGTGAGATGTACACGGTAAAGCAGATAGAATGGATAGCATTTAAGGATTGTAGCTCGCTGACGAAGGTGACCATTCCTAAGACGGTGATAGAGATTCAACACTACGCAGGATGGGAAGACTGCAAGAATCCCTTTGATGGCTGTACGAGTTTGGAGAGCATAACGGTTGACGATGATAACCCAAGCATGTGTTCTGTAGATGGTGTGCTGTTTAGCAAAGACAGGACGCATCTCTATAGTTATCCAGTGGGTGCTAAGGCTGCTAACTATATTGTGCCCGACGGCGTATCATTTATTGGAATAAATGCTTTTAAAGCCAGTCCATTTCTGGAATCAGTAGAAATGCCAAATAGTGTACAGCGTATGGCAGGCGGCATTTTTTCGAATTGTAAAAAACTGAAATCTGTAAGGCTATCAGAGAGCATAACTTATATACCTCCCTATCTATTTGATAATTGCGAGAGTCTGCGTGTGATTGATATTCCGCAGAATGTTAGCCGCTTTGGCGAAAATGTCTTTCGATGGACCCATCTTAATGCTTTAGTAATTAGGGGTACTTTTGCTGAAGACCTCCGGAACGACAGTTTCAACTATATAGACGATTCGACGGTTATATACGTCCAACGTTCCGAAATACCAAAATTTAAGAAAGTGTTCTCTGGATCAATACGACCCATAGAAGAATATACTACAGAGGTCTTGTCAATAAAAGCTGATGTTTCAACAACCCCACTCGTACACTTCGACCTGCAGGGTCGCCGCGTCATGGGCCAGCCAAAGCCCGGCATCTACATCGTGGACGGGAAGAAACAGGTGGTGAGATAAGAAAATTATGTATCGACTATGAGAAAGAGCATTATCCTGTTGTTTTTGCTTTCTGCCTGCTTCGGTTGTCTCTTTGCAGAGGAAGCCTACCGCCCGATGCTGAAAGAGGGGAAGGAATGGTTCTGCTATTTAGGCAACTCGTTTCGTGAGTATAGTTATACCTTCTATATAAAAGGTGACACCATCGTAGACGGCGAAAAATGCTTCAAGATGTATGTTGATTTCAGAAATATGCTCACAGGCGAGCTAATTTCTACCAGTTCTAGTGCATATCTTGAGAAGGACCGGCGAGTCTATCATGTAACTAACGACCGCAGGGAGCTGCTCTGCGACTTCAACCTGAAGGTCGGTGACACGAAGCCGGGCGGCAATCAGCAGGTCATATCGATTGACTACATCTACGTGCAGGGAGCTTGGTACCGACGGTTCCATCTCAGAGAGCCGGGCGAATTTCCCGGCGAGGTTGTAGAAGGCTATTGGGTGGAAGGCGTTGGCAGCTCAAGGGGATTGCTGGACACAATGCCTTCATGGGCTGTCACCGGCGGCACGCACAAACTGATAACCTGCTACGAGGACGGCAAATGTATTTTCACGTCAGAAAACTTTAAGAACATGCCTAGCGGGAAGACGGATGCTCCCAGAAGGATGCTGGTGCGCGAAAAGAAGGAGTGGTGGTATCACGACTCGGAAGCAGAGTGGTACCTTCAGGAGCCCTACAACTTCTATATGTATGCCGACGGCGACACGCTGATTAACGGCCTTCAATGGAAAAAGATCTATCAGAAAAGAGCTGAACTCATATATGAGAAAGCGATGCGCGAGGAGAACGGCCGCGTATATGAGCTGCGCCCCGGCGGGCAGGAACGCCTGATGTTCGACTTCTCGCTGAAGGTGGGCGACGTCTATGAGCCAGCTGGCGAGCCACACCGCATGATGACGGTGATAGCCATAGACACGGTGATGGTGGAGGGCGCAGCCCACCGCCGCCTACTGCTGATGCAGCAAGTGAACGGGCAGACGACCGACCTGACCACCTGGACGGAAGGCATCGGCAGCGAGTGCGGCATTGACCTGCCTGCCTACTGGAGCGACATGGACCCAAAAGTGGTGAACCACACAGGCGGCAGTAATTACTATCATCTGCAGTTCCTGGGCTGCAAGGACTTTGGCAGCGACACCGATGGTGTTAAAGCAATCCTTCGCCCTTCATCCCTCACCTTTCACCCTCAACGGTGCTTCGACCTTCAGGGCCGCCGCGTGCAGGGCCAGCCACGGTCAGGGGTGTACATCCGCGACGGGCGGAAGCAGGTGGTGAAATGAGCCACGGTTTTTCACGGTTCTACACGGTTCTCAGCGGAATGGATGAATAGCCACGAACTAACATGGGCATTAGAATGGATCTAAGGAGCGGAGGAGAGAAGGAGTGCCCCTCGCGCCAATATCACTGGAATACACCCGAGATAATCTACGGACTATAAGGATTCAAAGGACTGTCCTATAAGTCCCATGAGTCCGTAGACTAAATCAGCAAGGAAGAAATCGTTTACGGCCGATTGCCTACAGGGAAATTTTGTAAGGTCATTTTTGCTGCAAAAATTTGGTTGTTACTTTTTTTTTTTCTATCTTTGCGGCACCATAATATAAGTCACGATAGATATTTATCTTTTGCCTAAAACTGAATGTGTTATGAAGAAGCTATTGACAATTATGTTGGCCATGTTGCCTTTGGCCGCATTCTCCCAAACGTGGCGCCCGTTGGTGGAGGAGGGGAAGACTTGGGAACTCAAAACCTATTTTGACGAATTTCCATATAATTACGATTATGTGGCCCACATTTCGGGTGACACCATCGTTGACGGCCAGGCATGCAAGAAATACTTTAGAAATGGAAAGCTTTACGCCTTCCTTCATGAAGAAGGGCAGAAAGTGTATTACCGCTATTCCCACAACATGGACTATTGGCAGCTGATTTACGACTTCTCGCTGATGCCCGGCGACACCGTCACCGATGAGTATGGCTATGCCCATGAGGTGGAGAGGGTTGACACCATCACTGGTGCCACAGGCGAGCCTTTCCGCCGCATCATCTTCAAATTCGTGCCTGGCTCCGGCTTGCAACCTGTGTGGGTGTCGGGCATTGGCGGCAGACAGGCTTTGGACGACCCATGGGTTTATACTCCAGGGGATTATTGCCATCTGACGACTTGCGAGGTGGACGGTCGTCTACTCTTCGAGGGCGACGAGATGATGCTGGGCATCGTGTCGGGCGACAGGGAGTCGGGAATCGTCAAGGTGGGTGGGCTGAAATACCGCTTGGACGATGAACGGCACGAGGCCACGCTGGAAATGCAGAACCGATGGAATGGCGAACTTGAGATACCCTCAACGGTTGAATACGGCGAACAGACTTATACCGTGACCAACATGAAGGCACACGCTTTTTCGGGCTGTCAGACGTTGACCCGTGTCACTCTGCCAGCAACGATTAGCATCACCAGCGACAATCCCTTTGTGTCGTGCAACAGCCTGGAGGCCATAGAGGTGGATGCCGCCAACCCGTGGCTGCGGTCTGTCGGCGGCGTGCTGCTTTCCGTCGACGGCAAGCGGCTCTACTGCTATCCCGCTGGAGCCAAGGCCGAATCATGCACCGTGCCTGATGGCGTGGAGGTGATAGGTCGCGATGCGTTCTCGCGCAATCCCCATCTGGTCTCCGTCGTGCTGCCCGAGGGCGTGCAGGATATTTCATCCTCTGCTTTCGGGAAATGCAAGTCGTTGGAACGGGTCGAGCTTCCCAGCAGTCTGTCCAACATTAACGATGAAGTGTTCATGGAGTGCACCAGCCTGAAAGACATCGTCATTAGCGATGGCGTTAAGCACATTGGTCATTCGGCCTTCTACGGATGCAGTGGCCTTGAACGGGTGGACGTCCCGGAGGGTGTCACCTCGATTGGCTCCAGCGCCTTCTCCAAATGCACTTCCCTTAGGGCGGCCAGCGTGCCTTCGACGGTTGCCACCGTCGGCAACTACCTGTTCAGCGACTGCACCAGCCTGACCGACGTGGCGTTGGCCGACGGCATCGGGCAGGTAGGCGTGCAGGCGTTCCAAAATTGCACGTCGCTCAAGGTGCTCGACCTGCCCAAGAGCATCACCAAGATAGAGGGTTTCGCTTTTGAGGGTTGTCACCTCGACACGCTGAAAATCTGGGGACAGTTTATGCGCAAGGACCTGAACACAGGTTTGTTCAGGGGCATGGATGCCTCGGCCACCCTTTGTGTGCACTGGTCGGAGGTGGATTTGTTCAAGGAAGTATATCCAGGCACCGTACTGCCTGTGAACGAAGGCGTGCCCGACGATTCGTACTACTCCATGCTGAAGATTGGCAAGGTATGGAACATCCGTGAGAGTCAGCAGGACGACGCCGGCGAGGAGACTGAAAGAAACTATTCCTTGCGCATCGTGGGCGACACCATTATCGGCAGGAATACATACTATGTAATGCGTGCCGAGGGCGACAAGAGTCCACTGGTGCCCAGCGAGAGCTACTGGCAGGAGGAGGACAGAAGGGTAAAAGTACGTGGTGATGGCACTAAGTATATCTTCAACATGAAGCTCGGCACCAGCTTCATGAACAGCGGTGGCGACGATGTCTGCACATCGGTTGACTGCGTCGAAATGGACGACCGCCGTCTGAGGCAGTTCGAGCTGACGTGTCACGACGGTCGCAAGATATCTTGGATTGAGAGTATAGGCAACGTGGAGTACGGCCCGCTGTTCCCCTTCGGGCACGATGATGCCGATGGCATCACGGTGACGCTGGTATCGGTCTACGAAGACGGCAAGTGCATTTATCTGCGCGAAGGCTGCACAGACTTTACTGGCATATCAGTGCCCAAGGAGAATAAAGCGTCGTCTTCTGGCGCATTCTTCGACCTGCAGGGCCGCCGCGTGCAGGGCCAGCCACGGCCGGGGGTGTACGTCCGCGACGGGCGGAAGCAGGTGGTGCGTTGAGCCACATTGCCCTCACGGGCGGACAATTGGGCGGCGCAGTGGTTTACTCCACCTTCGTCAGCTCCCCAACGAACAACGTCATCCTGCCCCCCACCCTGCAGGGCGAGTATGAAATCCGCCTCTATGGCGACGAAAGCTATTACCTTACCGGGTACATCAGTCTTGGTCAATAGGAAATTTAACCCATTAAGTCATAATGAAGAAAAGTGTAGAATATATCTTAGCTTTATCACTGGCAGTGTTGATGCCTTTCTGCTTGTTTGGTTGTTCAGAGTGCGAGGAAAAAGAACCATTTGTCGTCGACAGAGAAGAGAGTTTGACGGTATCACCGTTAGATGCACTAAGCAGCAAGTTCTTCGACGAACAAGAAGAGGGGGATTCAATCCTGGTCCTGAACAGCTATGATGAGATGGTTCGGCATTACAGGGGCAATGTGGAAGATTTGCCCTCGGTTGATTGGAAGAACCATACGGTGGTGGTTGGGAAGATATTAGTATCTTCTGGTGGTTGGTACATCAAGCGCTTGTCACTTATATACGGCGGTAAGACGCATCTCGAAGTCAATCTTGCACACCGTACTGAGGGAGCGTGGCTTGAAGTAGTTTGTGATATGTTTTTCTGGGAGACATTTCCAAAGGTCACCACCAACAAGATGGAAATGGTTGTAGTTTACTGATTTGCTAAAATTTTGTGTTTATGAGAATTTGTATATTGTTTCTTAGTAGTTTTTTGTGTTGTCTGAATGTCTTTTCTGCCTCGAAGCCTGTAGACCAGAAAACCGTCAGGATGGGTGATTTGGTTTACATAGATCAACATGGAAGTCTAATTCAAGTCGACATGAAGAGGGTGACGGTAAAGCCCAAGACTGGCGTCTTGGATAAAAATATAGAAACGATAACGGGATATTACCCAGTCGTTTCCAGGTTTATTTATGCAGGAAGTAATGTCACGAGTTCAAAACCCCAAGGGGAAGTTGTTGTTCAAGGGGGCGATGTTGAAATTTATGGGAATGATGGTGTCATTCTAAAGAATAATGTTACGGTTGAAGAAGGAGCTACAATGAAAATCGTTGTTGGGAACTAAGAAAAACAGGAGAATATTTGGAAATAAGAAAATTAATACGTATATTTGCCGAGCCATATATCTATTTTTAGAGTGTGGTTACTATTAAAGGACAATTAAAAGACAACAAGTATGAGCAAAAAAGATTATTCCTTCATTCACCACCATCTTTGGGTGGGTGCTCTTCTCTGCATGTGCCTTCTGTGCCAGTTGTCAGTTGTTGCAGACGACTATAAGCCCATACTGAAGGACGGGCGTTCTTGGAACTACATAGAAGTACACCAAGAATCGGTGGCCGTTGATCTCGATGGCCATATAGTAGATGTTGATGATCCGAGATGGAATTCTGATGAAGAGGAATGGTACACTTTCACCACTGTAATGGATACCATCAGCAGGACCTATTATATCATTGGCACTGAAACCATTGACAATCGGCTTTGCTACAAGTCTTTTAGCAGTAACAGCTCTTCTTTCGGCTACTTGTATGAAGAAGACGGCAAAGTGTATAGTTGGCGCAATGGTGAATGGGTGCTGGGAATGGATGTCACGCTTGAGGTGGGAGACGCTTGCCCGAATCGCCCTGAAATGAGAATTCAATCTGTCGACACCATCAATGTACGCGGCCAACTGTACAGGCGACTGTGGCTTGGCTATTCTGATGATGAGGGTAAATGTTATTGGATTGAGGGCATGGGCAGCACCTCGTATGGCCCTTTCCCCCCAATAGAATCGGCCCCCTATCCTTTCTCATTGAGATGGATGGGCATCGTTTCGGTCTATGACGGCGACACATGCATCTTTGAGCGGAAGGACTTCCATCGGCCTGCCATAAGCACCCCCCAGGATGACGGACATATCTCACCCAATGGCACGGCATGGATGTACTGCTCACTTGACAACTGGCAGCAAGCGGGTGATACGGTCTACTGCAACGGCGGGCGGCAGACATGGTCGTTCATTACTGACGATGACAATACCATTGAGCGCAACGGCCACCGCTATGTGTGCATGAGGAGTGAAGAGATTGGGACCACCACCGACAGAAGCCGTATGCGCTCCACCGACGATGTGCGCACCTACACCATCGCCCTGCGCCGCGCCGACAGGCGGGTGTATGTCGACCGCGAGGATTTCGTGCACTACCAGCAGCAGTCGTTCTTCAGCACAGGCGTGCTGCCCGACCACTACTTGTGGACCTTCGGCGACCCCAGCTACTTCCCCTACCGCCTCACCGACGACGGCCAGGAGGTGATACTCTATGACTACACCATGGAGGTGGGCGACGCATACGCCCATGTGGAGGGGCACGACGACATCACCGTGGTGGCGAAGGACATGGTGGCCACGCAGGACGGCGATGGTCGCCGCCGTCTGACGCTGAGCAATGGCCTGGTGCTCATCGAGGGCCTGGGCTGCATCAACTCCAACGGGCTGCTGCTCGACTACCTAAACCCCGCCAGCGCCTACCAGTCGTACTTCTCCTATCTCGACAAGTGCTATGCCGATGCCGAATTCAGCAACTTAATCTATGAGAACCAGCAGCCAGTTGTCGACACTTGGCAGTCGGGCATCGGGGCACATCCTTCGGGCATGCAGGGGGGCAGAGTCGCCGCTCCTCTCTTCGACCTGCAGGGTCGCCGCGTGCAGGGTCAGCCACGGCCGGGGGTGTACATCCGCAACGGGCGGAAGCAGGTGGTGAAATAAGCCACGGTTTTTACACGGTTTTACACGGAAGTGGATGATGAACCTCGGTTTTTACACGGTTTTACACGGAAGTGGATGATAAGCCACGGTTTTTACACGGTTCTACACGGTTTTCAGCGGAAGTGGATGAATAGCCACGAACTAACACGGGCATTCACGGCCAAAAAGGATCTAAGGAGCGGAGGAGAAAAGGAGTGGCCCTTGCGCCAATATCACAGGAATACACCCGAGAGTGTCTACGCTTGAAGGACTAAAGGGACAGTCCTAATAGTCCTATGAGTCCGTAGGCACTTATACAAATGACTTTTTCCCAACAACGGATTGCACGGATTTCACGGATTGGCTGCGCATGGCAATCATCCGTTAAATCCGTTTTAATCCGTTTTTGAATTAAGAAAACACCTTGCACTACTTGCACCTGACACCTGAAATGTAAATGGAAAATAACCTGCACTACTTGCACTACTTGCACCAAGAATTATTCCATGATTTGTATGTTTATGCATGGTGACATGTATAAGTATTCATTTGTGCGCCCCAGAACGCCGTCCGAAAATTTGGCGCCTACTTTTGAAAATTTCTCACGTGAGAAATTTTCAAAAGTAGGCGCCAAATTTTCAGAAACGGCCTCCACGAGAAATGAATAAATATCCAGGATTCAGACTCCAGGTCTCTGGCGTCCAGTGCAAGCAGTGCAAGTAGTGCAACATATTTTGGTGTTTCAATTTCTTACGCCATAAACACCATTTCTTTAACCTTTGTTGAGAATTACCCTGCACTGCAACGTCGCGTTTTAACCTTTGTTGAGAAATACCCTGCACTGCAATGTCGATTTTTAACCACCATTAAGAAATGCCTCGCAAAAAAATTATTTATGAGACATTATGGCCATTCTTGCGTCGCCACCCTTCTTTTATGTCTGCCTTATGTGAAAAGGCGGAAGCCATAGATGAGGACGACATATCGGAAGATCTTGCCGAGCGTGATGCTGATGAAGGTGACGACGGGGTTGGCACGCATCAGCCCCAGCAGGATGGTGATGGCGCTGCCCAGCAGGGGTATGAAGGCGAAGAACCCCATCCAGGCGCCACGCCCGCCCATGAAGCGCTTGGCACGCTCCATGCTCTGCGGACTGACATGCAGATATTTCTCAAACCACTCCACGCGCCCCAGTCGGCCAATGCAGTAGTTTACCACCGAGCCCAGCACATTGCCCACGGTGCCATAGATCATCAGCAGCCAAGGGTCGAGGTGGGCGGCCATCAGGCCCACCATCACCGCCTCGCTGCTGAAGGGGAAAAAGCTGCCCGCCAGGAAGGCCGCAATCAGCATGCCCCAGTAGCCGTAGCTCTCTAAAAGCTCGATGAAACCGTCCATTTTTTGAGTTAGGAGTTAGGAGTTAGGAGTTGGGAGTTAGGAGTTGGGAGTTAGGAGTGACTATATTTGAGAGGTGGTGAGTGCGCTGAGCACCGTGAGGGCAACGGAGAGGGCTATGGCCGTGAAGAAGAGAATGCCAGAGAGGCGCGAACTGGTGAACGTGAAGACGTGGGCAATGAGCGGACTTGCGCAAACGGCGAGCACGCGCATCAGCACATCGTAGTGCTGCGGCTGGGCCACGATGAAGAAGGCAGTGAGCGCTGTGAGCGTGATGAAGAATCCGTAGAGTAGGCGTATGCGGATCTTATCTTCGAAGCTGCGGCTCCAGAAATGCATGATGCCGCCTGCGGCCAACACCAGGGCGAAGAGCAACAGGATGCCCCGCTCCAGGAGGTAGGGAGGTAGCGCATAATGGATATCGACCAACTCACCGAAATGCTCGGCCAGTGGCTGCAGACTGAGGCTCCACTGCGTAGGCTCCACGCCCCAGGGTACCATCAGCCACAGCAAGGCCAACCAATAGGGTGTGGCCAGGCCGATGAGCGATGCCAGCCATGTGCGCACGCTGAGCGACTGCAATTGTGTGCCCATGAGCACCCAGAGGGCGGGCACATACCATAGCGTGTGCACGAAGAACAGGCTGGCCAAGCCTACGAGGCCGAAGGAATAGAACACGCGCCCCGTAGACTGCTGGTCCTGGTAGGTCTGGAAAAGCAGGATGAAAGCCACCACGAAGCACAACTGCACCACGGCTCCCGTGAGTTGGGGGAAAAGGAAGCAGCTCTGGCACGAGAGCAGGATGAACGAGCTGGACACCATGCGGCTCCGGGTGCGGAGCAGCGCGTTCTGGTTGGTTAGCTCTACCATCAGATAGACCGACGCCACGAAGCATGCCAGCTGTGGCCATAGCTGGCGTTGCACCAAGCCTATGGCAAGCCACACCAGCACGCCAAATGCCGCCGCCGTTGGCAGGGTCTTTCCTCCTTCTGCAATCCTGTTCTGTAGCCGCTTCATGATTGTTTAATTAACCGCAGATTGCGCAGATTTCATAGATTAATTAACCGCAGATTGCGCAGATTTCATAGATTAATTAACCGCAGATTGCGCAGATTTCACAGATAATTTTCTTCGCTTTCTTGCTAATCTGTATAATCTGCGGAATCTGTGGTTATTATTACAGGTCGGCGCCGATGTCGCGGCGGAAGTAGCGGTCGGTGAACTGTATCTTCTGTGCCTCGGTGAACGACTTGGCCAGTGCTTCGGCCTTGTCGGTGCCGTAGGACGACACGGCGATGACACGGCCGCCAGCGGTGACCACCTGTCCCTCGGCGTTGAGGGCTGTTCCGGCGTGGAACACCATGCTGCCCTGCACGTTGTCGGTGCCCGTGATGGGGTAGCCCTTCTGGTAGGCCTGGGGATAGCCGCCGCTCACCAGCATCACGCACACGGCCGAGCGGTCGTCGAACTCCACCTGTCGGCGGTCCAGGTCGCCCTGTGCCACGCCTTCGAGCAGGTCCACGAGGTCGCTCTTCAGGCGCAGCATCACCGTCTCGGTCTCTGGGTCGCCCATGCGGCAGTTGTATTCAATCACGTAGGGGTCGCCCTGCGGGGTGTTCATCAGTCCAAAGAAGATGAATCCCTTGTAGTCGATGCCCTCGGCCTTCAGTCCCTCCACGGTGGGGCGGATGATGCGGTCGTCCACCTTCTGCATCCACTCCTTGGTGGCGAAGGGCACTGGCGACACGCTGCCCATGCCGCCGGTGTTCAGGCCGGTGTCGCCCTCGCCGATGCGCTTGTAGTCCTTGGCTTCGGGCAGAATCTGATAGTGCTCGCCGTCGGTGAGCACGAAGACGGAGCACTCGATGCCGGTGAGGAACTCCTCGATAACCACGCGTGCCGATGCGTTGCCAAACATGCCGTGGAGCATCTGGCTCAGCTCGTGGCGGGCTTCGTCGAGGGTGGGCACGATGAGCACCCCCTTACCGGCGCAGAGTCCGTCGGCCTTCAGCACATATGGGGGCTGCAGGGTGTCGAGGAAATCGAAGCCCTGCTGCAGGGTGTCGGCGGTGAAGGTGGCATAGCGTGCGGTGGGTATGCCGTGGCGCTGCATGAAAGCCTTGGCAAAGTCTTTCGAGCCTTCGAGCTGGGCGCCGGCAGCCGAGGGGCCTACCACGGGCACTTGGCTGGTGCGGGGGTCGCGGCGCAGGTTGTCGGCGATGCCCTTCACCAATGGGTCTTCGGGTCCCACCACCACCATGTCGATGCCCTGCTGGGCTACGAACTGCTTGATGGCCTCGAAGTCGTCGGCCTTCATGTTCACGTTCTCTGCCTGGCAAGAAGCCGTGCCCACGGTGGCCGTGCCGGCGTTGCCAGGGGCGATGTAGAGTTTCTCGCACTTTGCGCTCTGCGCCATTTTCCATGCCAGGGCGTGCTCGCGGCCGCCACTGCCTAAGAGTAGAATCTTCATATTGTTGAGTGTTTATTGTTTAGAGTTGAGAGACTTTCGTTCATCGTTCTTGCGTCCCTTCGGTAGCAAGCGACCTGAGGTCGAGCGCAACGTTCATCGTTCATCGTTCAACGTCGCTTGTTGCAGGGCTTCCTCCAAGTATTTTCCCGTGGCCAACCGCTGGCTCACGCGCTCCACGTTTCGTCGCATTTTGTCCATTTCATCGGGAGAAAGTCGCTGCATCAGCTGTTCCAACTCGTCGATGCTGTCGATGCAAAGGCCGATGCCCTCGCGCTCGATGATGGATGCCACGGCAGCCTGTCGCCAGATGATGATGGGCTTGCCGGCACGCAGGTAGAACGACACCTTGTGTGGGCTGTTGTAGCGCAGATACTCGCCAAAGTTTCCCGTACAACTATCGAGCGAATCGCCGTCCCACACAAAGCCAAAGTCGCCCTCGGCCTCGGCGATGAACGTGTCGGCAGGGGTGAACGGATGGAAGACGATGTGGGGGTTGTCGGCCATGTCGGGCAGTCCGCTGCGGTTGCCATAAATGTGCAACTCGAAAGGCAGCGATTTCTGTGCAAGCTTCAGCAGGAACGCATTCTTGCGCATGGCCAAGGCGCCGGCATAGACCAGCCGGAAGGGCGAACTGGCGTCGCCAGCGGGCAGGGGACTGTCGGAAAGGGGCTGATGCTTGGCCTCTGAACGGTAGTCGAAGAGTCCCAGTGCTCCCAGGGGGTGCTTGTAGCCGGCATCGAGGAGCCACTGCTTCATGGTTTCGTTCGAGGCAATGACGTAGTCGGCATGCATCAGGCGGCTAATTTCCTTCTCAACGGTCAACTTCTTGCGGCGGAAGGAACCCAGGTCGTGAATGAGCGCAATGGTTTTGGCCCCCCTCCACGCGGCTACGCGGCAGAGGAAGGCAAAGTATTTCTTCACAGGATACTGCAGCAAGATGGTGTCGCCACAACGGACGGCAAAGACATAATGCACCACTCCGGCCAGGTCGAGAAAGAAGGTGACCACCTTGTTGGGATACATCGTGCGACGCAGCCCCAGATTGACAGCCCCGAGCTGCTGCAGGGTGTCTTCATTGTCGGTCTTGGCTTTGTTGCCGGCACCGTTCAGGTGATGGTAGTTGCGGGTGATGTAGCAGAGTCGTGACATGGCTTAGGACTGTTGGGATTGCTTGCGTTTGTCGTATTCCTCGTGGGTGCGCTTCCATCGGTTGTGGGTCCACAGATAATAGGCGGGCTCGCGGTTGATGTCGGCTTCCAGCATCTGGAAGAAACGGCGCGTGATGGCGTTCTCTTCCTCCTGCGCGGCATGCCAGCTGAGCAGTCTGAAGGTGCACACGTAATAGCCGCGGCGCGGGCGGCTCATCTCCAGGTAGAACACGCCGTCGTCCATCTTGTGCATGATGCGCTCGCCGCCGGTGAAGACGGGCGTGTCGTGGCCCAGGAAGTCGAGCCACAGGTGGATGTTCTCCCACTTGGGCGTCTGGTCGCTGATGTAGCCGAAGAGCGAGCGGCGCCCTTCGCTCTTGTATTGCATCAGCTGCCGCAGCATGTAGCGTTTGTTCACGCAAGTGCCGCCATGTGCCGAGCGGATGGCCAACGACAGCCAGTCGGCCTGGTCGTTGCGCAGGGCGTGGTAGATGAGTCCCATCACGGCATCGGGATGGCGCTTGAAAGCCAGCCCTACGGCCGACAGCCACTCCCAGTTGCAGTAGTGGCCCATCATGGCGGCAATGTCGCGGCCTTCGTCGAACACCTGCTCCATCTGCTCCGCGTTGCGGAATTCCAGATGGCGCAGTAGCTTCTTGTCGCTCATGCTGAGCAGCTTAAAAGTCTCGAAGATGGAGTCGCAGAACCAGCGGTAGAAGCGCCGTTCCACTTGGCGCAGCTCTTGCTCGCTCTTCTGGGGGAACGAGGTGGTGAGGTTCTTCCACACAATCTTCCGTCGGTAACGGGCGACGTAGAAGACGAGCAGGAACACCACGTCGCTCAGCAGGAAGAGCACGCAGAACGGCAGCAGCGACAAGGCGTAGACAAAACCGTAGAGCAGGTAATAGGTGAACTTCTTCATTATTCGATAGTCATTTTCAGCACGTTCTCCACGATGGGAGCCATGTCGTAGTAGCGGTACTCGGCCAGGCGGCCTCCAAAGATGACGTTGGGGGCTTTCGCGGCGGCCATCTCGCGGTATTGCGCTGCCAGGCGGTTGTTGTGCTCGTCGTTGACGGGGTAGAAGGGCTCGCGCCCCGGCTCCCACTCCGTGGGATACTCGCGGCTGACGATGGTGGTGGGCAGCCGATAGACCTCGTTGCCGAACAGCTCGAAGTGCTTATGCTCGATGATGCGCGTGAAGGGCACGCTGGCGCTGGTGTAGTTCACCACGGCGTTGCCTTGGTGGTTGGCCTCGTCAAGTTGTTGGTGCTCAAAGCGCAGCGAGCGCCAGTCAAGGCGGCCCAGCGCATAACCGAAGTATTCGTCGATTTGCCCGGTGAAGACCACCCTCTCGGCCTGCTGTTCCCAGTAGTTGCGGTCGGCCATGAAGTCGGCTTGGGTGCGTGTCTCTACGCCCTGCAGCAGTCCCTCCACCAGGCGGTTGTAGCCTCCGATGGGAATGCCTTGGAAACGGTCGTTGAAATAGTTGTTGTCGAAGACGAAGCGCAGCGGCAGACGCTTGATGATGAAGGGCGGCAGCTGTGTGCAGGGGCGTCCCCACTGCTTCTCGGTGTAGCCGCGCACGAGTCGCTCGTAGATGTCGCGTCCCACCAGCATCAGGGCTTGCTCCTCCAGGTTGCGAGGCTCGGTGGCTCCCTCGCGCTGCAGCCTGAGGGTCACCTCGCGACGCTGCTCGTCGATGATGGCGCGTGCCTGCTGCGGCGTCACGGCCCCCCACATCTGGCAGAAGGTGTTCATGTTGAAGGGCAGGTTGTAGAGCCGCCCCTCGTAGTTGGCCAGCGGCGAATTGGTGTAGCGATTGAACTCCACAAAGTTGTTCACAAACTGCCACACCTCGCGGCTGTTGGTGTGGAAGATGTGCGCGCCATACTGGTGCACGTTGATGCCGTCGATTTGCTCGCAATGGATATTGCCGCCCAAGTGATTACGGCGGTCGATGACCAGACAACGCCGCCCCGCCTGACGTGCCCGCCAAGCGAAAGTGCAGCCGAAGAGGCCGGCACCCACAATCAGATAGTCGTATGGCTTCAACTTTTATCTTTAAACTTTAACCACAGATTGCGCAGATTTCACCGATTATTTTGATTCTAAAAATCTGAGTAATCTGTGGAATCTGTGGTTTGTCTTCTTTGAACTTTATGCTTCAATTTATGCACATTACTCAGCAGGAAATAGAAGGCGGTGCCTACGAAGATTCCTGCGATGGCATCGATGGCGTAATGGGCTTGGATGTAGAACGTGGCGAAGAACATCAGCGTGGTAAGCACGCCCAGGATGGCCAGCAGCCAGTAGGCGCGCACCTCCCTTACCAGCCAGAGCAGCACCACGCTGGCGCCGATGTGGCTCGAGGGGAAGGCGGCCGTGGGGCGCTCGCCCGCATCGTGGGCTATCTGCACCAGGTTGTGGAACACGCCGTCGGCACCAGGGATGGGCAGCACTTCCTGATGCATCAGGAAATGGTGTCCAATGTTGGGGAACACTCCTTGCGCTATCTGCTCGGTACCCACGGCGGCGTAGTAGAACTGCGGTCCGGCCACGGGCAGGAAGATGAAGATGACGTAGAACAGGAAGAATGACCCCAGGATGACGAAGGCGCAATGGGTGAAACGGTCGTAGTGGCGGATGAAGTAATAGAGTGCCACGGTGGCTATCATGGGGAAGTAGCTCACGTAGCCCAGGCTGAGCGGTTCGCTGATGAGGGGCGACGTGCATGTCTGGGAAAACACCAGTGCGGGTTGGCAGCCGAAGAGCGCCTCCTCGGCCGAAGCGAAGAGGTGGTCGAGGTTAGGGAAGAGGCGGTTAAACTCGTAGGTGTCGGGATACCACCATCCCAGCACCATCAGCTGTGCCGCCACGCGCAGCATCATCGTCCATCGCGAGGGCCACCGGCGGTGTAGCTGCCACAAAGCGATGGTCATCGCCACGATGCCCAAACGCCCCGTGAGCATGGGCATGGGCTGCACCAGTTGCCCCCATAGCAGGGCCATAAGCAACAGCGTGAATGCGCAATAGCCCAGCACCACCCACTCAAACAGCCTTAAGCCCCCTAAGTTAGGGGGTTGGGGGTCTGAACGATTTATATTAGTTGTTTTATTTTTCTCCATTGTTGTTTTGTAAAGAGGAGCCTTGTTCAGACCCCCATCCCCCTAACTTAGGGGGCTTACGCCGTTACAGCCATCCGTTTTCCTTGTACCATCTAATACTCATCTTTACACCCTGCTCCAGCGTGTAGAGGGGCTGATAGCCCAGCTCCTGGCGCGCCGGCTCGATGTCGCAGCGCCAGTTGCGCTGCTTCAGGATGTGATATTTGTCGTTGTTCAGTGCCGAAATCTTGCCCGTGAGGTGTCCTATCTTGTCGCCAAAGAATGTCACCACGCGCAGCACCCAGATGGGCGCCTTGATGCGAATCCACCAGGGATGGCCCAGCTCCTCGCGGATGAGGTCGCTGAACGTCGTGCTCTGATACACCTCGCCGTCGCTGAGGAAATATTTGCGTCCCGTCTGTCCCCATTCGCAGGCCAGGAACACGGCCTGCACCACGTCGAGCACGTAGACGAAGGTGATGTCCTGCTGCTTGTAGCCCACGGCGAAGTCGCTGTGCTGCTTGATGCTCTTGGCCATCAGGAAATAGTCGCGCTCGCGAGGGCCATAGACGCCCGTAGGTCTGAGGACGACGTATGGGAACTCGCCCACCTCCTCGCGGTAGGTGCGGGTCTCGTCGGCAAAGGCCAGCCCGTCGAGCCAGCGCTCGGCTTCGAGCTTGCTGCGCCCATAGTGTGTGTTGGGCTTTGGGGTGTCGTCCTCGCGAATCTCGGTGTAGGGCTGTTTTTCGCGTATGGCGCCATAGATGCTGAGCGAGCTGATGTAGACAAAGCGCTCGATGGGCATCTTCAGCGCCATCAGCGCCCGCACCAGGTTCTTGGTGCCCTCGGTGTTGATGCGGTAGAAATCCTCCTTGTGCAAGCACTTCGTTACGCCGGCGGCATGCACCACATAGTCGAACTTGTGGCCCAGTAGCTGCATCTCCAGGTCTTTCTGGCTACTCAGGTTCAGCTCGATGAAGTGTATGCGCTCGTCGGTTAGGAACTGGCGTGAGCTGCTGCTGCGCACTACCGCCCACGTCTCCATGCCCTGCCTGAGCGCTTCTTCCACAATGAACGAGCCAATGAAACCACTGGCTCCAGTCACTAATATCTTCATGTCGTTTCGCAATTTGGGTGCAAAGTTACGAAAAGTTGGGCGCAAAACAAAGGAACTTGTTCCTTTTTTGCCCAGACGAAGTAATTTCGGACTCAAAAAAATCTATTTATCGCGCTCTATTTGCCGAAAAAGTTGTATCTTTGCCCCATTGAAGTGGATAGTTATAGCCGTTGTGTTGAGTCTGACGTGGGTTGGATGCGACACGGAGAGGCGAGAGGGATGTGCCATCGTCCAGACCTCGCCCTCGTCGTTCGCCTATCAGTCGAAGCGACTGTCGGGCAGCATCCAGCTGGCCGCCGTGGATTCGACATGGGAGATACGGCACTACAGGGGCAATGATTTGCTTGACGTGTGGAAGCTGAGCGACCCCGTTTACAGGTTCGACTGCGGCGATCTGACCGGCGACAACATCCCGGAGATAGTGGTGGGCGTGACCAGGGCTACTCGCTATCGGAAGGAAGTGGACCATCGGCTGTTCATCTTCAAACTCTTTAAAGGCCGGAAGATACGCCCCCTGTGGCTGGGCTCGCGTGTAGGACTGCCGCTCATCGACTTCAAGGTGGAGCGCGATTCTGTGCCGGCGGTCATACACACCTGGGAACGCGACACAGATGGGACAACCGTAGAGGTGATTTATCGTCAGCAGGGATTTGGATTACAGTATCAAAACAACCTATAAAACTTTTGTGATATGAAAAAGGGTTTATTCTTTTTATCGATGTTGCTCGTGTTGGCTGCATGTAAGAACACAGGCAACAAGCCAGGCGCAGACCCCCTCGCCAATGAGGAAGTGGCTGAAATCCAGGAGTTCAACCCCCAGTCGTTCTTGATGACGAAGGACTCGTTGCCCGACAAGGTGGACCTGACCGTGGACATCAAGGACATGACCTACCAGGAACTCCGATTGCTGAAAGACTACGTCTATGCCACCAAGGGCGTGTGGTTTATGGAGGGAGAGGTCAACGCTTTCTTCTGCAGCAAGTGTGATTGGTATTACTCGCGTTGCTACGACTATTTGGAGGCTCACGATTGGGAAGAGAACACCGACATCAGCACGATTAAGCTGACCGACGAAGAAAAGGCATTCATTGACAAGATCGACGCCCGCATGGCAGAGATGGAGAAGAGTCGCCAGCTGGAGCGCGGCGGACAGAAATTGCTCAATCCTGCCATGACGGTGAATATGTTCGTACTCGACGACTTCGACCAAGAGTTCTATGCCAAACTGAACCAGAACAATTTCGTCATCACACCCACCGACAATGTGCAGCTGTTCAACATCTACGAGCAGAACGACTACAACCGCATCCCCAGTTACATCACTACGGATGTGTATCTGCAGGCCTTCCACATGTATTTCAGCTATGTGCTGAAGATGGTGGAGCGCCGAGAGTTTGTCGGCCGCCTGCACCAGGTGTGCGTGAAGATGAACGAGCGGGCGATGAAGGTGGCCAGCCAGACCACCAACCCCGAAATCAAGGACATGGCAGAATACAATGCGGCCTTCTTTGCCATCGGCGACCGTCTGCTCACGGGTAACCAAACCCTTGCCGTGCCAGAAAGATACCTGTCGAAGGTGGAAGGTGAGTTGGCTAACATCGAAGCCCTGCAGACGAGGCTCTCGCCGATGATGGCCTACAGAAACCAGGATTTCGCTTACGACCTCTTCACTCCACGCGGTCACTACACCCGCACGGAGGCTCAGAAGATGTACTTCCGCGCGATGATGTGGCTGCAGACCTGCACGTTCTGTCGCGAGAACGAAGCATCGGTGAAGTACGCATCGATGATGGCCTACCTGCTGAACTCGCTGAAGAGCGGTGGCAAGCTGCCCGGACAGGAGGTGTATGAAACGCTGAACTTCCTCATGGGTGAGGTGGACAACGTGTCGGTGTTCGACATGGCAGAGTACTTTGCCAAGCAGAACTACACATCGGTCGACGACCTCGTGGATGCCGCCAAGCTGAAGGCGCTCAATACGTTCCTGGTGAACTTGTTCAAGGAGCGCAACCGCGTGAAGTCTAAAATCAGAGAGAATGGCTGCGAGGACAAAATCAACTTCATGCCCCAGCGCTACACGCCCGACGGCGAGGTGCTGACCTATATGTTCGACGAGAATGCAAACAGCGACAAGCCCTTCCCGTCGGGACTTGATGTGTTCTCGGCTTTCGGCGTGGAAGAGGCCGACAACATCATCAAGGATGTGCTCGACTATCCTTCGCTGTGGAGCGGCTACGAGAAGGAGTCGAAGAAGATGAAGGACAAGTTCACACAGTATGCCGACTGGGACAAGTCGATGTATAACAAGTGGTTCGAGTGTCTGGTCGCCCTGCAGAACAGCGACAAGAACTATCCCGGCTATATGAACACCAACGCATGGGCACGCAAGAACCTCAACACGGGATTGGCTTCGTGGGCCGAGCTGAAACACGATGCCATACTCTATGCCGAACAACCCATCTGCGCTGAGTGCGGTGGCGGTTCCGACTTCCCCGAACCCGTCCTCGTGGGCTACGTGGAGCCAAACCTGAAGTTCTGGAACAAGATGCGCGAGATGCTCACCATGACCCATACGCTGCTCGACAAGAACAACCTGATGAATGCCGACCTGCAGGAGAAGACGGAACGGTTGCAGGAGCATATCGACTTCTGCATCACAATCAGCAAGAAAGAACTCGAAGGCAAAGCGCTCGACGAGCCGGAGTATAGGCAGATTGAGTACCTCGGCAGCTCGCTCGAATGGTTCACGCTGGGCGTCATCGACCCCGACATGAGCCTTTCGTCGTGGGGGATGGTAGAAGGTGCCGACCGCTCTATTGCACAGGTGGCCGACGTGTTCACGCGCAACGTGCTTGGCTGCGACAAATGTGGCATCCTTTATGAAGCCACGGGCAATGCCGACGCCATCTATGTCATCGTTGAAATTGACGGCAAGACCTACCTCACGCGTGGGGCCATCTACAGCTACTATGAGTTTGTGAATGAGCTAGGCAAGCGGCTCACCGACGAAGAGTGGCAAGAGCGGCTCAAGAATAATGATGCACCGGGACGACCCAAGTGGATGCTGCCTCTCATCATCGACAAGAAGCCCACTGTGAATGAAGAAATATTCTATAGCACTGGCTGTTAGTCTGCTCATGGCGTATGCGTGTTCCTCTTCTCCCACCACCGGAGAAGAGGAACAGCTTTCTATTCTATTCACTGGCGATGTGCTGCTCGACAGGGGTGTGCGCCCCATTGCCGAGCACAGGGGCGTGGACTATCTGTTCGATAGTGTGCAGACGGCCTTCCGGCAGGCAGATGCGGTGGTAGTCAATCTGGAATGTCCACTTACCGACACCCTTTCGCCGGTGAACAAACGCTACATCTTCCGTGCCAATGCCGCGTGGGCCGAAGACCTGCGACAAGTAGGCATCACCCATGCCGCCCTGGCCAACAACCACACCAACGACCAAGGTCGGCGCGGGCTGCTGGCCACCTACACACACCTGAACGAGGGGGGCATCGTGCCGTTGGGATATGGAACCAACTACGAAGAACAGTCTACGCCCGTCATCATAGAGAAGGGGAAGGCGCGCGCAGCCTTGTTCAATGCAGTGATGATGACGCTCGAGAACTGGCACTACATCGAAGGAAAGCCAGGCATCTGCCAGCCCTCGGCACAACAGTTGGTGCAGACCATCACTGCCTATCGGGCGCAGCATCCCGAAACGGCCATCGTGGCAGTCCTGCATTGGGGCGTAGAGTTCAACAGCATGCCATCCCTCTCGCAACGTATGCTTGCCCGCCAACTGGCCGATGCGGGCGTGGATGCCATCATTGGGCATCATCCGCACGTCACACAACCCATCGACACGATAGGCCATACGCTCGTGTGCTACAGTCTCGGCAATTTCGTCTTCGACCAGCATCCCCCGCTCACTCGCGAGTGCATCATGGTTAGGCTCAACATCAAAGCGGGCAAGCCCATCGACTACGATGTCATACCAGCAAAGATTGAGGGTAACAGGCCGATTGCCGCCCGCCCAAAGAGACAATGATTTGGCAGGTCGCCGGTTCTTCAATTTGGTGGTTCGGCTGTTCTTCAATTAGGCGGTTCGCCGGTTCTTCAATTTGGCGGGTCTGCGGTTCTTCAATTCGGCCGGTCAGCGGTTCTTCATCTGCCGCATTTTCATACCGATGCCGACCTCCAAAATTTTGGTAACGATTTTTTTTATTTTGGTAACGACTTTTGAAAAAATCTCGTACGAGATTTTTTCGGCTCGCCATCAAGCTGCTGTCCTCAGTGCTTTTTTATGCGCAGCCACTCCCCTCCCTTCAAGGGGAGGGGCAGGGGTGGGGTCTGTATATTATTCATTCGCAGGGATTTAGAGACCCCACCCCTAGCCCCTCCCCTTGAGGGGAGGGGAGTGGCTGCGCAATGTTTTTGTATGAATTTTGGATTACAACTTGTAACTACCGCAAAGGGCGAAATAACAGCCACGCTTAGGGACAGATTTTTACGGCGATACGACTGAAAGAACCAACGGGACCCAAAAAATACCTCACTCTTCTCTTTTCTCTCTTCACATTTACTTCAAAGATGGCGATTTTAACTATTAAAAACCAAAAAAAGTTTGCGAAATGCTATGAGATATTAAATAATTTATGTACCTTTGCACCCGTTATACGCGTGTAAGCGCGCATATACATGAAGAAATTCCAACCTTTTATTTACTAACTTTACTTATTTTAACGCTTATGAAATTTAAAAAACTACTCGTTTTGAGCGCACTGTTCGCCTTTGCGGCTAATGGTGCGAGGGCAGAGGTACCCGATGGCGTATGGACAATGCCAGAGCCGCAGGGACTGGAGTTCACGACGTTTACAGACGACGGCGAACACTACTACCTCTACAACACCGCTGCCAAGATGTTCTTCTCGGCTGGTAACAACTGGGGGACACAGGCCAGTGTCAGAACCTTTGGTATTCAGGTCTGGCTCGAGCCAGCTACTGAGGAAGATGCACCCGATGGCTCGTACGAGCTGTGGGATGAGAACCTCAACCCTGAGCGTTCGACCGGTAATGGCAACGTCTTTACCGACGACGGCAACTCCTCATGGGTTGATCATGGCACACAGGGCAACTACTCGTGGGCTTACGAGATTGTGGGCGACTGCGTCCGTTTCCAGAATGTGGCCTTTATCGCCGACAAACCTGATTATGCAGGCACATATCTGGGATTCACAGGTTCTTTCAACATCACCGAGATTTCCGGCACTGGCGCTGGCAACCTGGATGCCTACACCAGCGTGTTGAGGCATGTGTCTCCTTCTGCTGAGGGCGCCGGCGTGGACTGGAAGGCTGTGACCGTTGACTCCTACGAGGCTTTTGTAGCCGATGAGGCTGCTTTTGCTGCTTACGAAAACGGTGCCAAGGCCTACATCGCTGCATGCGTTCTGAAAGAGACCATTGAAAAAGCCGAGGCTTTGTATATC
Organism: Prevotella sp.; assembly: GCA_017619275.1. GTDB lineage: Bacteria > Bacteroidota > Bacteroidia > Bacteroidales > Bacteroidaceae > Prevotella. The sequence continues at coordinate 23,172 of JAFZSR010000075.1, read as the reverse complement.
GACGTGACAGCAGCTCTGGCTGTGTACAACAACACCGCAAGCACCGCTGAACAGCTGACCCAGGCCGCCAACGACCTGACTCCGCTGATCACCGCCAAGCAGAAGCTGAAGGATGCTATCGAGGATTACGAGTCAAAGGGCTTCACTGCCACTGCTGATGCCAAGGCTGTGCTCACCAATCCGCAGGCCACGCTGGCCGAGGTGGAGCAGGCTCTGACCGACCTTGAGAACGCATATGTGGAGTGGGCTTCAAACCAGGCCTCTGTGGAGAATCCTATCGACCTGACTGCTAAGATTGTCAATCCTCATTTTGACAACGCCGATTGCACCACTGGTTGGAGTGGTACAGCCTTCGGTCGTGGCGGCACGGTTTCTGACGGTGCAGAGCACTACAGCAAGACTTACGACACCTATCAGACGATTACAGGTCTTACTCCTGGTATCTATGCTGTTGGCGTGAATGGTTATTACCGTTCAGGTAACTACGATGGTGGCACTGGTCTTGCAATTACAAACTGGCTGGCCCAGAATGATGCTTCTCGCTTTGCCAAGTTCTATGCCAAGGCTGGTGAGAATGCTGTTGAGAATCAGGTTCCCATCGTTAACGTGATGATTGGTGGACAAGCTGAAGCTCAGGGCGTGGGCGACGTGTCCGTGACCTACCAAGATGAGAATGGCGAGTCCGTCACCGTTTATGTGCCCAACACCATGGCAGCTGCCGATCACTTCTTCCACAATCTCCATCTCTATGCCAACAAGCTGTATGTGGCTGTTGACGAGGCTGGTGAGTTGACTATTGGTGTGAAGAAGTCTTCGTTGATTGATGCCGACTGGTCAATGTTCGACGACTTCTCGCTGACCTTCTACGGAGAGGGTGCCGACGCTTGCAACCTCTATCTGGCAGAGGCCCTGAAGAACTTCAGCGACTACACACCCGAGGAGGGCACACTCTACACCGAGGCCTATCTCACTGCTTATCGCGAGGCCATCGCTGGCGAAAAGACCGCCAACAACCTGGCAGAGGTGAACGCCATCATGAGCGCCATCGACCAGAGCTACAACGACCTGATGAAGAACATCGAACTCTGGAAAGACTATCAGGCACTACTCGTGAAGGGTACCCAAATGGCTGTGGATCCTGAATATGATGGCATCGAAGATTTGTACGACATGATGGACTATATCGACATGGAGTCGTCCGACATCCTCGACGCACTGGAGCTGACCAACGAGGAGCTGGAAGCTGCCATCGCACAGCTGAACGAATGGATCAACGCCATCATTGAGAAGTCGAAGCTCGATGTATGGGATGGCAAGGACTATACCAAGTACATCGCCAACCCAGGCTTCGACGACGATAAGGATATCAACTCTGGCGCAGCCGAGGGTTGGACCATCGATCGCATCAGTGGTGGTAACGTAGTGCGCGGACCTCTTGGAGAGAGCAACCAGAACATCATGATCAACGCTTTGGGTGAAAAGAACTTCTGCTTCGAGTCGTGGCACTGCCACAAGTGGGACGTTTGGCAGGAGGTGAAAAACCTGCCCGTGGGAATGTACGAGCTGCAGGTGCAGGGCTATGTGCGCTGCGAGGTTGGCGGCTACACCCAGGGCGATCCCATCGATCCCGACTTCCCCTCACCCGTCTATCTCTACATGAACGCTGCTCAGACTTCGTTCCCCAGCGTCTATGACGAGGCTATCGATCCTTCGCACTTCCTCGAAGATGGCTCGCTGCCCGTGGTGGAAGGCCATTCCTGGACTGGTGCCGTTGAAAACTATCCCAACTCTATGGGTGCTGCCAGCCTCTGCTTCAAGTGGGGCATGTACAAGAAGCAGGCCTATGGACTCATTGCCAAGGAGGGTGACACCTTCCGCATTGGCGTGAAGATGGACGCCGACCAGGATTGGTGGTGCATCTGGGATAACTTCAAACTCACCTACCGTGAGCCAACAGCTGAACTGGTGAAGCCCGTCCTCGAAGAGGAACTGGCCAAGATCGACCTGAATCTGCCTATGGGCAAGGACGTTTATGAGCGTGCCGTTGCCGTGAAGGCTGCTGCCGAGGAAGCCATCGCTGCTGAAGACGGCGTGAAGATGTTCGAAGCACTCTCCGACATCTATGACCTGAGCGAAGCTATCAACACTTCTGTGGCTCTCTTCACACGTCTGGAGAAAGCTGTCGAGGGACTGCAGGAGAGCATCTATGATTCCGACAACGAGGCCGCCATCCAAGAGGCCAAGACGCTCATCATCACCATTCTTGACGGTATTGACTCACACAGCTTCACCGACGCAGAGGCCGAGGCACTCTTCGAGAAGATTGAAGCTGCAAGGACGAAGCTCCTCCTGCCTGCCAACGTGATGGAGGCTACCGACGAGAATCCTGTCGAGGTGACCGCTATTATCCAGACCCCGAGCTTCGAAAAGGACGGCACCAACAGCATCGACGGCTGGGTGGCCACCGGTCAGAAGTTTGGTAACAGCGACCAGCTGAGCGCACTTGCACTGGAGTCGTGGGAGAGTGTTTTCCACATCTATCAGGACATCGTGGGTCTGCCCGACGGAACCTATACCTTGAAGGTGAACGCTTGGGAGCGCACTGCTTCTCCCACCTATCTCTATGCTGAGTCGGGTGGCCAGACCTTCGGAAAGGAACTCATCACACAGGCCGACGGTCTGCCCGAAGGCTACGAAGCTCCCAGCTCGCTGATTGCTGCTGCCGAGATGTTCGACGAGTACACATACGTGAACGAGGTTGTGTGTAAGGTTGTTGACAATAAGCTCCGCATCGGTATCCGCAAGGATGAGACTGCCAGCGCCGACTGGATTGTCATGGACAACTTCCGCCTGTTCTATCATGGAGCCAACAGCTCGCTCGAGCCTACAGGCGATCCCTCCAGCATCAATGAGGCCGCAGGAACTCTGCGCTTCACCGTGGAGTACTTCACACTCGACGGACGCAAGGCCACTGGTCTGGAGAAGGGCATCTTGATCCAGAAGATGACCTTGGAGAATGGCACCGTGATGATGAAGAAGATTACGAAGTAATGCCACTGAAAGCATGAATCAACTGAAAACAGCTGATTGAATCTGAAAAGGGATCGGCGACAGCCTCCACACACAAAGCGGAGGCCGTCACCGACTCCCTTTTTTTCCCTCTCTCGCACGCACGCACACACGCACATGCGCGCAAATATATAATAATGAGTAAACCTTGAACAATGAAATGCTGCTGATAAGCAGCCAAAACAATCAGCCACTGCCGCTGGCAGAGGCCACCTAACGAGAATATACCGACCCAAAGGGAGACTTGCGATAAACTGTTTGCTACAAATGGGAAACAAAAAGTCGGCACCGGCGGGCAACCATATAAAGAATTATCATTAACTTTGCACGTTCAATTGCCAAAAGTGAAAACTACAATATTATAATAACAACTAAACAACTATTTATGAATCGAAAAACTATCTTCAAGCGAGGTCAACAGGTGGTACTCACCTCTTGCGCCCTTGTGATGGTTTCGGGCATGCTCCAGTCGTGTAAAGACGACATGCTCACCGGCCAGCCCTCATGGCTGGGCAACTCCATCTACGAGCGTCTGCAAGACGAGGGGAACTACACCACCATGTTGCGCCTCATTGACGACCTGGACCAGCACGAGGTGCTGGGGCACACAGGCTCGAAGACGCTGTTCGTCGCCGACGACAATGCCTTCCAGGAGTGGTATCGTAACAACGTGTGGGGAGTCCGCAGCTATGAGCAGATGTCTGCCGCACAGAAACGACTGCTGCTGAACAACTCGATGGTGAACAATGCTTACCTTATCGAGTTAATGTCGAATGCAAAGGCTGAGGGCGATGGAGCCACACCCGAAGCTGGACGCACCATGCGCCGCGAGACGGCAACCACCGTCTTTGACTCTGTCTACATCATGCCCGTGGAGGCTATGCCGCTCACAACGGCATGGAGTCGTGAACGCGGCAGGGATAAGGCCATCCCCATCTTGCGCGATGCCACCTCGGCACCCATGATCCACTTCCTGCCTGCCTACATGCAGTATAACAAGATTACCGACGAAGACCTCTCCATCCTCACCAACCACCAGGCCACCAGCACCGCCGAGGCTTGGGTGAACGGCAAGAAAGTGGTGGAGCGCGACATCACCTGCAAGAACGGATATATCCACAAGGTGAGCGGCGTCATCGAGTCGTCGCCCAACATGGCCGAGATCACCCATCAGCATGCCAACATGTCGATGTGGGCACACCTGCTCGACCGCTACTCCGCTCCGTATTACAACGAGTCGTTCTCAAGAGACTATAACCGTATCTACAACCGCGACGACTCCGTCTTCGTGCTCCGCTATTTCAGCAGCCACAACGCTACAGGACGACTGCTGGAGCAAGACGATATGGGCAACACGGTGGATGCTGTGCTGAAATACGATCCAGGGTGGAACCAATATCTTGATGAAGGTAGCACCGCCGACGTGCACTTCGATGCTGGTGTGATGATTGTGCCCAGCAACGACGCACTGACTTATTGGTGGAACAATGAGGGCCGCGAGCTTCGCGATGAGTACAAGGAGTGGGACTCCATTCCCGATGTCACCCTGTCGAAGCTCATCAACGTGAACCTGCTGTCGAACTTCTCGCAGTCGGTGCCTTCCAAGTTCAACCTGGTGCTCAACGATGCCAAGGACCAGCTCGGTATCACCAAGGCCGATGTTGACTCGTGCTTCATGGGATGCAACGGCGTGGTGTACCTCACCAACACGGTGTTCATGCCGGCAGAGTTCCGCTCGGTGTCCTATCCTGCCCTGGCACATGCCACTACGATGAACGTCATCTACTGGGCTATGTCGGGCGGTGAGACGGGTAAGGCCATCAGCTTCAACTTCCTGCCCTACCTGCTCTCCATGGACTCGCGCTATGCACTGCTGTTGCCCACCAACGACGCCATGTTGAACTACATCGACCCATCTTCCTACGGAAAGTCTTATACGTTTAAGGACCAGTCGGGTGCCGACAGCCTCACCATGGAGATGTCGGACAAGCTGGCCTTCTACTACGACAAGACCAAGACGATGGCTCAGCGTGTGCAGGGCACACGTTACGAGGTGCTGGTCGACGAGAACGGTAATCTGGAGGAGACCTCAACTCCTACGAGGACTGTCACCAACAATGTGGTGCTCGACGTGCTGGAGAACATGCTCGACCAGCTCATTATCGTCATCCCCGACACCACCAAGACCATCGAAACATATGTTGATGAAGGCTACAACTACTTCCTCACCAAGGGTGGAGCCATGACGCGCGTCTTCCGTGACCCCGTCACCCAAAACTTGGCATTCCAGGGCGGATGGCAGTTGGAGCACAACAATGCTGCAGTGGTTTCAACCCAGACTTACGTCAAGACCAACGGTAAGGCTTATCAGCTGGAGACCGGCGTTCCCATGGGTGCCGAGAAGTCGGTGTACCTCACCCTGCAGGAGACACCCGAATTCTCTGCTTTCCTGAAGCTGCTCGAGAATGAATACAGCGACATGCTTGCCGAGAAACTCAGCCGCGTCTACGACCCGGGTATGAAAAGCCGTGGCAACAAGAACATGCGCATCCTCGAAAACTATAACTACACCATCTATGTTCCTACCAACGAATCGATAGAGGAACTGCAGAAGAACGACTTGCTGCCTTCGTGGGATGTGCTCGACGACCGTCCCTTGGGCGACAACACCGATGATACGGTGCTCGACAGCATCTGCTGGGCACGAGGATGGTATCCCGAGAGATCCACTGAGACTGAGCAAGCCACCATCCGCAACAAGGTGGCCGACGTCCTCAAGACCCTCGTCAACGACTTCGTGCGCTATCATATCCAAGACCACTCTGTTGCCATTGGCATGGCCAAGGAGCAGAATTTCCCTGAAGCAGGAATGGCCTACGAGAGCATGAAGCGCAACCTCGACACCGGACGATTCTTCCCCATCGTAGTGAAATACGACACCCAGAACATGACCCTTACAGATGCCAGCAAGAGTGAGCATCACGTCATGACCGAGAGCGGACTCTACAACAAAGTCTGCCGCGAATACTGGTTCCGCTCCGACGGCCGAATCTATCAGTCGAGTAATATTGTGATGCATCTTATCGACAGCCCGCTCCTGACAACGAAGAAGGAATCTATGAAGTCATGGTACGAGGCAGTGGAAGAAGCACTTAACCAATAAGAGAGGAGGACACATCGTATGAAAATACTTAAAGCCATCATATTGACATTGGCCCTGACATTTGCCACGGCCATGCAGGCACAGGAGATAACGTCGGTTCACGGAACAGTGAGCGACGAGCTGGGCGGACTGATGGGTGCCACCGTGGTTGAGATCGACGCCAACGGGCGTATCATCAACTCGGCCGTCACCGACCTCAACGGTAACTTCACCATGAAGGTGAAGAACCCAAAGGACAAGATCCGCTTCACCTACGTGGGTATGGCCGCACAGGTGCTGCCCATCAACAAAACCACGTTCAACATCCACATGAAGAGTGCCACCACCCTGAAGGATGTGACCATCGTGTCGAAGAAACGTGCACAAGGTAACGGTCTGCCCATCCCTGAGCGAGAAATTTCTTACTCATCGCAGACCCTCTCCATGAAGGAGTTCGAGGGACTGGGACTGACCACCATCGACGAGGCCCTGCAGGGTCGTATCGCTGGTCTCGACATCATCGGAAACTCTGGTGACCTGGGCGCCGGCTCTACCATGCGTTTGCGTGGTGGTGGCTCGCTCTCGTCGCTCACCGATGCCAACCCGCTCATCGTCGTCGACGGCAACATCCGCGAGGTGAACCTCGACAACTTTGATATGGCAGGCGCCAACAACGAGAAATTTGCCGAGCTGCTGAACATCAACCCGGAGGACATCGCCAGCATCACCGTGCTGAAGGATGCCGCCGCCTGCGCCGTCTACGGTTCGCAGGGTGGTAACGGTGTGATCGAGCTCACCACCAAGCGTGGTATGCGAGGCAAGCCCCGTGTGTCCTACCAGCTGCGTCTCACCGGTACCTATCAGCCCAAGGGCATGGACCTGCTCAATGGTGACGACTACACCATGATGCTGAAGGAGGCCTACTTCAACCCGCAGCAGGACGACAACAAGTCGGCCAATATCCACGAAATCAACTACGAGCCCACCTTCTCGGAGTACGAGCAGTTCAACAACAACACCGACTGGCGCGACGCCGTCACCCAGTGGGGTTTGCGTCAGAACCACTACGTCACCATCTCGGGTGGTGGTGAAAAGGCTTCGTTCCGTATCGCCGGTGGTTACGACCATGAGACGGGTACCATCATCAAGCAGAAGCTCGACCGCTTCTCCACCCGTGTGGCACTCGACTACAACATCTCTGAGCGCATCCGCGTGAGCACCAACTTCTCGCTCACCTACACCAAGAACGACATGAACTACGAGGGACTGCTCGGCAACGCACAGCGCCGCATGCCTAACATGGCCATCTACGAGCAGGACGAGAACGGCAACGACACCGACCGCTTCTACACCATGCCTCAGGCTCGTGCCGGCGAAACCGACTACCTGAGCGACCAGCGCTCCATGCGCAACCCCGTGGCCGTGGCCTATCTGGCAAAGAGCCAGCGCCGCAGCTATGACATGAACCCCGAGCTCATCATCGACTACAACCTGCTGGGACTCGACGAGGACCACTGGCAGCTGAAGTGGCGCGGCTCGGTGCTGATGAACATCGGCAACCAGTATAACAACTCGTTCCTGCCGCAGGAACTGCAGAACGGCGTGATGACGGGCGACCAAATCAACCGTGCCGAGAACAGCTCGTCGAAGAGCGTTTCGTTCAACACCAAGCAGACGCTCACCTTGACGCCTGCCTTCCACAACAAGGATCATCAGATGATGATGATGGGACGTTTCGAACTCACCAGCGGTACTTCGAACTCGCAGTCGGGACGTGGCCACGGACTGCCATCCACCAGCCAGCATATCACCGACCCTGCCGCCGGCGGCATCCTCGACAACATGAACTCGGGATTCAGCCAGTGGCGCTCGATGTACTATACCTTCTCTACCCACTACGCCTACAAGGGACGCTACATCGCCGACTTCACCGTGCGTATCGACGGTACCACCCGTTTCGGACCAGGTCGCCGCTGGGGTTACTTCCCTTCAGGCTCACTGAAGTGGATTACCAGTGACGAGCCTTTCATGCAGAAGCTGAAGCCCACACTCTCCGAGTTTGCTATGCGTCTCGGTTGGGGTCGCAACGGTACACAGCCCGGACAGAACTACCTCTACACCTCGAAGTACTCCAGCGTCAGCTCCACTTATCTGGGCAACGGCTCGTTCAAGCCCGACAACATCCGACTCACCGACATGAAGTGGGAGGTTATCACCAGCTGGAACTATGGTGTGGATATGGGATTTTTCGACAACCGACTCCACATGTCGGTCGAGGGATACTCCACCACCCGCTCCGACATGCTGATGGGTAACTTCCGCATCCCGTCGAACTCTGGTTTCGCCACCGTGCCTTATCATAACAATGGTAAGATGCGCAACACCGGTTGGGAGTTCCATATCAACTCCAACCAGGTGATCAAGGCCGGCAAGTTCTGGATGGACGTCAACGCCAACTTCGGTAACAACCGTAACGAGATTCTGGAACTCGACGAGTACATCCTCGACCAGAAGAACTCCGTCTATGGTTATGAAAACGGCGAGCACCTGAAGCGCGTGCAGCTGCACAACCCCTTCGGCGCCATCTACGGTTTCAAGTACCACGGTGTATACCAATATAATTATAATACGGTCAAGAATGCCGTATCGGGCATGGACAAGGAAGACATCTACGCTTGGTGGAACCAGTTCGTAGCCGAAGGCAAGACCGCTCCTGTGGCCACCAACGAGCAGGGACAGATCATCCTCGATGCCAACAACGTGCCGCTCCGCATGCGCTACGACTATCGCATCGATGGTACGGGTCACAACCAGAGCTTCCCAGGCTTCAACGGTGGTGATGCCATCTACGAGGATATCAACCACGATGGACAGATCAACGCACTCGATATTACCTACCTGGGTTCGTCGCTGCCTAAGCTCACTGGTGGTTTCGGCTTCTCGTTCCACTACGGTGCTTGGGGCTTGAACACACAGTTCACCTATCGTGTGGGCAACAAGATCATCAACAAGGCCCGTCTGAACGCCGAGGCCATGGTGAGCAACGACAACCAGAGCCAGGCCGTGAACTACCGCTGGCGTAAGGAGGGTGATGTCACCTCGATTCCGCGTGCCATGTTTGGCAACTCGTCGAACTACAACACCCTTATCAGCGACCGCTTCGTTGAGGACGGCTCTTACCTCCGTATGAGCTACACACAGCTGTCCTACTCATTGCGTAAGAGCCAGCTGAAGGCACTTGGAATTGGCGGCGTGTCGTTCCACTTGAGTATCAACAACCCGTTTGTGTTGACGAAGTACTCGGGCGTCGACCCGGATATCGCCTTCGGAGGTGAGGATCCCGCCATCGACAGCGCCCAGACACCGCGTTCACGTTCCTACACACTGGGTATCACTGTCCAGTTCTAATGCAGTTTTTTCGACAACAAAAGAAAAATGAAGAATATGACGACTATCAATAAAATATATGGGGCTGGGTCGCTGTGCTGCGGCATGGTGGCTGCCCTCACGATGCTGAGCTCTTGTGGCGACTTCCTTGAAATCAAACCTCAGGACCAAGTGATCCTGGAGGACTTCTGGAACGAGAAGACCGACGTCGAGAACATCGTCAACGGTTGCTACAACATGCTTCAGAATGCCGATGTGCGCAAGCGAATGATGGTGTGGGGCGAGGTGCGAAGCGACAACGTGGTCTCGGGACCCAATGCCAACACCGACGCTAACCTCTACAACGTGCTGCGCGAGAATATCACCGCAAAGAACGACTTTACCACTTGGGACAAGTTCTACGATGTCATCAATCGTTGCAACACCGTCATCAAGTATGCACCCGGCGTCGCTGCCGTAGACCCCAGCTATACCCAAGGCGATTTGCGCGCCACCATTGCTGAGGTGTCGGCACTGCGCGACCTGTGCTATTTCTACCTCATCCGCACGTTCCGCGATGTGCCTTATTCATCCGTGGCCTTCACCGACGACGACCAGAAGATGGACCTGCCCGCCACGCCCTTCGAGGATGTGCTCGACAGTCTTATCCTCGACCTGGAGAAAGTGAAGAATGATGCCGTGAGCCGCTATCCCGAGACCGACCCGCGCCTGCAGACTGGACGCATCACCAAGGATGCCATTCGAGCCATGCTCTGCGAGATGTATCTTTGGAAGAAGGACTACAACAACTGCATCAAGTATGCCGAGGAAGTCATCAAGTCGAAGACCGACTACTTTGAGGAGCTGGTGCAGAAGCCCGGAAACCGCAATCAGCTGGGCACCAACCTGGCCACGCTCAAGGCACGTACCAACGGCTATCCCCTGCAGAACGACAACCTCACGGGAACCAGCTTCGGCGACGCCTACGAGAAGATTTTTGTCGATGGCATGAGCCGCGAAACCATTTTCGAGCTGTTCTATGGCAACAACACCAATGCCTATTCACTCACCAGCAATCCCAACCAGCCCGTGAACTCGGCCGTCAGCAGCTATTTCGGCGACAGCCGCACACCCAAAGGACTGTTGGCTCCCTCTGAGAACATGAAGGAGGATGTGAAGAACATCTATGAGGAGAAGAACAAGAACCTCGATGCCCGCATCTACTACAACTATGGTTTCGTCGACGGCGTCATCTACAAGCTGGCCCTGCAGCGCATCACCATTAATGGCAGCAACATCAGGCAAACCGATACGCAGCCACAGCAAGATGGTACCTCCTACTATACTGAGGGAAAGAATTGCAGCCAGTGGATTATCTACCGTTTGCCCGACATCATGCTGCTCGAAGCCGAGGCCCTGTGCCAGCAGATGCGCGAAGGTAGCGACAGTGCCGTGATTGCCTACAACGAGCCGCTCCTCGACAAGGCCTTCAATCTGGTGAACGCCATCAACAAGCGCTCACTCTGCAAGGCTGTGCTGCAGAACGATGACACGCTGCACCGCGCAGATTATACCACGAAAAACCAAATGGATGACTTGGTGATGCGTGAGCGCCGTCGCGAGCTGATGTACGAGGGCAAGCGCTGGTACGATCTGGTGCGCTATGCCATGCGTGAGGGCAACACCAATTCCATCATGTCGGCCGTGCAAGGACGCGACGATGTGAACAAGGACTTTGCCGGTAACTTCTTCAAGAAGATGGATGCCATTTTCTGGCCCTACAACTTCGAGGAGATGAAAGTGAACAAGAATCTGGTTCCCAACCCAGCCTTCGGTTCGGGTGAGAGCACCAGCTACGAGAAGACAAAATAAAGGCTCCCCGTCCTGCCCTCGCAACAGGAGGGCAGAGCAAGCCTACATTCATTAACAATTAAAGAACATGACAGTTATGAATAACATAAAAGCACTTGCAGCCAAAGCTTTGATGCTGTTGGCTCTCCCCTTCGGGGTAGTTGGCGGGGGGCTTCTTGTCACCTCCTGCTCCGACGAGCCGGATACTGATCACTTCTATACCTTCACGGGTGAGATGCTCAGCGATTATCTGGCCAATCGTCCACAATACAGTGATTTCTATTACGTCGTGAGACAAGCCAAGATGTTGGATTTGCTGTCGACCTACGGCAGCTACACATGCTTCTTGCCTTCCAACGATGCCATGCAGGAATTCCTCAAAGAGCGTGGGTTGAAGTCGGTTGAGGACCTCTCGTTCGAAGACTGCGACACCATCGCACGCACCCACCTCGTGGCCAATATGTACTCCACCTTCGACATGACCCAGGACGTGCTCTCCACGGCCAACATGCTGGGCCGCTACCTCGCCACTGAGCAGAGCGTCGACGCCGACAGCAATGCCGTCGTCATGCTCGAAGGCAATGCACGCATCATCTTCAGCAAGTTGCTCGACGATGGACAGGAAGTGCACCAGAACGACTCGGTGGAGAACGGTATCGTGCAGCCCATCGACAAGGTGATTGAGAAATCGAACAGCTTCGTGGCCGACATTCTGCGCAACGACCCCTCCATCAGCATCTTCTACGAGGCTCTGGTGAAGACCGGCGTGAGGGAGCAGATCCTGCCGTTCATCGATCCCGACTACGACAACAAAGCCTATCCCAAGTACTACTACAAGTCGCACGTGTGGAAGGAAGTGGCCTGGGTGCCCGACACCAAGAAATATGGTTTCACCGGCTTTATCGAGACCGACTCGGTCTTCTTGGCAAAGTTCCAGGAGTTTAATATCGACACATCCCAGGGCAATTTGAAAGCGCTTTACGACTTGGCCGTTAAGTTCTATAATGGCGTTTATGGCGACGGAACCGACGAATATGGAGTCCACAGGAATGATGATATTGTGGAAGATGACAGCAAGAAGCCCGGTTGGGGTTTTGACCATCTGACCGACAGCATCAACCCGCTGAGGCGCTTCATCCAATATCACTTCATGACTCGCTACGTGCCCGGCACTGCCGACCTCACGGCCCTCATCCCCAAGGTGACGAAGGAGGCATTCGGCTTCGATTCCAAGAAGGTGAATCCCTGCGAATGGTATCAGACTTTGCTGCCTCACACCATGTTGAAGATTGAGCAGCTCACGATGAACAAGGACGAGCAAGGCAACGACTGCCGCGGCATTGATGCCGACTGCATACAGCGTCACTTCGTCAACCGTCGCTATGCAGCACCCGAGTATAACTATCGTGGCGCCCTGGTCGACAACACTGTCGATAAGACCCACGATGCCCTTAACGGACACTACTTCTATGTCGACGACCTGGTGGTGTTCAGCTATGACGTGCAGAATGTTGTGCAGAACATGCGTATCCGCATGGACTTCTCCACTGTTTGGCCCGAGGTGATGACCAACGACATGCGTCTGAAGGGTAACTACCTTGTCGACGACGCACAGGACCATCCCGATGACTCCAACACACCTGTCAACGGACGTAACTTCTACTTCCCATTAGGCTATCTCGATGGTGTCACCTTCAATCCCAACTGTCACTTGGTGATGCGCCGTCCCCACTGCAACTTCTGGTCGTGGCAGGGCGACGAGTGGAACCTCTTTGGCGACTACGACATGACCTTCCGCATCCCGCCCGTGCCTTATACTGGTGAGTGGCAGTTGCGCCTGGGATTCTGCGCCATCCCCACCCGTGGCGTCATGCAGGTGTATTACGACGGCAAGCCGCAGGGTATCCCCCTCGATATGACCAAGGAGCTGAACTCCACCATCTATCTGGGCGACGAGATGTGCAGCTATGACGACTACCTGAAGAAGACCGACGAGGAGAAGGCCGAGGAGCAGAAGTTGCTGAAGAACCTCGGTGCCTATCGTGCCGGACGCAGCACCTATCACTTCGGTTCCGGTGGTGGTAAGGGCTACTTCCTGGGCGACAATGGTACATACCGTAAGATTCTTTGCCAGACCCGAATCGATGCCACACAGGATCACTACATCCGCTTCCGCGTGGCCAGCGATGGTAAGCAAGGTAACGATAACGAATTTATGCTCGACTACTTCGAGATGGTGCCGAAGAGCGTTTATGGTGTCGATCAAGAGGGCGCCATGGAGGACGACCTCTAAGCCAACCAACCCCCAACCCCTCCCACGAGGGAGGGGAGAAGTCAGACAAATAAAAACAACAATTTTAATCTGATATAGTTTATGAAACAATACCTAAATATAAAGACTAAGAAGTTCTTCAACTTCCTCGTCTATATACTCCTCCCCCTCGCAGGGGGAGGATGGGTGGGGGTCTCTTGCACCGACACCTGGGATGACCACTACGAGAGCCTGGGCGGTGGCGAAGGCGAAGCCACGCTGCACGAGGGCACACTCTGGGAGGCCATTAATAACGACCCTGACCTGAAAAACTTTGCTGAGGTTATTAAAGGCTGCGAATTCGACAAGACACTCAACAGCAGTCAGGTGTTCACCGTTTTTGCACCCACCAACGACAAGCTGCCCAAAGAGCAGGTGCAGCGCCTGATTGACGAGTACAAGCAGCAGGTGGCCGAGAAAGTGGTGGAGGAAGACAACACCGCGCTGAAGGAGTTCATCTATAACCACGTGTCACTCTACAACCATAGCGTATCACGAATGGGTAGCGACTCCATCGTGCTCATGAACGGTAAGTACGCCCTGCTCAACTACGAGAGCATCGACGGCAACCGCTTCATCACCAAGAACCAGCTCTACACCAACGGTGTCCTGTTCAAGGTTTCCGACCAGGTGAGCTACCTGCCCAGCGTGTTCGAGTACCTTCGCAAGGACCCCGACCTCGACAGCGTCTACAGATTCCTCTATGATAGTCATTTCTACTATCGTGAGTTCCAGGACGAGCTCAGTGTGCCGGGCAGCATCGTCGACGGTAAGACACAGTATCTCGACTCCGTCTTCATGACGCGCAACGAGCTGTTCACCTATCTGGGCCGTCTCAACTCCGAAGACAGCTCCTACATCATGGTGGCTCCCACAAACGAGGTGTGGAAGGAACTCATCGAGGAGTACGAGCCTTACTTCAACTATCCTGAAGGCATCGACAAGCGCGACTCGTTTGTCTACACCAACTCGCGCTTGGCCATCATGCGAGGCACCACCTTCAGCCGCACGTTCAACAGCGACGAGACGCTGCAAGACTCCTGCACCTCTGAGAGTAGCTCTCGCGACTACAACAGCCGTAGGTCACAGTGGGGCGGACTGCCCTTTGAGTACTTCCAGTATCGCAAGCCGTTGGAGCAGCCTACTGGCGTGCTGGCACAGACCGATATTGTGCAGTGCAGCAATGGCGAGGTGCGCAAGGCCACTCGTTGGAACATCGACAAGCGCATGACCTTCAACCAGTTCATCCGTGTGGATGTGAACAACGCTCGCAACGTCAAGGAACTCTCCAAGATGGCCGACAGCCATGGCGACCAAGTTCCCACCGTTTCCGAGATTCCCCATCATGTGAACAGCGACAACAGCCGCTTCTACAACAAGCTGTGGAACAATGTATTTGTAGAATATAGCCCCAACTTCAGCACCGTCAACCATCAGGTGTTGTACTATCTGCGCGACGTGCTCTCCAATGTTGGCTACGACATCTACATGGTGGTGGCTCCTGTGTTGGCCGCCGATAGCAACGCTATTGCCGATGTGCGTGTTCCCACCAAGTTGCGTTTCACCCTGCAGATTCCCGGACAGAAGGACGAGGTGCTCAAGGGTCCCGATGGTAAGGACGTCTTCACCACTGTTCCCGACAGTGTGTACTATATGTTGCTGGCCGAGGACTACAAGTTCCCCGTTTGCACATACGGCTTGGACGACGAGGACAAGCAGATCCTCCTGCGCATGGAGACCCGCGTCACCAGTCCCGAGCAGCGTAACAAGATGTTCACCCGTACGGTGTATGCCAACTGCTTCCTGCTTGTGCCTCACGGCACGCTGGAGCTGGTCGACGCCCTGCCCGATCTGCCTGAAATCAAGCCCACCCATCGTGGCACGCCTGGCGTGATGCTTTATCCTCACGGACAGTACACCGACCGCGTCACCAGATGGTGGTATATGCAACGTTAAGGAGATGTAAAAATTAAAATATGAACAATGTAAAAAAATCATGCCCTATGAATCGGAACAGTTTTTTAAAATTTAAATATTTGAATTTTTGCATTCTCGCATCGCTGATGGTGGCTTTCCCCATGTCGTCTTTTGCACAATTCGACGACTTCGACGATGAGGAGGAAACGCCTGTTGTCAGGAAGGTCTTTGTTCAAAAGCATTACGAGACGCGCACCGTTACCAGCCGTGTCTTCGATGCCACCACGTTGCAGCCCGTGGCAGGTGCCATGGTGCGTGCCGCCGAAGTGGATGGCTACAGTGTGCTTACTGAGGACGACGGAACCTTCTCCATCAAGGTGCCCCTCTTTACGTCGGCTCTGATAGTCACCACGCCCGACCATAACCCCACTCGCATCGGTCTCATCGCCGACCAGCGCCAGAAGGACGTGCTGCTCTATCCCACTACCTTCGATGCACAGTACACCACGACAACCAACGTGCGCAACGACCAGGAGGCTACCAACTTCAAGTACACCAATGCCGTCAACATCAAGGACGAGATTGAGAACCAGCTGGGTGCCTACGTTCACACCATCAGCCGCAACGGCACTCCCGGTGTGGGCAACGTGATGTTTGTGCAGGGTCTGAACTCGCTCAACGTCAACGCCCAGCCGCTTGTGGTGGTCGATGGTGTCATCGTCGACCAGCAGTATGGCCGCGAGCTGTTGCACGACGGATTCTTCAACGACATCCTCACCAATATCAACCCTGCCGACATCGAGAAGGTCACAGTGCTGCGCAACGGTACTGCCCTCTATGGTGCCAAGGGTGCCAATGGTGTGGTGCTCGTTCAG
This sequence comes from Prevotella sp., assembly GCA_017619275.1. Taxonomy (GTDB): domain Bacteria; phylum Bacteroidota; class Bacteroidia; order Bacteroidales; family Bacteroidaceae; genus Prevotella. The sequence goes on along the minus strand of JAFZSR010000075.1, from coordinate 6,641 downwards.
ACGCGCCGCAACAAGTCGATGGCCACGCGCATCACGGCCAACGTCGCTGCTTCGGCCGTCTTCGAACCCAAGTTTGTGTCGGTGATGGATGCCGGGCAGTATCGCAGCTATGTCTCCGAGATGCTCAACTCCACCAACACCACCATCCGCAAGTTCAAGTTCCTCAACGAGGATCCCACCTATTATTATTACGACCAGTATCATCAGAACACCGACTGGAAAGACTATGTCTACCACACTGCTATCACCCAGAACTATGGCATCAACATCGAGGGTGGTGACGACGTGGCCAACTACAACCTCTCGGTGGGCTACAGCAATGCGCAGAGCACGATGAAGAAGAACGGCATGGGCCGCCTGAACGTGCGTTTCAATACCGACATCTCGCTCTCGCAGAAGCTCGATGTGCGCTTCGATGCCTCGTTCAGCAATGTCACCCGCGACCTGCGCGGCGACGGTGCTCCCTCGGGCTACGAAGAGGGCACGCCTGGCAACCCCTCGTTCCTGGCCTACGTCAAGGCTCCTTTCATGAGCCCCTACAGCTATGGTCACGACGAGACCGGCTCCGGACGCTTCTCCGAAACCAAGTTCGATATCACCAACGAGAGCTACCTCGACGAGGTGATGACTCGCTACAACAGCTACAACTGGCGACTGGGCAACCCCGCTGCCATCCTGGAATACTCCGAGGGCGAGAACAAGAACCGTTTTGAGAACTCCATGCTCAACCTCACCATCACGCCGAAGTACCAAATCAATCGCCGACTCTCCATCAGCGAGCACTTCAGCTACAATCTGGTGAACACCAACGAGATGTTCTACATCCCCTTGAACGGTACGCCCAGCTACTATGTGGCCAGCCTGGGACGCTCGCACAACAACGAGAAGCGCACCCTGGCTTCGAAGCAAAACTCCGTGATGAGCGACACACGCCTCGACTGGAACAAGCGCTTCGACGGCCATCTATTCCACGTCTTCGGCGGCGCCCGCATCAACTGGGAGAGCTTCACCTCCAGCTCGGCACTCAGCTACGACACCAGTAGCGATAAGCAGCCTTTCCACACTGGCAACGACATGAAGCTCGATGGTATCAACGAGAACTGGAACTCGCTGTCGTGGTATCTGCAGGGTGAGTACAACTACCTCAGCCGCTATTATCTGCAGGCCAACCTCACCGTCGATGGTTCTTCACGCTTCGGTCAGGATGGTGGCGACATCAACCTGTTCAAGGCCGCTTGGGGCATCTTCCCCGGCGTGCAGGCTTCATGGGTTATCACCAACGAGCCTTGGATGGCCCGCGTCAATGGCATCAACTACTTGCGCCTGTCGGCCGGATTCGATGTCAGCGGTAACGACGACATCAACTACTACGCATCGCGTTCCTACTTCCGCGCCATGCAGTACTTGAAGAGTATCTCGGGTCTGGCCTTCGAGGGCATTGGCAACACCAAGATCCAGTGGGAGACCACACGCCGCTTCAACGTCGGCTTGGAGTCCAGCGTCATCAAGGACCGCCTGGGATTCAGCGTCAACTACTTCCGTTCCACCACCAGCAACCTGCTCACCAAGCAGTCGCTCGGATTCCTCAGCGGACTCTATGAGAACTGGAGCAACGGCGGTAAGCTGCAGAACGAAGGCTTCGATGTGAGCTTCACGGCCAAGCTCCTCGCTTTGAAGGACTGGCAGTGGCAGATTGGCGCCAGCGCCGGCCACTATAAGAACAAGCTCACCGAGCTGCCCGATGGCAAGGCTTATGTCGATAACGAAATCTACGGAGCTACCATCCGCTCGGAGGTGGGCCAGGTGGCAAATGCCTTCTATGGCTACAAGGCACTCGGCGTGTTCAAGAATGCCGAGGAAGCCCAGGCTGCTGGTGCTCCCGGCGAGAAGGGCCTCTACTTCCTCTCCGACAATGGTGTCGACAAGAACTACTTCGAGGCTGGCGACATGCACTTTGCCGACCTCAATGGCGACGGACAAATCACCGATGCCGACCAGATGGTCATCGGCGACCCCAACCCCGACATCTACGGAAACATCTTCACCACGCTGGCTTGGAAGCGCCTGAAGCTCGATGTGCGCTTCAACTACTCGCTGGGCAACGATGTTTACAACTACCTGCGCTCACAGCTCGAAGGCGGCAGCCGCTTCATGAACCAGAGCACCGCTCTGCTGCGCCGCTGGCAGGTTGAGGACCAGGTCACCGACATTCCTCGCATCACCTTCCAGGATCCTCTGGGCAATGGCCGCTTCAGCGACCGCTGGATTGAGGACGGTTCCTACCTGCGCCTCAAGTCGGTCACCCTCAGCTACGACCTCCCCATCAAGTCCGAGTATATCCAGGGCTTCCAGTTCTGGGTGCAGGGCAACAACTTGCTCACGTTCACCAAGTATCTCGGCAGCGATCCTGAGTTCTCTATGACCAGCAGTGTCATTGGCCAGGGCATCGACCTGGGCCGTCTGGGCCAGAGCCGTAGTGTGGTGGCTGGTGTGAAGATCAACCTGTAACGCAGTGCTAATGATTAAAGAACAAATAATAAAGAATAATTATGATTACCAAAGCATATAAATTCTTCTGTGGCTGTCTCGTGTGTTGCGGCATTTCCGCTACCCTCACCTCGTGCGAGGATTTCTTCAACCAGGAGTCGAGCGATGTGCTCTACGACGACGTGGAGCACCTCAACAACAACGTCGACACCGTCTACTCCGTGGCTGGCATCCTGGCCAAGCTACAAGAGCTGGGCGACCGCACCGTGCTGCTCGGCGAGGTGCGCGGCGACCTGGTGAGCCTCACCGGTGAAGCCAACAACGACCTGCGCGAGCTGGCTACCTTCAGCATTAGCGACGACAACAAGTACAACCGCCCCAGCGACTATTATGCCGTCATCAACAACTGCAACTACTTCATTGCCCATGCCGACACGTCGCTGCGCAACCGCAACGAGTATGTGCTCATGGAGGAGTTTGCTGCCGTGAAGGCCATCCGCGCATGGACCTATCTGCAGCTGGTGCTCAACTATGGACAGGTGCCTTTCGTCACCGAGCCGCTGCTCAGCCGCGAGGCTGCCGAGGAGGCCGAGAATTCGCAGATTGCCGACCTGCAGCAGGTGTGCACCTATTTCATCAACGACCTTGCCAACCTGCGCGCCGACTTGAACAACAAGTTCCCGCTCGATGGAATCACCAACATCAGTGGCGTCAGCGACACCAAGCAGCTCTTCTTCCCCTTGAGCCTTGTCAGGGCCGAGCTCTACCTCTGGCGTGCCAGCGCCACCGGCAACAAGGAGGACTATCGCCAGGCTGCACTGCAGTACTTCCAGTTCATCAGCGAGCGCAACGGCGACAACAGCACCTATCCCACCAGCACCGACAGGCTCAGCTGGGATCCGGGCGAGAACCTCTTCCGTGGTCGTCTCTCGGGACTCTATCCTATCACAGAGAACAACGAGCTCATCACCATGATTGCCTACGGAAGTACTGCCGCCGCCGGTAGCTATAGCGAGCTGCGCGACCTCTTCACCTCGCGCCGCGAAAACAACTACCGCGTGAGCATCACGCCGTCGAATGGCATGTTCGAGCTGTCAGAGTCGCAGGCCAATGCCATCCTTTCCGTCGATGGCACCAGCGTCACCTACGCTCCTGCCGGACTCGACGAGCACCGCTCGGGCGACCTGCGTCTGCCGTCGGTGTGGAGCGAAGGATGGAACTACGACCAGTACACCGAGGAGCGCGTGCGCACACAGAGCATCGAGAAGTATCGCGAAAACTCGCAGCACGTCTACCTCTGGCGCAACATGACCGTCTATCTCCACTTGGCCGAGGCCCTCAATGGTGCCGGCTATCCTCGCATGGCCTTCCTCATCCTGCAGAAGGGACTCAGCAACAGGGTCATCGCCAGCGAGGTCATGCCCTACTACAACACCGAGTCGGACTCCATCTTCCTCAGCCGCTTCAATTTCACCGATGTGCGCTATGCTGTGCTCGATGTCAATGGAGCCATCACCCGTCCTACCGATCTGCAGAACATGATTGGCATCCACACCCGTGGCTCGGGTTGGACACCCATGAACGAGTACTACCAGTTCCCCGACTCTGTCATGCAGGACAGCGTCAACGTGGCTGTTCCCGTAGCTGTGCAGCAGGAGTATGTCGACAGTCTGCTCCTCAACGAGAACGGACTTGAGTTCGCCTTCGAGGGCACACGCTTCTACGACATCATGCGCTTCGCTTTGCGCCAGCCCAACCCAGGGCAGTTCCTGGCCAACCAGATCTACAAGCGCGGTGGAGCCGGCAACGAAGCTGCCACCCGCAGCGAGATCAAGGTCGACCTCACCAACCAGCAAAACTGGTACATGAAGTGGAAGGGTAGAATCGGCTTCTAACCATTCCTGTTTTTAAGGAAGGAATCAATGTAATGAGACGAGGGGGACGCGCTGCGCCCCCCTCTCTTTTTACCTATACGGTCATTAAACCCCATTTCCTCTAAATGTAATCGTTTTTATTCTACTGGTGTAAAGGAAATGCTTTATATAGGTCTGGGATAAACTACGCGCAGCCACTCCCCTCCCTTCAAGGGGAGGGGCAGGGGTGGGGTTTGTATATTCTTCATTTGCAGGATTTTAGAGACCCCACCCCAAACCCCTTCCCGTAAGGGCAGGGTTCAGGAGGGGAGTGGCTGCGCGTCGTTTATCCTAAATTGGTCTTAATGACCGTTTAATCCGTATAATCCGTTTTAATCCGTTGTCTTATTCCTCGGGCATGTCCTCGTCCAGTCGTCCGCCCCATAAATACTTCTTTGTTTCGCGGGCAGCCACGCCGCTCAGTAGCAGCAGTGCCACCAGGTTGGGTATGGCCATGAGGGCGTTCATGCAGTCGGCGATGTTCCAGATGATGTCGAGGCTGATGATGCTACCGAAGAATAGGGCCACGATGTAGAGGATGCGGTAGAAGCGGTTGTGGCGCTGGTGCTCGATGTAGTTCACGGCACTCTCGCCATAGTAGCTCCACCCCAGGATGGTGCTGAAGGCGAAGGTCAGGATGCCGAAGGCCAACAGCGGTGCTCCCACGTAGGGTATCTTCGAGAAGGCCATCTTCGTCAGCGTGGCGCCGTCGGCATAGCTGATGTCGGGATAGGCCAGGATGCTGCTCACCAGCACCATTCCGGTGAGGGCACAGATCACCACGGTGTCCCAGAACGTGCCCGTGCTGCTCACCAACGCCTGTCGCACAGGGTTGCGCGTCTTCGCTGCAGCTGCCACGATGGGTGCGCTGCCCATGCCGCTCTCGTTCGAGAACAGTCCGCGGGCGATGCCGTAGCGTGCCGCCATCATCACCGTAGCCCCTACAAAGCCGCCACCTGCCGCCGACGGGTTAAACGCCGAGGTGACGATGAGCTGTAGCGCCGGCCACACATATTCCCCATTCAGTACGAGGATGACCACACAGCCCAGCACGTAGAGTGCTGCCATGAAGGGCACCAACACCGTGCATACGCGGGCAATGGCCCGCACGCCGCCCATGATGACCAAGGCCGTGAGCACGCAGACGAACAGCCCCACCACCCAGGTGGGCACACCGAAGGTCTCGTTGGCCAGCAAGGCGATAGAGTTGGCTTGTACCGTGCAGCCGATGCCAAACGATGCCAGCGCGGTGAACACGGCGAAGAGCAGCGCCAGCCACTTCATGCCTAAGCCACGCTCCAGCGCATACATCGGTCCACCGTAGGTGCGACCATCTTCACCCCGCACACGATACTTCACTGCCAACAGCCCCTCGGCATACTTCGTGGCCATGCCAAAGATGCCCGTCAGCCAGCACCATAGCACAGCGCCGGGGCCTCCCAGCGCCACTGCCGTTGCCACGCCCACGATGTTTCCCGTTCCGATGGTGGCGGCCAGCGCGGTGGCCAATGCCCCAAACTGACTCACGTCGCCCGGCGCGTCCTTGTCTTTCTGCACCGACAGGCGGATACCCGTCAGCAGCTTGCGCTGGGGGATTCCCAGGCGCAGGGTGAGAAACACGTGGGTGCCCAGCAGCAGCACGATCATGGGCCAGCCCCACAGCAGTGAGCTGAGCAGCGAGAAGAAATCGTTGATTGTATCCATGTGGCTAAAATCCAATTTTGCTGCAAAGGTACGAAGAATCTAGCGAAAACCGAAATATAAAGCCATTAATCCTGAATTTTATGTGTCTGCGACGCTACATGAATATCCGTAATTGGCCATGAATGTCTCATAAATATTGATGGATAATTTGTGTTCATTTGTGGTTATTCGCGTAGCGCCGCAGGCATAGAATTAAATTGCCAATGGATATTTATGTGTCTACGACGCTACATGAATATCCGTAATTGGTCATGAATGTCTCGTAAATAATTAGGATAAAATATTGATGAAAAATTCGTGTTCATTTGTGGTTATTTGTGTAGCGCCGCAGGCATAGAATAGAATTGTCAATGGATATTTATGTGTCTGCGACGCTACTTGAATATCCGTAATTGGCCATGAATGTCTCGTAAATAATTAGGATAAAATATTTATGGATAATTTGTGTTCATTTGTGGTTATTCTTGCGTCCCTTCGGTAGCAAGCGGCAGAGCCGAGCGCGTGTAGCGCCGCAGGCAAAGAATAGAATTGTCAATG
>JAFZSR010000074.1 GCA_017619275.1 Prevotella sp. | reverse complement strand
TGGGCAAGTCTTAGCCTGCAAAATGACCTATAGAGAAGATTTGCAGGTGGATTTTGGGCCTCAAAAAGTTGAAATGCCCACAACGCCAGTGTTTATGGGCGTTGTGGGCGTGTCTCAGCCTGCAAAATGACCTATAGGTCTCTTTTTATCCGTATAATCCGTTCAATCCGTTCTCTTATATATTAATAATGTGGGAGAATCATTTCTTCAGCTTGAACGAGCGCTCAATGCTGTTGAGCTCTTCTAAGAAAGCCTTGTCCACCTTGAGCCGTTCTTCCACGGCCGAACAGCTGTGCAGCACGGTGCTGTGGTCGCGGCCGCCAATGAGCTGTCCGATGCGCGAGGCTGGCATCTTGGTATACTTCTGTGCCAGGTACATGCTGATTTGGCGCACCTGCACAAACTCACGCTTGCGGCTCTTGCTGAACACGTTTTGCTGGGTGACGCCAAAGTGCTGACAAACCTTTTCGAGTATGTCGTCAATGGTGAGCGGATGGTTGTCCACCTTCACGGCACGCTTGATGATGCGCTCGGCCAGGTGCATGTCGATGTTGGAGTTGTAGACGATGGAGTAGGCCATGAGCGAGTTGATGACGCCTTCCAGGTCGCGCACGCTGCCGTTGGCCGAATGGGCGATAAAGTTGATGACGTCGGCGGGAATCTTCAGTCCGTCGCGGCGACACTTGGCGTTGAGGATGTCAACGCAAAGCTGCACGTTGGGCTTCTCCAGTTCGGCGATGAGGCCACACGAGAAACGGGTGAGCAAACGGTCCTTCACACCGTCGAGGTCGACAGGCGGGCGGTCGCTGGCCAGGATGATTTGCTTGCCCAGGCGGAACAGGTGGTCGAAGATGTGGAAGAAGGTGTCGAGTGTCTTTGGAGAAGTAGCCCATTCCTGAATGTCATCAACAATGAGCATGTCGATGCTCTGGTAGAAGTTTACGAAATCATTGGTGGTGTTCTGCCTTACAGCATCGGTGTATTGCACCTGGAACAGGCGTGCCGAGACATAGAGCACGCGGCGCTGCGGGTAGAGGCTCTTGCATTGCACGCCAATGGCGTTGATGAGGTGAGTCTTTCCGCAGCCTGAAGGACCGAAGACGAAGAAGGGATTGAACGTCGATCTGCCCGGATGCTCGGCGATGGTGATGCCGACGGTGCGTGGCAGTTTGTTGGAATCGCCTTCGATGAAACTCTCGAAGGTCTTCTTCGGGTCAAGCTGAGGATTGAGTTCCTGAGGCACGACAGCATCGAGCACCGTGGGCGAAAGGTTGGCACGTGTGGTGGGCTGGGGTGCGTCGACAGTAGCGGGGCGGTCACCCTCCACTTCTTGCACTTGTCCGTTCTCACTGTCTACGACAAGGCGGTATTTGAGTTTGGCGTTCTCGTCAAAGCTCTTGTTGAGCGACCAAGCCATCAGGCGCACGTAGTGCTGTTCCAGGTACTCGTAGATGTACGGGCTTGGAACTTGTACCAACACTGTCTTCTGCTCTTCGTCGTAGCTTTCGAAGACAATGGGCTCGAACCACGTTTTATATATTTGCTCCGTGACATTCTGCCTGATAAGGTGCAGGCAGTGCTGCCATTGAGCCTGATGACTATGTTGCATCTTGGCGTTTTAGATTATTTCCGACTGCAAAGGTCGCAAAAAATTGCGACCTTTGCAAATTGTTGGATTTTACCACGTGTGTTTACAGTGTTTGTAACTTTCTCTTTCTTGGCTGTTTAGGTGGTTTCACGATTGTTCGTGCTTCAATGGCTCTTGCATAATTGCAACTTATTGTTTTTCAAATAAGTTAGAAAAAGAGAAATCGGCGTTGCAGAGAAGTTTTTATTTAGACAAAATTAAAATTACTTACTTTTTTTACCGAAAACCGAGACGTTAATGTAGCGGCGCGGATGGTTCTTGAAGTCAACCAGCAGAGAGTCAACGTCGCGCATCGTTGTGGTGATGTTTTGGTAGAGCTGAGCATCGTTGAGGAGCATGCCAACAGAGCCTTTGGGGTTGTTAAGGGCTGATGTCACCTGCTGCACGCTGGCCAAGGCGTCGTCGACGCGCTTCAGGGTGGCATCGAGGTCAAGCTGGGCCAGGTTGCCAGTGACCGTCTCGGCGTTTCCCATCACGCCATTGGCCTTGTTCATCAGTTGGGGCAGCTGCCGGTTCAATTGAGAGGTGAGCTGGTTCAGTTGACGTGTGGTGGCACCCAGGCTAGCGGTAAGTTGTTCGGCATTATGTATGGTTCCTTTCAGGGCAGGGTCGGCAGCGAGCGCGTTCAGGCTGCTCAGGATAGAGTCGAGCTTGGGCAGCATCTGTTCCACCTGGGGCAGCATCTCTGCGGCCTTGCTCATCAGGCCGGCCTGCATGGAACCGGCAATGGTGTCGCCCGCGCTCAGCAAACGTCCCTCAATAGGGCCAAAGCGAAGTTCGAGTTTCACATTACCCAAGAAATCGCTCACGATTTCGGCTTTAGAGCCTTCGTGCAGTTGTAGTTCTGGCGACAAGTCGACGGCAGCAATGATGCGGTCGGGACGGCTGTAGTCGTAGTCGATGTGCTGCACCACGCCCACACGATAGCCGTTGGCATAGACGGGGCTTGACGGCGAGAGTCCGCTGACATCGCTGAAACAGACGTAGTAGACATCGTTTGACGAGAAGAGCGACATGCCCTTCAGGAACTGCATTCCTATGAACAGCACGATGATGGCCACGATAGCCACCAATGCAATGTTGACTTCTTTGGTGAAGAACTTCATGACGAATGTATGATGTTAATGATTAATCATTTGATGTTGTTGCGTCGCTTAAACTCCTTTAGGGCTTCGGCTGCATCGACACGCTCTCCATTCTTGAAAGCGATGATGAATGCCTGTGGGAACTTGTCAAGGAGGTTCTTGCGCAATCGGTAGATGGCGTTATAGTCGACCGAGGCTCCGACGGTGTATTTCCACAGTTTTCCTTCCTTATAACACTCCACGCTGTCGATGCCTTTCAGCTGTCGGCTGTTCGAAGGCAACTGTTTGTCGCTGGTCAGTATCTGTACCTTGAAGATGGGGAGGACATCCGCAGCAGACTCATCCTCAGCAGAACCACCGCTGGCTTTTTCCTGTTCGGGTGGGGATTCTATATTATTGTTTTGCTGCGGAGGATTCTGAGCAGGCTTCTCTTCGACACGTGAAGGGGTGGGGGCGGGGGCCTGCTTCTTGTTTTTGTAGGCTACGAATGCTTGGTAGATGCCCTTTCCCATGGCATCGACATTGGTGGCGTTGGTAAGGTATTTCGCTTCTGAGGCAGTGGTAATGTACCCCAGCTCAATGAGACAAGCGGGCATCGAAGTCTCGCGCAGCACCAGGAAGGCATCCTGCTTAACTCCTTTGTTGGGACGGCCAGCAGTAGCGCAAACATTCTTCTGGATGAGTTGTGCCAGCTCCACGCTCTCGGCCATGTTGGTCTCGTTCACCAGGTCGAAGATGATGTAGCTCTCAGGCGACTTGGGGTCGAAGCCGGCGTAGTGCTGCTTGTAGTCGCTCTCTATGAGGATGACCTCGTTCTCCCTCAAGGCAGCGCTCAGCTTCTCGTCGCTGCGCCGCATACCCATGGTGTAGGTTTCCATGCCGGTGACAGCCTTGCGGCTCTGAACCGAGTTGGTGTGAATGGAGATGAACACATCGGCCTTGTTCCTGTTGGCGATGGCGGCTCGCTCGTGCAGGGGGATGAAGACATCCGTCTTGCGGGTGTAGATGACTTTCACGTCGGGGCAGTTCTTCTCCACGTATCTGCCAAAGGCCAACGCCACGTTCAGGTTGATGTTCTTCTCCTTGGCGCCGTTGGCACAAGCGCCACCATCTTTGCCGCCGTGGCCAGCATCAATTACCAGCGTGTACTTATGTTTCTCGGCGGTGGTGGCTGCGAAGGATGAAAGATGCAGCGTGAGCAATATGGCCAGCATGCCCACCATCCTGCTCAAGTGCCTTTTAGTTCTGTAGCTATTACTCATACATTAGTTTTCGTTCTTCAAATAGAGCTCCACCCCAGCACCGTCGCAATCGGCTCCCATTGGCGGGTTCAGCTTTGTCAGCTTCAGTTCGATGGCCTTGGCCTCAGGAAAACGGGCGAAGACGGCTTCACCAATACGTGCCGCCACGTGCTCGACCAATGCCGAAGGGATGTTCATCTGTTCCTTCACCGTTTGCAGCAGCTCGGCATAGTTCAGCGTGTGGGAAACATCGTCGCTCGTGCACGCACGCGTAATATTATAATGAACGCGCAAGCAAAGGTCGAAGTCGGCTCCCACGGTACGTTCCTGTGGCATCACCCCGTGATGGGCGTGCATCCGCAGATGGTCGATAAAGATGGTGCTGCGCTCGATGGTCATGGCTTATTCGGTGGTGTCGGCGGTTTCAGATGTATCAGCCTTGTCGGCTTGTCCGGGCAGGTATTTTTTCAAGGCGCGCTCCACACCGTTCTTCCAGGTGTTGATGCTCTCGTCGTTGAGCGACAGCGACGCCACAAGCTTGATGACGTGGCCTATAGGCATGCCGTAGCGCAGCACGCCAGAGATGAGCTTGGCATAGTTCCAGTATTCGGGATTGAATTTTTCGTTGATGCCCTCGACGGTGATTTTGTAGCCTCGCGTGTTCTCAAACTGGAAGTCGTAGCGCTTGGTGCCGTCGTTGTTCACCTGCTTCACAATCTTCCCTTTGCTCACCGACTTGGGCAGCATGATGCCTTCTTCCTCGTCTTGCAGACCGGTGAAGATTTCGTAGGGATAGCCGTCGAGCAGGCCTACCAGTGCCACCCATTTTTCCTTGTTGTTTTGGAATCGCACCACGTCGCACTCCAGTACCGTGGGTCGCACTTCGGTTACCTGTACGGTGGCTTTGAAGGCCGACGTGCTTTCGGGTTCTATCTGTGCAAGATGTCCCAGTAGGCGCAGCACCTGCTGCTTCCCGACGGCATCGGGTGCTGCTGCGGCATCCATGCTGGCCAGCTTTTCTGCCAGTTTTTGTGCGCCCCCATAGCAGTTGAGGCATGTCTGAGCCAACTCTTCGCGTGTGCAAGCTATTTGTCTTTCCATGAAAATCGTGTTAGGTTGGAGATTTCTGCTGCAAAATTACGAAAAAAGTGTCATTTAATGGACGCTTGAATGGAATTTTTTTGTAATTTTGCAGTCAATTATTTAGATAATCATCATGAAAAAGAAAATCTTTTCAACATTGTCGCTGTTGCTGATGGCACTTTGTGCCTGGGCAGTGCCGGCAAAACCTGGAATATGGAAGACACTTCCGTTGAATGGCGTTGGGGTGAAAGCCCAGCTGATGGGCGACGAACACATGCACTATTGGCTGACGGAAGACGGCCGCAGCGTTACAGAGAAGGACGGTCGTTTTGTGTTGGCCGATATGGACAATTTGCGCCGCGTTGCACTGAGCCGCCGTCAAGCTGCCACCAACCGCCACCAGCGCAGGGCGCGCCATAATGCCATTGGCGATTTCACCCACTACGAGGGACAGAAGAAAGGACTCATCATCTTGGTGGAGTTTACCAACATGCAGTTCATGGCCGCCAACGACTCTTTGCGCTATACCCGCATCTGCAATGAAACAGGCTATAATGAAGGTAGCTTCCGTGGTTCGGTCAACGACTATTTCAAGGCCCAAAGCTATGGAAAGTTCGACCTCACCTTTGATGTGATAGGCCCCGTGCAGATGCCAAACAATTATGAATATTACGGCCAAGACATCCCTGGTCAAGAGGAGGGCTATGATATGCGTCCTGGCCTGATGGTGGCTTCGGCATGCCAGGCTGTGGACTCCTTGGTGAATTTCAACGACTACGATTGGGATGGCGATGGCGAGGTGGACCAGGTGATGTGCATCTATGCAGGTGCGGGTCAGGCCAGCGGAGGCTCTTCCTCTACCATCTGGCCCCATGAGTGGCAGCTGGAGGAAAGCGACTTTGGACAGAAACTGGAGCTCGACAGTGTGAGTATCAATACCTATGCCGTGGCCAACGAGCGCATCTACGGCTCCATTGACGGCATTGGCACCATCTGCCACGAGTTTTCTCACTGTCTGGGCTTGCCCGACATGTATGACATTTCCTACAAAGGAAATTTCGGCATGGGATGCTGGTCGCTCATGGATCGCGGCAGCTATAATGGAAATTCATTTTGTCCTTCTGGCTACACCAGCTTCGACAAGCTCACCTGCGGATGGGTGAACCCTGTGGTTCTCACCAACGACATCGCCATCGATGCCATGAAGCCGCTTGAAGATGAACCTGAGGTATATCTCATTCCCAACGATGCCTACGAGGACGAATATTATCTGCTTGAAAATCGTCAGCAGAAGGGTTGGGATGAGGCGCTTCCAGGCAGTGGAATGCTCATTCTGTATGTTGATTACGACAAAGAGATTTGGGAGAACAATCTGGTGAACACCGACAATTCGGGCCACGACGGTACGCCCGCCAATAATCATCAGCGATGCACCATCTTCCACGCCAACAACAATGATTGGGGCTATGGCAGCGCTGGCGATGCCTATCCCTATTTAGGCAACGACTCGCTCACCAACACTTCGCTTCCTGCTGCAAAGCTGTATCACGACAACCTTGATGGCGGCCGACTGATGAACAAGGGCATCCTCGACATCACTCGCCACGCCGATGGCACGATGGCCTTCCGTTTCCGCAATTCGCCCTTCGAGGTGTACATCCCCGAGGGGACAGTGCTTTACGAAATGTTTAATAACTGCAACGGAAAGGGCGGCAACGATGGCCTTTGGAACGTTTCCATCGCCAGTGGACTGTTCCAACCCGACAACGAGGGTTGGACAACTCAGAAACCATACGCAGGTTTTCACTGTGCCCGCTTTGGCAATGTGCTTACGGCAGGAAAAGCCACTACGCCTCCCTTTGAAACCGAGACGGGTGCCGCCCTGCTCACTTTCAAGGCCGCTGGCTGGAACACCGATGGCACCACGCTTGCCCTGAGCATTGAGGGCGAGGGTGATGTGAAACCCCAGGAAGTGACAATGGAGCCCTTCACATGGAATGAATATACGGTGCTGGTTCGCGGAAATGGAACGGTGCGTGTGACCTTTACGCCCGAAAAGCGTTTCCTCCTCGACGATGTGCTAGCCGTTCAAGTGCAGAATGATAATCCTTACGTGCCCGATATACCTAATGGCATCACTGACGTAGAACGTTTTACATCTAACGTTCAACGTAGCTACGACCTTCAAGGGCGTCGCGTTGACAAGCCTTCAAAGGGTCTCTATATTGTTTATGATGCCAACAGTCCGCAAGGGCGAAAAGTTCTTCTCCGTAAATAATGTACTCCTTATGAAGAATCTTCTCACTCGTCGCAGCATCAGGAAATACAGTTCTCGCCCCATTGACGATGCACTGCTCGACCGTTTGATGGAGCAGGCCAGTCGCACGCAGACGATGGGCAATCTTCAGCTCTATAGTGTGGTGGTCAGTCGTTCTGCAGAGGTGAAGCATCGATTGGCTCCCGCCCACTTCAACCAGCCGATGGTGACCGAGGCTCCTGTGGTGCTGACCATCTGTGCCGATTTCAACCGCACCAGCCAGTGGGCGCGTTGCCGACAGGCTGAGCCAGGCTACGACAATTTCCTTTCGTTCATCAATGCTGCTACCGATGCGCTGCTCTATGCCCAGACGCTTTGCTGCCTGATGGACGAGGAAGGCTTGGGGTATTGTTACTTGGGCACCACCGTTTATCAGCCCCAAACGATTATCGACGTGCTGCACCTGCCGCGCTTGGTGATGCCTGTGGCCACGCTCACCGTGGGGTGGCCGGCTGAAGAGCCGCCGCAGAGCGACCGTCTGCCCTTGGCTTCGTTTGTGCATCGCGAGGCATATGCCGACTACACGCCTCAGCGCATCGACGAATATTACCTGCCCAAGGAACAACTGCCCGAGAATATCCACTTTGTGGAGTTGAACAAGAAGCAGACACTGGCGCAGGTGTTCACCGACCTGCGCTATACCCGCAGCGACAACGAAGCCCTGTCGGCTACGCTGTTGCAAGCGCTTCGCCGACAGGGCTTCCTTGATTAGTGCGTGTCCGTCAAGCCGTCAGAGTGCTTCCGACGGCTTGATGTCTTCTATTTGCAATTGCACTTCACTGCGTTTGTAGATGTTCTCCTCGATGGTATAGGCAATGTCGAACGACCGTTTCGACTTGATGTAGCGTGCTGCGGCGCTCTGCCCAAAGGCAATGCCGTTCATCACGTTTGATGAGCGCGAGTCGACCAGTTCCAGCTTGATGTGCTCCTGCTGCCGTCCTACGACCTTCGATGTGCCGTAGTCGTAGACGTTGCGGGTACAGAACATCGGCTTGGGATTTTCGGGTCCGTGGGGAGCCAGCTTCTTCAGGTCGTTGTGCAGCTTCTTGGTGATGTCGCGGAAGTCGATGTCGGCTTCGATGTCGAGCATGGCCTCGGTCTGCTCGGGCATGATGCGCTGGCTAACGTACTCCTGGAAACGGCGGCGGAACTCGGGGATGTTCTCCGTCTTCAGCGACAGGCCCACGGCGTAGGTGTGGCCGCCGAAGTTCTCCAGCAGGTCGCGGCAGCTCTTGATGGCGCTGTAGATATCGTATCCCGCCACGCTGCGTGCCGAGCCCGTGGCCATGCCGTCGTTGCACGAGAGCACCACCGTGGGGCGGTAGTACATCTCGGTGAGCCTGGAAGCCACGATACCCACAACGCCTTTCTTCCATCCTTCGTTGTAGAGCACGATGGCTGGCTGGTGTTCTTGGCTCTCCAGTCGTTCCACGATTTGGTTGGCCTCTTCGCTCATCTGCTTATCGATGTCCTTGCGCTGCTCGTTGTATTCGTTGATGTGGATGGCTTCTTGCAAGGCGCGCTTGAAGTCTTTCTCCACCAGCAAGTCAACGGTCTCGGTGCCGTTTTGCACGCGGCCGCTGGCGTTGATGCGTGGACCAATCTTGAACACAATGTCGCTCATGGTGATGTCGCGGCCGGTGAGTCCGCTAATCTCGATGATGGCTTTCAGTCCTGTCGACGGGTTCTGGTTCAGTTGTTTCAACCCGTGGAAGGCCAGGATGCGGTTCTCGCCCATCACCGATACCATGTCGGCGGCGATGCTCACGGCGCAGAAGTCGAGCAACGGTATGAGCTGCGAGAAGGGGATGCCGTTGTTCTTGGCAAAGGCCTGCATGAACTTGAAGCCCACGCCGCAGCCACACAAATCCTTGAATGGATAGGTGCTGTCGGTGCGCTTGGGGTTCAGGATGGCTACGGCGCATGGCATCTCATCGTCGGGCACGTGATGGTCGCAGATGATGAAGTCGATACCCATCTCCTTGGCCTGCCTGATTTCGTCGATGGCCTTGATGCCACAGTCGAGTATGATGATGAGCTTCACGCCGGCGTCGCGGGCATGCTCCAGTCCTTTCTGGCTGATGCCGTAGCCCTCTTCGTAGCGGTCGGGGATATAATACTCAATGTTGGAGTAGAACTGTTGCAGGAAGCGGTAGACCAGTGCCACAGCCGTGCACCCATCGACATCGTAGTCGCCGTAGACCATGATGCGCTCCTTGCGCCCCATGGCGTCGTTCAGACGGTCTACGGCCACGTCCATGTCGTTCATCAGGAAAGGATCGATGAGCTCGCTCAGCAGCGGACGCAGGAATCGCTTTGCAGCCGACTCGGTGCGTATGCCTCGCTGAATGAGCAGGCTGGCCATGATGGGGCTGGTGTTCAGCTTCTCGGCCAGTTCCTTAGCCTGCAGTGTGCGCTCGGGCGTTGAGGGTAAAATATTCCACTTGGCGTTCATAGTTTCGCTTCGCTAATGAATAACGAAAAATGACACCTGTCACTTTTCAGTTATCCCTTTTTACTACTCAAATGCCCAGCTTCTTGAGGATGTCCTTGGGAATGGCGTTCTTGTTGACGAGGAAGTCCATCGTGTTGGCGGCGATGAAGGCCTTGGTCATATACCACACGCCCTTGTAGTCGCCGGTCTCACCCCACGAGTTCTTCACCATGTAGTACTCCTTGCCATACTGGTCCTTGGCCACGCCGTAGATGAGCATGCCGTGGTCGTCGGTCAGCTCCCAGTTGTCGAAGCGCTCCTGGCGCATCTCCTGTGTGGGGACCACCTCGGGCACTTTGCAACCCAGCGAGTCGATGACATTCTTGCGCTTGGCGGCAGTGAGCTTCAGCCAGCGGGCCATGTCGCTGCCAGCCAGACTCTTGGCTTTCTCGCCATCGATGGCGTAGGCCAGACCTTGGCGGGTGAAGCCCTCCTCGCTCACGTCGCCACCCCAAGCCACGGTGTAGCCGTTGGCCACGGCGTTGTCGATGACGCGCATCATCTCGTCCATGGGCAGGTTATAGGAGAGGGGGAAGCGCCAGTTGTCCTGCACCTCCACAGCGAAGCCTGTGTAGAAGGGATGGTGTGTGTAGCTGGTGATGCTCACGTAGTCGTCGAGGTTGATGCCCAAGCTCTGCATGAAGCTCTTCGGGGTGTATTCCTTGCCCTCGTAGGTGAACTTTTCGGGGCATTTGCCCAGATAGGCGTCGAGGATACCTTGCAGACCCTGCTTCCACTGGTTCGAGATGGTCTTTGCCGAGCTCTTGGCGATGGCTGCCACATAGGGTTCGAGCAGCGAGAAGAACTCATTGAAGTTGTTCAGCGAGTCGCCATAGAGGCTTCCGGGGAAGGGCATGATGCCTTGCGGGACGATGCCGTGGTTCTTCATCACCGACAACACGTCCTCGGAGCTACCGCCCTGTGCAAACTGGCAGTCGCCGTGGTAGCGCACCACCTGGATGGCGCGTTCCATGTAGGTCTTGTTGGCTACGAAGCTCTCGTCGAGGTCGTAGGTCTTGCCGGTGGCCTTCAGGATTTCGGCCTCGAAGAACGAGATGGTGCTGTAGTCCCAGCAGGTACCACTGCGGTTCTGGTCCTTCATCGAGGTGATGGGGTTCTCCTTGATGGTGGTGAACACGGGTTTGTTGTCGGCTTTCTTCTCGGCCTCTTGGGCTTGTGCGCCCACGGCCATTAGGCCGAGCAGCGCAAGTGTTAGTACTTTTTTCATTGTTTTATTTTGTTTTTTATGTTCTATAGTCTATGATAAATTTCTTTTTCCTCTCATTCAGAAGGGCAGCATAAACTCCTCCAATTCGTCGGGGTGGTAGGGAATGCGCTTGGTTCCCATGAAACGGCAGCCATCGGCGGTGATGAGCAGGTCGTCCTCGATGCGGATGCCACCGAAGTCCTTGTACTGCTCCAGCTTGTCGAAGTTGAGGAACTCCTTGTGCAGGCCCTGCGAGCGCCACAGGTCGATGAGGTGGGGGATGAAGTAGATACCCGGCTCGTCGGTGACGACGAAACCTTCTTGCAGCCGGCGTCCCATGCGCAGGCAGTTGGTGCCAAATTGCTCCAGATTGGGGCGCGTCTCATCGTCGAATCCCACGTAGATTTGTCCCAGTCCTTCCATGTCGTGTACGTCCATGCCCATCATGTGTCCTAGTCCGTGGGGCAGGAACATGGCGTGGGCACCGGCACGCACGGCCTCGTCCACGTCGCCCTTCATCAGTCCCAGCTCTTTCAGCCGCTCTGCCATCAAACGGCAAACAGCGAAGTGCACGTCGGCATATTTCACGCCGGGCTTGGCCACCTCCAACACGTAGTCGTGGCATTCCTCCACAATGGAGTAAATCTCCAGTTGCTTCTGGCTGAACTTGCCGTTGACGGGCATGGTGCGGGTGTTGTCCGAGCAGTAGTCGTCCAGCTCGCAGCCAGCATCGCACAGTGCCAGACGCCCATCCTCCAGCTTGGCGTCGCTGGGGCAGCCGTGCATGATTTCGCCATGCTGGGTGAAGATGGTGGCGAAGCTCACACCCTGTGCCAGTGAGCGGGCGATGCCGTCAACCTGTCCACCGATGTAACGCTCGGTGATGCCCTTGCTGATCAACCTCTGCGCCCGTGTGTGCATCTCGTAGCCCACGTCGCAAGCGCGCTCAATGGCTGCTATCTCCTGCGGCTCCTTGGTGGAACGCATCTTCACCACGGCCTTGATGAGGTCGAGTGAGGCGGCTTCCTTCTGCTGCGAAGGATGAATGCCCAGCAGGTCCATGATTTGGATTTTTGTGTCGTGGCGGTAGGGCGGCAGGAAATGGATGGCCTTCTTTGCTGCAACACTGTTGCAGCATAGCTGACGGAGGTGCGCCATGGGGGCGGTCTTCGTGATGCCCACCTCGGCGGCCAAGTCGGCCACGCTGGGCACGAATCCCATCCACACAATATCCTCGATGTCAATGTCGTCGCCCAGTAGCCACTCCTCGTCATTGTCGATGTCGATGACACCTACCAGCCCCTCGCGGTGCTGTCCGAAATAATAGAGGAACGAAGAGTCTTGGCGCATAGGCGCGTAGGCGTTGGCGGGGTAGTTGGCGGGGGCATCGTTATTGCCGAAAAGCACGATGGTGCCGCTGCCCACCAGCCGTTTCAGTTCCGCGCGTCGGCGGATATAAGTTTCTTTGCTGAACATGTTCTTTCAATTTTTCGGCAAAGTTACACATTATTTATTAATTATGGTCGGATTTCGTGTAAAAAAACTATAAAAGATGACGATGCCAAGCAATTGCTTTTCAGTTGGGTGATGCCCCGTTTCAAAAGGGTAACGCTTTTCCAAATTTTGGTAACGACTTTTTGAAAAATGGTAACGACTTTTGAAAAAATCTCGTACGAGATTTTTTTGCCTCTCATCTCTTTCGATAAAAAAGCCTTATTTGTTTTTGTTTTTCACTCAACTTTTCGTAATTTTGCCCCCCGTTAGGACAAACAAGATTTCAGAAATAGCACTGGCAATGGAGCAAAAGACAATCAACGAGGTGTTGCTGCGCAATGTGGCAAAGCTCTCGAAACTTGACGACAAGGAGGAGGCGATGATGCCCTCAGGCGAGGCACCCCTGCCCAGCGTGGATGAAGTGCGCCGCATAGTGAGCCTGGCCAAGAGCATCATCTTTACCGACTATTTCTATAAGCGGCAGCCCGATGAGCAGCGCCGTCAGCACCACATTGGCGTGAGCATGGAGGAGCTCTATGAGCTGCTTTGTAGGCAGCTCGCCCGTGGATTGCAATTCTGCGAGGAGTGCAGCGAGAAGGAAGTGGTGCAGTCGGCCGAGAGGATTGCCCTTCAGTTCATCGACCAACTGCCAGAGGTGAAGCGTCTGCTCTACACCGATGTGGAGGCGATGTTCCATAACGACCCGGCAGCCACGAACTACGGTGAGGTGATTTATTGCTATCCCATCGTGAACACCATGACTCACTATCGGCTGGCGCATGTGCTCCACCAGATGCAGGTGCCTGTCATCCCGCGAATTATTACCGAGCAGGCCCACTCCAAGACGGGCATCGACATTCATCCTGGTGCCACCATCGGCGAGTACTTTGCCATCGACCACGGCACGGGTGTGGTCATTGGCGAGACCACCATCATCGGCTCGCATGTGACGCTCTATCAGGGCGTGACGCTGGGAGCCAAGAGCTTCAAATATGACGCTGAGGGCAACATGCTCAATGTGCCCCGCCACCCCATCATCGAGGATCGCGTCACCATCTATTCCAATGCCTCTATCCTGGGGCGCATCACCATCGGCCACGACTCGGTGATAGGCGGTAACATCTGGCTCACACACGACGTGCCGCCCCACTCACGCATTCTGCAGAGCAAGGCAATAGATGTGTCGTTCCAGGATGGACTGGGAATCTGAGAGGTGAGAGGTGAGAAGTGAGAGGTGAGAAGTGAGAGGTGAGAAGTGGGCTGCGCCAAGTTAGTGTGCGCCGCCCAC
>JAFZSR010000073.1 GCA_017619275.1 Prevotella sp. | reverse complement strand
TTGTGTGTGATGTGTCAACCCCCTTTTCAGGTGGTTATTGCGGCGGGGTCCCACCTCTTCCCATTCCGAACAGAGAAGTTAAGCCCGCCTGCGCCGATGGTACTGCAATGCAATGCGGGAGAGTAGGAGGCCGCCTTCTTTTGATGGAGACTGCAGTCCAATGCGGACTGCAGTCTTCTTTTTTTGTGACTGTAGGTGATGGACTGTAGACTATAGACTTTAGACTGTAGATGATGGACTATAGACTTTAGACTTTAGACTTTAGATATCAGAAGTTTAGGCGCTTAAACACCTGCCATTCTGTTTCGGCTAACAGCGAGAAGCGTTGTTCCTCGGTGGAGGAGTTGCCATCGAAAAGGGAACCGGAATATTCTGTTACCATGCGATTCTTCATGGGCACATTGGTGAGTTCCTTCTCGGCGATGATGTCGTCCTTGTTGTTGTAGGCAGTCAGCACGACATTCAGCGAGCCAATGTCGTCACGCAGGAAGGTGTAGACTTCGAGCGTGGGGGGCGTGGTGCGCCCAGTCACGTCGAACATAGTGTACTGCTTGGAGTTGACACTGCCACCCCAGCCTGTGGTGGCATCGAACACGCCCGACTCTCCTGTGTAGTAGATGCGGATACGGTTGACGGACTGAGGAATCTGCTCGTCGGTGAGAATGATGCGCAGCATCGACGTGGCGCGCTCCATCAATAAATCGTGTTTCTCGGTTTCATCGGCCACTTCCAGGTCACCGTAATAATAGAAGGTGTCGGTGAACCCGTCAGCATTGGCAAACTTTATGTTTGCTGGGTTGGATAGTGTGGGATTAGCATTGCTGCTATGTCCCAAGATGAGCAGTTGATAGGTGCCGGGAGAGAGATTCATTGCTGCCTGTCCGAAGCCATCGTCGCCACGCTTCTGCAACACTTTCTTCTTTTGGGCACCATCCTGATACACCACGAAGCATAGCTTGGAGCAGTAGTTGGTAAGGGGTTCTACGGCTCGCATCTGGTTGAAGGGAATGATATTATAGATGCTGGCGTTGATAATCACATTGTGCCCGGCAGCAGAGTTATCTGGGGCATCGACATCTCCATCGATGACCATCTTTTCGCACCCCACGACGGCAAACAGCAACAGGAGCATTGCCAGCATCCTCATTATTGGTAGGGGGCTGCTAGTTTTACTAGACTTACTAGATATACTAGATTTGCTAGATTTACTAGTTGGGCTAGTTTGGCTAGTCTGACGGAGATAATTAATGGCTGCTTGCATGGTTTATTCGGTGGCCTTTTTGCCATCGCGTCCTTTGTCCTTTCGTCCACGTCCGTGACCGCCTCCACGATGATGCCCTCCGCCGCCTTTGGAGCGATGGCGGTGGCGCTTGCTGTTTTCTGAAGAGGGTGCTGCCTTATACTCAGGTCCTTCGCCCACGTCCTGCGGCAGTGGCAATTTTTCCACTTCCTTGTCCAAGAATTGCTCAATCTGCTTGAAGCGCCTGATGTCACGGTCGCTGATAAAGGTGATGGCTTGTCCGTCGCGGTCGGCACGTGCGGTGCGTCCAATGCGGTGCACGTAGTCCTCGGCATCGTGGGGCACGTCGAAGTTGATGACGATGCGAATGTCGTCGATGTCGATGCCTCGGCTGACAATGTCGGTGGCTACAAGCACATCCACCTGCCCAGCCTTGAAGCGGTACATCACCTCGTCGCGCTCCTGCTGTGTGAGGTCGCTGTGCATGGGAGCACAGTTGATTTTCAGTCGGCGCAGTTGGCGGGCGATGTCTTTCACGCGGTCCTTCTTTCCACAGAAGATGATGACGCGTTGCAGGTCGCCAGCCTGGAACAGATGGTCGATGATAAGGAGCTTTTGGGGGTCGTAGCAAACATAGGCCTGTTGCTTGATTTTGTCGGCCGGGCGGCTCACCTTTAGCTTTACCTCAATGGGATTATGGAGCAGACTCACGGCCAGCTCGCGCACTTTCGATGGCATGGTGGCCGAGAACATCACCTTTTGGCAGTCGTGCGGCAGCAGCTTGGTAATTTGCATGATGTCGTCGATGAATCCCATGTCGAGCATGCGGTCGGCCTCGTCGAGCACGAAGAAGCTGGTGCGCGCCAAGTTGAGGTTGCCTACCTTGAGGTGGCTGAGCAGACGGCCCGGCGTGGCTATCACCACGGGTGCCCCGCCGCGCAGACTCTTCAGCTCCTGGTCGAAGCGTCCACCGTCGTTGCCGCCATAGACCGCGATGGAACTGACGTCGGGCAGGTAATAGGAGAAGCCCTCCATGGCTTGGTCGATCTGTTGGGCCAACTCGCGCGTGGGCGCCATCACCACACAGTTGATGGCATCTTCGGGATAGTCGCCGTCGTCGAGCATCGACAGGATGGGCAGCAAGTAGGCCGCCGTTTTGCCGGTACCTGTTTGGGCCACGCCCAACACGTCGCGGCCGTCAAGAATATGTGGAATGCACCGTTCCTGTATAGGAGTCATTTCCTCGAAGTGCATGTCGTAGAGCGCATCGAGGATGTTGTCGTTTAAATAAGTTTCTTCAAATGTCATTTACTTTTAAACGCTCAGGAAAGGCGTAATATTGTGTGTACCTTTGCTTTTTTAGCCGAAAATGCTTGGTTGATTGATTAATACCATTAGTTTTTCAATAGCAAATCATAGCGGATGTGGTCGTCGGCCACGGAACGCCCTTGGCGTGCGGGCGACGCCTGTTGACGACGCGACTGCAGGCGCTTCACGACGGTAGTGGGGGCGGCGCTGGTAGCTACGGCCATGGTATCGGCATGTGGCAAAGACTTAGGAGGCACTTGGATATAGACGGTGTCGGTGAGTGCTGTGAGACAAGTGGCTTCCTGCGTGGGCACTTTTGTCCACAGCCCCAGCACAAAGCCAATGATGGCAGCTGCGGGCACGGCCACTATCCAAGCTGGGATCTGCCACCGCGTTGCAGAGCGGTGAAAAGCGGGGCGCACATGCTGTTGGGCATTTGCCTCGTCGCACAGTTCGCGGGCAGTGCGAATGATGTCTTGCTCAGTGATTCTCATAGGGTTTCAGTTGTTGTTTGATGATGGTCATGGCTTTGTGCAGACGCGACTTCACCGTGCCGTCGGGCAACTGGGTGATACGCGCAATCTGCGGGATGGTGAGTTCTTCCTCGTAATGGAGCGAGAAGAGCAGGGCGTAAGGGTCGGGGAGAGCGGCCAACACTTCGCGCAGCGCATCGTGCAGGATGGCAGTGTCAAGCTGGAGTTCGATGTCGCAGGAGTCGTCGGTCAGACTGGGCGTACTGCTCGCCGCAAGCAGGTCGGCGTTCCTTTGCTGGTTCTTGCAGAGGTTATAGGCAATGGTGAAGAGCCACGCACGAAAGCTTTCGCCCTCGCGGTAACGGCTGCGCGCATCATAAAGGCGTAGGAAGGTGTCGTGCATCAGGTCGGCAGCCAGTTCGGCATCGCCATTCAGGCGGCGTGCGAAGAAACCCTGCAACCGCCGGGCATAGCGGTTGTAGAGTTCTTCGAAGGCACGGTCGCTACCATGGGCGGCGCGCTTCATCAGCTGTTCGTCGGTTTGCGACGACCATCTAAGCGGTATCAGCATGGTCTTTACTTGTCGGTTTCGGCCAAGAGGTTCAAGTACTCCTGTTTCTTCTCTTCGTTGAGCGACGTGTTGGTGATGCCGTTCACCAGGCGCTGCATCAGCCAGTCGTAGCGCTTCCGGTCGTGGCGGGCGTAGTAGGGTAGGAGGTCGGCCAGCAGCACGGCGTAGTTGGCCGAGAGGCGTTGGCCAGCCGTCCAGTCGGGACGAAACGACACCAGCAGATACTCCAGCATGTAGCGCTCCTCCACGTTGCGACGCTTCACGGCGAGATTGTCGTAGGGCTTCTTCGAATACTTCAGCACAAGCCCTTCGTTGTAGAGGTTCTTTTCCCAATAATTGCCGACGTTTATGTTCAGGGGTGAGAAATAAACTTTGTTCCCATACTTGCCGATGATGGCGTTGATGAGGGCCACCTGATTGTCATCATAGTCCTTGGCTGTCGCCAGTTCTTTCAGTTCGGGCAGGGCGATGTCGAGTTTCTTGAAGAGCCATTCGCGGTATTCCTTCAGTACGAGGAACGACGCGCAGACGATGGTCTTGTCCTTGTGCATGCCCATGCCCTCCTGGATGAGCCACTTGGGGATGATGGTCGCGTCGCCGTTGCCGATGTAGATGCCGCCTTCGTCCATGCCCGCCAGCTCGTTGTAGCTATAGCGCAGCACGGCCTCGGAGTAGATACCGCTGTCGAAATAGCGCTTGGCCAACGGTTTCATGCGCGTCTCGTCGCCATGCAGTGCGAGATAGCACACCCACTGGTCGTAGTCGAAGAACTGCATGTCGGCGGGCAGCTTTGCCAGCGCAGCCTCGGCATAGGTGTTTGGATTACCATAGCCCTTGCCCGATGCCGATTCTCTGTAGGCGCAATAATTGAAGGTGTAGGAGTCGGGGATGGCCTGTTCCATCTCGCTCACCACCTGCCGTGCCGTGGTGTCCTCCTCGTGGCTCCAAGCCATGTAGCGGGCTGCGTTGTAGTAGTTCAGCCATGCCGTCTCGTCTTGTGGGTTCTTCTCCGTCAGCGCTTTCCACGCCTCCTTCTGCTCCACATACCATGCGAAATCCTTTTCTGTTACGATTGGACTTTCCACTTTGATGGCTTTCGTTTGAGCCATTGCTCCGAGGCCCAGCATGGCCAGTGATGCAATTACCAATACTCTTTTCATCTTTTCTTATTTTATCATTAAACGATTGAAGTGCTTTTGTTATTGCATACACAGAACAACGAAAAGCGTTCACGAAAAAACGGCGATTTTTGCAGATAATTCCGAAAAATGATGTAAAAAAGCCGCATAAGCGGTTAAATAATACTAATAATAAGCTGGCAAATGGCTGTTTTCGCGTGTAGATGATTAAATTTGCAACGAATTAATCACCAACAAAGCAGAAAAGTATGAAAACTAACGTATTATTTGCCACATTGGCCGCAGGGCTGCTGTTGAGCAGCTGTGCTATGAAGAAGGATCTTGTTAGCTGCCGTGAGGAGAACAAGAGCCTGACCAACAGCTTGCAGACCTTGAAGGAAGAGCTGGCCGCCAAGAACAGCCGCATCACCAGCATGGAGGAACAGCAGAAGGGTATGCAGCAGGCACTGGCAGCCACCGAGTCGAAGTACAACAAGATGCAGGAGAGCTTGAACCAGAGTCTGCAGAACGCCAACCAGAACAACGTGAACCTGGAGAAGCTGGTCGACCAGATTAACGAGTCGAACCAGTATATCCGCCACCTGGTGGAGGTGAAGTCGAAGAGCGACTCGCTGAACATGGTGCTGACGAACAACCTCACCCGCTCGCTCTCGAAAGAGGAGCTGAAGGAGGTCGACGTGCAGGTGCTGAAAGGTGTTGTCTACATCTCGCTGGCCGACAACATGCTCTATCAGAGCGGTAGCTACGAGATTAACAACCGCGCCGCCGAGACCCTGTCGAAGATTGCCAAGATCATCAAGGACTACAAGGACTACGACGTGCTCATCGAGGGTAACACCGACAATGTGCCCATCTCGCGCGAGAACATCCGCAACAACTGGGACCTCTCGTGTCTGCGTGCCAGCAGCGTGGTGCAGGAGTTGCAGACGAAGTATGGCGTCGACCCGAAGCGTCTCACCGCTGGTGGCCGTGGCGAGTACAATCCCCTGCAGTCAAACGACACCGACCTGGGCAAGCAGCGCAACCGCCGCACTCAGATTATCATCACCCCGAAGCTCGACGAGTTCATGGAACTCATTGGCGAGGCTCCCGACACCAACGACTAATTCCTTGGTTCTCAAGCAGAAGATAAAGAGAAAGCCGATGCACCCGCTGCATCGGCTTTCTCTTTTTTAGGGTTTAGAAATAGTAGCGCAGGCCTCCCAATAGGTTGAAGTGTCTGATGCCGTAGAACTCATTTTTCTTTAGTTCCAAGTCGTCGGGCTTCTTCAGGCTTACGGTGAACAA
This sequence comes from Prevotella sp., assembly GCA_017619275.1. Lineage (GTDB taxonomy): Bacteria > Bacteroidota > Bacteroidia > Bacteroidales > Bacteroidaceae > Prevotella. The sequence goes on along the minus strand of JAFZSR010000073.1, from coordinate 32,320 downwards.
GTTTAGTTGAGCCCCCAAGGCCAGATGCTTGGCTATCTTCCACTCGGCGCCAAGGCGAAACGTGGTTCCGATGCAGTTCTCAGAGTTGGTGATGTTGGCGAAGGATTCGGAATAGCGACAGTAGCCAATGCCGACGGCAAGGTCGTAGCGCCATCTGTTCAGCAGTGGCGTTGCCATCAAGAAGCTGGGGCCGTAGTAGTTCAGGCGCGTGGTGACGCCCTCGTTGAATGAGGTGTAGTTGTGCAGATAGTTGAGTCCAAAGCCGAAGCCCGACTTCCACACATGCTCATAGTCGGCACCGATGTTGAAGCCTATGCGCGACTTGTAGGTATGGTTGCCCACCTGGAATTTCGAACACAAGAACGAAGGTCCTACATTCAGGCGGAAGATGTTGCTCGGCGACTGTGTGTACATATCCCTGACGTGCTGCTTGATTTCCTGATTCTGACGCTCCGACTGTTGCTCAGCCAAGAGCAAGCGTCGCATGCTTTCCGATTTTGTGCTGTCGGTGGTAGCCGTCTCGGGTATGCGGAGCACCGTTCCCCAAATGCGATGGATGGTGCTTCGACCGTCGGGTGTTCGGTGCTCGGTGATAATCAGTCCGTTGCCGCCGTTCTCTGCCGTGGCATCGATGGCCATCTGCACCACCCGCTCAAAGGTTCCATGGGTGGAAAGGCCGTTGTCGACCACTTTCACCTGGCCGATGGCCATCGTGTTGCGTGGAACGCCATCGTTCATCAGGTAAACCCTTACGGAGTCGGGAGTGGTGGAGGGCCACTCGTTGGTGTACATGTCGACCACCACCTTGGGCGCACAAGCCGTGAGGAGGAGAGCCAACAGGAATGCAGCGTATGTATGTTTCATGGTCTGTCTATTTGTTTTGGAGCACAAAGTTAGCATTATTGGGGCGTAACTCCAAGGAATCGCGCCATCAGTTAAAACTATTTGGCTATTTCCTTGACATATTCAAAGTTTTTGTGTAAATTTGCAGACGAAACCAATAATTATTACTACAATGAAGAGAATCTTTTCACTGGCCGCATTGGTGCTGATGGCACTCTCGGCCACTGCCCAGAACCGAGTGAAGGGCGACTACGGCTACCTGTACTGCCACATGAGCGACCGCGGCGAATACACCGCCTATGCACTGAGCCGCGACGGCTACCACTATGAGGACATCATCGGCGGCGACGCCGTCATCGACCCGAAGGTGCATGCCCGTATCGAGGGCGGACAGCGCGACGCCTTCATCACCCGCTCGTGGGACGGCAAGGGCTTCGTGATGGTGACAACCGACATGTGCGTGGCAAAGAGCCACAAGTGGGACAACTACGGCATCGACCTGATGACGAGCAAGGACCTCATCAACTGGACCAGCGTGACCTTCGACTATCGCAAGGGCACCAGCATCTTCTGCAATCCCCAGGCCGAGAGCGTCTACAAGGACTGGAGCACCATCAACCGCGTGTGGGCGCCGCAGATCTTCTGGGACCCCAACTACGTTTGGGAGAACGGCGACAAAGGAGGCTACATGATTTACTATAGCATGCTCAACCGCCCGGAGGAGAAGTACGACCGCATGTACTATAGCTATGCCGACAAGTCGTTTACCCGCTTGACGCAGCCCAAGCTGCTCTTCGACTGGGGCTATGCCACAATCGACGCCGACATCAACCTGCTCGACGACGGCCTCTACCACATGCTCATCAAGAAGGAGGGGGGCAAGCCCGGCATCTACACCGCCACGTCGAAGCAGCTCACCAGCGGCTGGGGCGAGCCGGTGGAGAACGACTACGTGAGTTTCGAGGGCCGCAAGAACTGCGAGGGCAGCAGCGCCTTCCAGCTCATAGGCGACAAGACCTGGCGCGTGGCCTACATCCAGTACTCCGACAATCCCAAGCATTACCGCATCTGTAAGGCCGACGAGCACCTGCGCAACTTCCACGACCCCGTCGACATCGAGGGTGTCACCGGCCCGCAGCACGGTTCCTTCATGCGCCTGACGAAGAAGGAATACAAGAAGCTGCAGAAGTGGTCGGCGCAGCAGAAGAAGTAACTTGGACCACCAAGCCTTTGAGAAGCACAAGCCATTCGCCGGCGAGAAGAATCCATCGATGCTCCGTCGGCGAGTGGGTCATGACTACGAGTCGCGCCGGGTCTATCTCATCACCATGACGGTGGAGGGGCGTCGCCCGCTTTTAGGTCGGCTTGTAGGAGATGCCGACGCTCCCGACGACAGCCCCGATGCCCCGCGTGTGGAGCCCTCGCCCCTGGGCGAGGCGGTGCGGCAGTGCTGGTTTTCCATTCACGACCATTACCCTGAAGTGGAGGTGCTTGCCCTGCAGTTGATGCCCGATCATCTGCACGGCATTCTTTTCGTCACCTGCCAGATGGAGCAGCACTTGGGGATGGTTCTCAAGGGCTTCAAGGCCGGTTGCAACAAGGCCTACCGGGCCTTGGGCTTCGCCAGTCCCTCTATGCCGCAACCCTCCCGTCCCTCTATGCCGCAACACTGTTGCGGCAAAGGAAACCAAGGCTTCCTTTTCTCTCGCAACTATAACGACCACATTCTTGAGGGGAATGGCGAGCTGGAACGCTGGTTCCATTATCTGCACAGCAATCCTCGCCGTTTGGCTATCCGCCGCGCTCACCCCGACTACTTCCGTGTGCGCTTTGGTATCACCATCTGCGGGCAGACATACGCCGCCATTGGCAACCGCTTCCTGCTCGATAGCCCCGAAAAGCTGCAGGTGCAGTGCTCGCGCAGCCTCACCGACGAGCAGGTGGCTACCACCGTGGAGCAGATGCTGGCAAAGGCACGGCGAGGCGTAGTGCTGGTGTCGCCAGCCATCTCCAAGGGTGAGCAGGCGGTGATGAGGGCGGTGCTCGACGCCCATCTGCCACTCATCTTCCTCACGCCCTGGGGCTTCAATCAGTTCTCCCGTCCGGGGCATCAGTATTATGAAGCCTGTGCCGAGGGCCGTTTCCTCATCCTCGCCCCTTGGGAGCACCAAAACCAGCGCATCCCCCTCACGCGTGAGATGTGCCTCCAGCTAAACGCAATGGCTGCCAGTATTTGCCGTTAGGCTGCAACGATGTTGCAGCATAGCGGGACAGGGGGGCTTTCGTTATTAATGGAGGTTGAACCTCAAACCCACCTGCAGACGCAGGCTGACGGGGCGCTCCTTGAAGAAGGTCTGCACGCTGCTGCCATTGTCGAAATAGCCGTTTACGCCAGCCTCGCCGTAGACGGCTATTTGTGGCATCAGGCTGTACTGGATGCCCAGGCTGCCGTTGGCCGACCATTGAAGGTCGTCGCGCTTGGCGTGCTGCTCCACACCGTCGGTGGTTTGTTTGGCGCGGGTGTTCCAGTCGGCTTGCACCCCAGCCGCCATGTAGAGGCCCAGGTTGCCTGTCTGCCATAGCTGGTAGGTCAGGCCGAGGGGCACGCCGAAGTAGTCGAGTGTCTGCTCGCGGCCAATGTGCTGGCTGTGCATGGTCTGCGTGAACTCTGCACTGAGGCGGGTGTAGACCAGGCCCGTGGTGAGCGTGAGCCGCGGCGTGAGGGGCCACCCTGCCTGCAGACCGAAGGCCACAGGCTGACGGTGGTGGCTCCGTTCCTCATAGCCCGAAAGAAAGATAGGTGCCTGTCGGCTGGCCGCCGGATTGTCGGCGTCGTTGAGGGCGAAGGAGCGTGCCAGGGCTTCGGCCATGACCACGGCGTTGCTGGCCGAGTGCGAGCCCAGGGTGTTCATGGCATAGAGGCTGAGCTGTGGCTGCAGCTTGGGTGAGCGCTTGCCGCCATACGTTGGCAGTGGGTCGGGCGTTGGCGGAAGAATGGTCTTTTTTCTTGGGGGAACGGAGTCGGTGCGCTGTGTGTGCTCGGTCATCTTCGTTTCTTCGGTGGCGGGTGTGGGCATCGGCTCTTCGTCGTCGGTCTTCTCGGCAAGGGCCATCGGCTCTGTCGCCGTGCGCCGCACTGTCGTTTTGTGCTCTTCGATGGGGAGGACATCGGTTGTCGCCACTTCTTCTTCCCAAGGCTCCTCACTCTCGAAATCGACGTCCTGCTCGTAGGCCTTGGCCGTCAGCTGCTGGGTGGGCATTTCTTCTTCGGTATCGTTAAACCAGAACATGGCACCCGTGCCAAGGAGAACGGCCACAGCTGCCGCTGCCGCCCACCGCCACAGGGCCACGCGTCGTGCCCTCTGCGGCTGCTTTGGCAGCGCGGCCTCGATGTCGGCCCACAGACCTTCGGGCGCAGCCGTCTCATGCTCCGCCAGCTTTTCGCGTAGCTGTTGTGTCCAGTCAGACCTATTTTGTTTCATTTGTTCTGGTGTTATAGTCTACAATCATTTTTGCCAGCATCTTCTTGGCTCTGAAGAAGATAGACGAGGAAGTGTTCTCCTTGATGCCCAGCTGCCGTGCAATCTCGCGGTGGGGGCATTGCTCGAAGACGAAGAGGTTGAGCACCGTGCGGTAGTTTACCGGCAGCTGCCCTATCAGCTCCGTCAGTACCTCGGGTGACAGCCGCCCCACGTCGGGCTCCTCGTCGGTGTCGTCGGGCAGGTCGGGTAGGGCGTCGGTCGAGGCGAATCGGTTTTGCGCCCGCAGGTGGTTGATGGCGTTGTTGCATACAATCCTGGTCACCCATGCTTTCAGCGACCCCTCGCCGCGATAGTCGAACCGATTGATGGAGGTGAGAATCTTCACGAAGCTGTCCTGCAGCACGTCGCGCACCTCGTCGCGCTCAGGGATATACCTCAGCCCAATGGCCATGGCATAGTCCGCATAGCGTTCATAGAGGCGCTGCAGTGCCGTCTTTTCACCGTTGCTGACAGCGTCGAGCAGTTGCTTCTCCGTCTCCACGTCGGCTGCTATTCTATCCGTTTCTTCGTGTGGTAATACAAGGTTTGTGTGCCCGAGAGTGCCTTCTCCGTCTGCTGGCCGGTCGTCAGATTGCTAACCATGAGGGCGTTGATGGGGATGACCAGCGTCCACTGGTCGGTGTCCTTCTGCCAAACGGCCGTGGCGTTCTCCGCCGATACCAGGGTGACCACGCAACTGTCGGTTCCAACGATGGTTCCGAAGGAACAGTTGCTAAAACGCATCTCTCCCTGCTCGTTGTTCTTCGCATCCGAGAAGAAAGAGTTAAAGTCCGACAACTTGCCGTAGCCCTGCGCCTGCATCTGTATGACAATGGGCGTGTTGGAGGGCTGGGCTATCGAGGGGTCATCGAAACACAGCCCCAGCAGATAGCGCTCCGGCAGGCGGATGCGCAGGGGGCCATTCATTACGAGGCGAGCGGTGTCCACCACTTGGCGGTTCACCTTCCATTCCCCATCATAGATTCCGTTGTAGGTCACATCGTTATCCATGTAATAGGCTTTATCGTTGTACGCTTCATCCTCCGACTTGCAGCCCGTCAGCATGGCTACCATTGCGATGGCCATCAGCGTCGGCCATATTTTGCTTTTGTTGAACATCATCTTTCTTTTCGTTTTCTAATATAACGCGAAAAAACTGAAATCTTGCACCCGTAGCATCACTTTTTTTCTTGTGCAGACGAAAGATTAACAATTTTGGTATAGGCGTTTAGGCCGCACCAATCATAAGCATAGCGTAAAAAACACCCTATACATCTCGAAATGACTGGCTTTTTCGCAGAGAGAAGAGGCAAGTCACATTTATTTGCCCGTTTTGTAACGCATTGGAATAGATTCACAAAAAATGGCATCGACTTTTCAAAAAATCCTATATGGGAAATTTTCAAAAGTCGTTACCAAATTTTCAAAAGTCGTTACCAAATTTTCGTCAATGAGGCAGTGGTGTGCGTATGCCGTTGCGGATGATGGCCACGGGCTTGGTTGGCGTGTCATCATCATCGAAGTAGACGATGGGGTCGGTGCCCCCGTCGGTGAGATTAGCATCGAATCGCGCTCCAAGCTGGGCATCGCCGTTGCCCATGGGAGTGACGGGGCGGCTGAAATTGAAGGCCGACCATGAACCAATGAAGGGATACGGTTCCATCTCCATCCATGTGTTTTGATACTCATTGTTATCCTTCAATTCTTTGACCCAATACTCGCCATAGACTGTGGACTCAAATGAAGGCTTGTGGTAGGTGATGTCAATCCTCACGGGATGGCCGCTGGTCTCTTTCACTTCGCTGCCCTTGAACATCTTCTCATACATCAGCATACTTCCATCAGACTTTGGAATGCCAAACGTGATGGACCATTGCAGCACGCTTGCCGCACCCTTTACCGCTACTCGTACCTCCACCAGATAGCCATAATAGTTGGAGGCCTTCATCTTCTCCGACTGGTAGCTGGCATATTGGTCGACAGATACGATCTTCACCGTAGGCGAAGCTACGGTCAGTGTCTGTGGCACATCTAAGAACAGTGGCTCACGGCCCCTGCCCAACGATAGGGCGGGGTAGACGGTGTAGGCCTTGCCTGGCTGCAGCTTTCTGATGTAGATGCCGGTGCCATAGCCTTTGATGGTCGTGTTTTTGCCTATCGGATCTGTTTCGTCATACCCATCAAGGTCGGGGTAATAGGTGCCATTTGCGGGGTTGCCCTTGCCACCATCCACATAGATGCAAGGATAGTAAGGGCCAAATCCGTTGTTGACCAGCTTTCCTTTTGTACTATAAGACCAAGTGGTGTAATAAGTGACTCCTTGGCTGGTGGTTTCTGTGCGCTTGTAGCTGAAATCCTTCATTTGAGGCACCCAGCTGTCAGTGCCCAGTGACCGATCCCATGCTTTAAACTTCACTTCCGGCAGGTCAAAATCCAGAAATCCCCATGATTCGTCAATCTCTTTCTCCTGCTCCTCATACAGCTCTTCCCAACTTTGGATGAGTTTCTCCAGCTGTGACTTGTCGGTGGGGAAATCCTCTTCCGAAGAATTCGCACCCTTCAGTTTGTTAACCAGTTTCTTGTAGGCACTAACACCCAACTTGGAAATGTCAATGGCGTTATCCTGAACACCGAGTAGGAGCTCATAGATGTTGAGCGTCAGACTCATTTTCAACCCTGTTTCAGTCTTGCTTTTTATGGCCATGCCTGGGGCATCGGAAATGCTGAGCGTATTGTTGCTGGTAATGCCAAATGATGACGCCTCCCCACTCATGGTGTTCTTCACGTATGCGTTGACACTGTTTTTCTTGGTTCCAAAGCCCACGCCCAGTGAGAGCGAGGCCGAAATGCCAAGAGTCCCCTCGATGGAGCCGTTTTTCACATACATGTTTCCTGATATATGTCGACATCCTTTCTCATCCACTTCTAAGGCTTCTTCTTTCGCCCACTGTTCGATATCCAATTTGCTTTTCACGTAATCGAAGATGTCGAGGGGTGATGGTGGCAGCAACCTGATTCTCGTTTGAATCACGCTGCTGTCGTTGAAGACCACATCAGACGTGCCGAAGACATTGGCATCTAAAGACACACCACTACCGAGCAGCACTTTTAGTCGGAGAGGACCCATTCTCAGGGAAATGACCTTGGGCAGGGCCTTTTTCTTTTCTTTGGACTTGCTGCACTCTATGCCTCCCAAGATATGGGCTGTGCCTTTGGTACAGATGGTGTCAATGATTTGGAAGATGGGGGAGATAGAGGATTCCTCATTGGCGAACCCGAGTCTGATCCGATGCCTCATTGTCGTTTCCTCCGGCAGGATTTCCAGCCCGCTTGCTGTGCTGACAGAACTCTGCATGCGGGCGTTTTCGTCGGTCGACGATACGCTCCATTTGGTGACATTGCCTTTGCTGTCCACCACAGCACCACGGGTTCTCTTTTTCTTGCCTCCATTCTTGTATTTTGGCATTTGGCCTTCAAGGACAGCTTTTATCGGGATGGTGATGCATAAGTATTTGCCATCATCTTTTTCAATTTCTTCGTTTTCGAGGTCATCTTTGGTCTTTATCTGGGCTTCCTCCAATTCAAAAATGCCTGTGCCCACATCTTTTAACCTCTTCGTGCCGCCTCCACCGTTCTGGTTGATGGCATCGCGCATTTCGTCATCCACAAGGGTTACGTTGGCTTCGCATTCCAGGTGTTTGAACACCTTGTTCATGTCCACGGCGCAGGTGCCTATGCGGTAGACGCCTTCGTCGAAGCCGGCAGCCATCACCATGGCATAGAATCCATCGGGCATCATTTCTGTGGCGCCGGTGGCCACCACTTCGCCTATGCGGGGCAGGAACTGCTCTGGGGTGTCCTCGCGGAAGTCGATGTAGCCAATGCTGCCAAAGAGGTCGTCAACCTCCCAGCGCACGATATAGCTCTGTATCTCGTCGGTGAGTAGTTTCACGTTGTCGTAATACTGGTAGGTGATGGTGTAATCGTCGCCCACCTCGGTCTTGGGATTCGAAAAGCCGTCACCGGTGTACACCGTCTTCTTATTCAGGTCCAGCCCTTGGCTGAGGTCTTCCACCTCTTCATCAATAAACAGGTTGCACGATGCCAGCGAGGCGCCCAGAAGCATCAGCAGGTATGATAAGGTCTTTTTCATTGTCATAGTTTTTTTCCACAGAGGACATAGAAAACACAGAATTCTTTAGAGGTCAAATTGCCACAAGGGTGTCGATAGGCTCGTCGATGCCGATGGCATCCCATGGGGCATATTCGCGGGCGTCGTCGTCGAGCACCAGCTTTTCCAAATGCGACAGAGAACCGTGGGCGTCACCATCGAAGAAATAGTAGGTGGGGAAGATTTCCGCCAAGCCCCGGCCTCGGTAGTAGCACCTCAGCTCCACCAAGTCGTTGCTCTCGGCATTATTGTTCCACAGGCGCAGCTCCATATAGGGTCTGCCTTTCCATTCCCGCATCTTGCCGATGCCGCGCAGCTCGTTGTTCACGTAGGCGGCAACGATGAGCGAGTCCTCGTCGGCCTTCGTATAAGGATGGCCATGGATGGTGACGTCGGCATAGATGACCATGTCGTAGGGATAGTTCTTCGGGTTGAGATATATCGACGGCAGCACGTTCACCCAGCACGAGTCGCTCTGATGGTCGCTGACGCTGAGGGCGTAGGCCAGGGTGAGGCCCTCGGCCATACCGATGACGGTGTCGTTCTCGACGACGGCCACCTTGTTGTCCACCGTCTGCCAGAACACAGAGCGGTTCGAGAGCGTGTCGGGCTCGAAGATGACGGGAATGCGGTAGCGGTCGCCCACCACCAGGTTCACCACGCGTCGGCCGAGTGTCATCTTGCGTGCCGCCACGGGCTCGCCGCCGTCCCAATATTCGCCGCAGGAGGTAACCATCGAACTCAGGGCCACCAGGCATATCAATAGTGCTCCTCCTGTCAGATGTCTGTTTTTACTCCTCTTCATATCGTCATTTTTTATTTTGTTCAAGCATGAATGCATCCTTTCAATGATGAAAATCTATCGCCTAAAGGCTATGGGCTTGGCGGTGAATACACCGCCCCCCAACCAGCTGAGGGCATCTACTATCTACCGTCTATAGTCTACAGTCAACCGCCAATAGTCATTCCTTGCGGGAGATGGTGACGGTGTTCGACGTTGTGCTCTGCCGTCCGTCGCGCCACTGTATCATCACATAGTACTCGGCCTTCTCGCCCTTGCGCAGCAGTCGGTCGGTGTATTCTGTTTTTTCGGCGGGCTGGCTGATGACGAAGCTGAACTTGCTGTCGGCTGCGGTCTTGCGGTAGATGCAGAAGTAGTAGGGGGCGTCGAAGGGCAGCTTGCCCACGTTCCACACCAGTCGTGTCTCCTTCTCGTTATTGATGTAGTCGCCAGCCAGCTCGATGTCGACGGGCCATATCTTCGGCCCTGCGTGCAGCCAGCTCACTGCAAGGCTCTTCGACGTGAAGGGCGAGGCGTTGAACGACTCCAGGTGGTAGTAGTAGCGTTGCTCGCGGTCGTAAGGCGGCATGTCGTCGACCACGATACGGTAGTCGTGGTAGACCAAAGAGTCGGCGTCGTAGCGCCCGATGGGCTGCCAGTCGCCCCGTTCGCCCAGACGGCGGTAGAGCACATGATGAGTCATGTCTACATCCATTCCCACTACCCACTCCATGTGCATGCCGTCCTGGTCGGTGTGGCTCGACTTGTCGAGATGAGGCTGCGTGGGCGGGGTGATGTGTGGGCGTGTCACGCGCAACATGGGGCTCCATGGTCCGATGTTGGTGGAGTAGTCAACGGCACGCACCTTGTAGAAGATGTATTTTTGGTTCACGTCGAGTGCCAGCGAGTCGATGAACATCTGTTCGCGTATGCCGCCCTGGTTGCGGATGACAAAGTTGTGGGTGGAATCGTTGGCGAAGGCCACGTCGTAGTAGTCGATGTCGTCATCCTCTGGAGCCTGTTGCCATGTGATGATGGCGTAGGCCCACTCCTTCTTGGCGGTCATTGTGGTGTCGGCAGGCGGCATCACTATCTGCACCTTGATGGAGTTGGGGGCGGCGGGTGCCTTGTAGTCGGTGAGGCGCATCTGCTGCGGGAAGGAGTTGCTCTCATTGCCCGAATCATCGTAGGCTTTCAGGTAGATCATGCCGGTGGAGAGTCCGGTCACGTCGGCGTGGTAGATGGTGTCCTGCGGCGGAATCATCTCCTGGTTCATCAGCTGCCACTCGCCGCCCGTGGAGCGGCCGCTGCCATAGTAGAGGCAGTAGCCCACGAGGTCGTCTTCAATTTCGGACTTCTCCCACACGATGTGGGCTATGACCTTTGCCATGGGGTCTTTATCGTCGGGGCGCTCCACCACGATGTACTTCAGTTGTGGCGGTGTGGGTGCATCGATGTCGTAGACCACCACGCGGCGCGGCTCCGATGGCAGGCTCAAGTCGGCAAAGGCATCGTAGCCCATGATGCGGTATTCATAGACGCCCAGAGTGGAAACCGAGTCGACGAACAACCGGTAGTCGGCACCTTCGGGCTGCTCCACCATCGAGACGTAGGGCTTCGAGATGACGCGCTGCCATTGGGTCATTTGGTCGTCCAGTCCTTCGGTTGTTAGGTCGTAAGGCTCTAAACGATTATCCAGCGTTTTTTCCAAACGACTAACCAAGCGGCGTTCAATCTCATAGCTCGAATGTCGGCTGTCCCACCAGCCCAGCTTGACGCTGTGAGATGCCGTCAGCGAGTCGATGACTGTGGGTCGGAAGGGTTCGGGGTCGTAGGGATTGTTCTCCACGTTCTCCACGATGCCAGGTTCGAAGATGAGGCGTCCGTCATTCTCCCACCGTGTGGGCTGCACGATGTATTCGTAGGTCATGCCCGGTTGCACGTTGCGATCGGTGAAGCGCACGGCCATGTCTTCAGCCAGGTCCTTGCGCCACTCGGCCACCACCATGGCGAAGCCGAAGGCCATGTCCTGGTCGGAGTTGTCCTCCAGCGTGCGCCCCATGGTGCCGGGTCGCTCGTGCTTGACGTTCTTGGCATCGCCGTAGAGCACGCCTTGCGGCACCAGCGCCACGGAGTCGCTGGGCGGATACTTGGCCTGGAACTGCTCCAGCGTGAGTGGCTTCAGGGCGTAGGCCAGCGTGTCGACCTGTCGACCGTGGCTGCCGCGTGAGACGCGCAGCACATTGACGCCCCAATTGGCCAGGTATTTCCACGATACATAATCCTCGGCACTCCACCGCAGCACAATGCTGTCGCCGTAGGTGCGGGTGACCAGACGTATCTTCGTGGTGACGAGGGGCAGCACACGCTGGCGCACCCCGGCGTCCTGTAGTGTGTCGGGCGTCTGAGCGCCTGCCGTGAGACTGGTGGCGAGCAGGGCCAGCGATGCAACGATTGACTTATACCTCATGTTTTTGAATTGTTTTAATCATCATTTACAGATTTGCGCTCAATGGTGCCGGTGTTCTTGGTGAAGCCCATCTTCTCCAAGTCTCTTTCCAAATCGAGTGTGCGGTTTAATGAGTAGGGCGTATAGATAATGACCTTCAGTTTCGTAACACGGTCGAACGCATTCGCATAGTTGTTCTTGTTGTTGATGTTGGGGAGTTGGAAGGTATGCGACAACTTCAGGGACCTCAGGCTGGTGCATCCTGCAAACATGGAATTAATTTTCTCCAAGGGACCGTTGTTAAGAGAGAAACTTCTCAAGTTGAGTGCCTTCAGACTGCTGCACCCATAAAACATATTATCCAGTCTTTTGACCATGCTCACATCGAAATGGTCGAGCTTCACATCTGTGAGCGCCGTACATCCATTGAACATGGATTGCATCTGCTCCACCAAATGTGTGTCGAAGCCGCTCAAGTCGAGTGTCTTCAGCTTGCGGCACCCCATGAACATGTTGGCCATGGACTTCACGGAGTGGGTGTCGAATTGGCTGATGTCGAGCTGTTCAACTCCGCAGTTTTGGAACATGTTGTCCATATTCTCCACCTCTGAGGTGTTCAAGTATTTCAGTCCTTCAATAGTCGTCAGCTGGGGACCCAGTGCGAACATATTGCTTGCGTCGCGCAGTCTCACCTGAGTGAACGACCGATCAATCACCGCCTTGGTGGCTAGGTTCTTTGGATTGCCAGAGATTCCTGTTGGGCTATAGAAGCCATTTTGAGCGACCCATTTTCCATCAACCAAATTCCAGATGGAGGTAATCGAGTAACCATCATACCGTCTATTTGAAGCATTGGTTCCATACGGCTCACCGTAGTAGTAGATGAGTGTCTTGGTGTCCTTGATCCATATCTTTTGGACCTTCATGTCGGCAGGAATGATGAAGGTGCCATTGGTGCCTTCGATGAAATTCAGGTACTCTTTGAAGGCAGTCTTCGTTTGATGCGCTTGGACTTGGGATTCCGTGTTGATGGTCACCTGCATGCCTTTCACGTTGTCGAAGGCGTGTGACTGGTAATTGTATTGTCCATATCTTCCAAAATAGCCGCCGAAGCCGGCACCTACCGTGAGGTACTTCACCTTGGAGTTGGCGAAGAGGTAGTCGGCGTTATTCACTTTGCCCGTATCGAAATTCGAGATGTCGAGCGGCCACTCTGTCCCGAAGCCGAAGAACATGCCATTCATGTTGGTGACGTTGTCTGTGTTGAATCCCGACAGATCGACCGCCAGCAGCGAGCCGCAGCGCCTGAACATATCGCTCATGTTGGTGACTTTCTCCGTGTTGAAATTGCTCAGGTCGAGCCTTTTCAGACTGTTGCAGTCCTTGAACATGCCCGACATGTCGGTCACCTCCGACGTGTTGAGGTATGCTAAACCTTTGATGTTTTGCAATGTCGAGGTGCCCAGTTCAGCAAACCAGTAGGCAGTGCTCTTGGGAGTCACCCTGCTGAATGCAGACTCTATCACCACATGCTTCATCTTGGCCATCACCGTCCGTGACCAAGGAGCCTCCTGGTTGTTTGATGGCGTGTCGGTGATGTCGGTTCCGTTCCAGGCGGCTGTCACCGTCTGCCCGTTGAAGGTGTCGCCAGCCTTCAGCAGGGTGGGATTGAAGATGAAGGTCAGCGTGCTGTTGCCCTCGGTCCATACTGCCTGTGGGATGGGTTCCCTGCCAGGGCCGTAGATTTCGCCCGTCTCGCCTTCCACAAATCCCAGCTTCAGCAAGTATTGGCGAATCCTGTCGTAAGATCCAGCCTTTACGTAGACATACAGGTCGTGCACCTTGCCGAATGTGTTGTTCGTGGGCTTATCGGGAACGGGCTCCCAATCAGCATGGCTGAATTCGCTCTTGCCTTGGAATGCAGAGCCGACATATAGCGTGCGAAGCGAGGTGCAGCCATATAGCATATATCCTAAGACAGCTGCCTCGTCAGTGATGTAGAAGTTTGACAGGTCGAGTTCTGTCAGCGAAGAGCAATCGCTGAACATCATGGTGAAGCTATTGACGGCTCTTGTGTCGAAGCTCGAGACATCCAATTGCTTGAGAGCCTTGCAGCCTTCGAACATCATGGTCATATTGTTGACATTGGCCGTGTTGAAGTTGCTCAGGTCGAGGCGCTTCAGCCTTTTACAGTCTGAGAACATGCCGTACATGTCGGTCACCTTCGATGTGTTCAAGTGGCTCAGGTCGAGTTCCTCCAATGACAAGCAGTCGTGGAACATGAAGTGCATGCTTTCCACATTGCCAGTGTCGAAATGACTCAGGTCGATATGTTTCAGCGAATTGCAACCATTGAACAGGTTTTCCATCTTCTTCACCTGCGAAGTGTTGAGATACTCCATGCCCTCAATGTTCGTAAGCCTGTTCATTCCATAGAACCAGTTGTTCATGTTGGTCACCATCACTGTTTCGAAGCTGGGCTTGAACGTCACCTTGATAATGTCCTTGGCGTATGATGATCTCCATGGTGCGCCGCCGTTGTAGAGCGCGTTGTCGGTCCATACGTCGACGATTTCCTTTCCATCGTATTTCTGTCCTGCACTGTATGCGGCCTCGTCGCTGAGGAAGACGAGTTCCTTGTCGGTGCTGTTCGACTTCAGCAGCAAAGCCTTGCTGGGATAGATCAGCACCAAGTTAGGATGCGTCTGGACCTTCACCTGCATCGGGTGAATGTTTCGGTGCGTATTGTAGGGCAGGTAAATGTAGCAATCGGTGGGAACATCCTTGAACATCCATGCTGCCGTGCTCAACGAGGCAGCTTCGAAGTGCGACAGGTCGACCTTCTTCAGGGAAGTACATCCTAAGAACATGTAATCGGAAATCTTTAAGCCCTCCGTGGTGAAATGCGAGAGGTCAAGTTCTGTCAGCGAGGAGCAGTTCCTGAACATGCCATCCATCCTCATCACATGCGAGGTGTTGAGCAGCTTGATAAAGTCGGCAAAAGAATTGAGGCTCTCACAGCCGTTAAACATATTGTTCGTGAAGATGAGCTTGTCGGCCTTATCCATCGGAATGTAGTTGTGTTGCACGACAATTCTTTCAAGCTTCTTGCAATTTTGGAACATGGAAACCGTCTTTGTCAAACTGTTCATGTTGAAGAAATCGCTCAGCTCAATCTTTTCTGCGTTCTCACAACCGGCAAACATGTTCGACATGTCCTCCACGTTCTTCGTGTTGAAGTAGGCCTTATCCCAGTCCCAGTGATTCAGCTGAATCATCGTCAGGCTCTTGCAGTCGTTGAACATGTACGACATGTCCTTCACTTGGTCGGTATTGAATTCCGTGACAAATGCCGCCGACTTCAGGTTGGAGCAGCCATCGAGCAGGTGGGCCATTGTGGTCACTTCCTTGGTCAGAAGCTTGCCCTTCACGCTGATGGTGTTCAGGTTTTCGCAGCCCTGGAACCATCCGTACATGGAGGTGGGCGATGCCTTGAACGACGCATCAAAGATGACTTTGTACAACGTCTTGTCGCCAGCCCATCCCGGTTTCGAATTGGTGGGTGTCTTCATTACGTCGTTGCCGGCATAGACCTTCTTGATGTTCAGGTGGCCATACGATGCATTCTTGGTGGCGAGATAGGTGTTGCCTGTCTTCAAATCCTCACCGGTGTTCAGGAATATCAGCACATTCTTCCCATCAGACTGTTCGGCCAGTACAGCCTTCATGCTCGAATAGTCCACATTCTTCCTTCCAGGTATCTGATCCTTGATTTCCTGCTTGAGGCAGACATTGATATAGGAGACGAGGCTGTTGGGCACATTGACGAACATCTTCGAGCAGCTCATCACGTATTCATTGGCATCGAAGCAATCGATGTAGAGCGTGGAAAGACTTGAGCATCCAGAGAACATCTCATCGGTAATTGTCGCACTGGCTCCCGAGAATTTCGTCAGGTTAAGAGTTTTCAGCTGGCTGCAGTTTTGGAACATGCGATAGAAATTCTTCACATTCTTGGTGTCGAATCCAATCACGCTGATTTTCTTGAGTGCTGTGCAGCCGCTAAACATCTCTTGCATCGACTCCACGTTGGGAGTACGGAGTTTGTGCAGGTCGAGTTCCACAAGCGACGTACAGCCCTTGAACAAACGCTTCATCGATACCACGTCGTCGGTGTTCAAGTAACCGAGTCCCTGTATATCGACAAGATTTTTCATGTCGGCAAACCACTCATTCATGGATGTAGGATTCATGTCGAGCATCGTCTGGTGTATCACCACATGCTTCACTTTCGAGCGGATGGCGTTGTCGCGCTTCCAGTATTCGTTGAGTGCATCGTTCTTATAGACCTTGGTGAGCGCCTTCTTGCCCATCAGCTTGCTGCTTTCCATGCCAGAGGATAGCTTTTCGTTGGTGTAGGCAAATGTCAGCGTATTGTCGGACTCGGTATAAATGGCGTAGAAGTTGTCAGTATCCTCAAAATTCTCAAGCTGTGCTTGGCTTTCACGGATATACGTGACCATGTCGCCCATGTTCTTCAGGTTGCCGCTGCCAATGGTCAGTGAGTCCACCCACGGGCCGCCGCCACGTTCCTTCATCTGGTAGAAGCCGTTTTTCATGTTGTAGGCATCCACGCGGTAGATGCGTGCCTTGAAGGAGGTGACGTATTTGAGCGAACTCTCGCGGTCGAATTCATCATAGTCGGGCCAAGCGCCAATCTCGTCGCTATTGTTGGCATCCAAGTAACTGCTGATAAACATACGTGCTGGGACATCGACTGCCCAGGAGGGGGCGTATGAGCCGAGGAGGCGGAAGAATAGCAGGTTGGAACGTCTGCTATCAAAGCGCTTAAAGCCATAGGTAAGCTCATAGCCCTCTACTAACGAAGCGTCGAAGCCACGCCTATGGCCAGGAGTTTCAAGTGGTGTGCCAACGCTGATGCCCATATATGTTGGTCTATCGTTAACGGGATGTAATGGAGTGCCGAAGCATCCACCGAAGATGAGCGGCAGCTGATAGAAAGGCACCTTGGCGCTGACATTGCCACTGTTGCACTCGATGTAATGGCCACGATAGTCAGCGTTGAGCTCCTTCATGAATTGGTCCAAGATGCTATAGCGGAAAGTATGAGTGGTGGGGAAAAAGGAATCGGCAAACGCATCCCACACTTTCTGTGCATTTTTCTTGAGTACTGATGACATGGCCTTGGCCACGTCGTAGGGGCGCATGAAATCTTGTGCCACGTTGACAAATGAATAGGTGCGGTCGGGTTGCAGCTTTACGTTGCGCGGCGTGACGGTCGAGGCGCGGTTGTTCTGGTTGACGACGGTGGGTCCGCCCACGGTCTTCAGCGTGACGGGCAGCGGCCATTCGGGCTGGAGCGTTGAATTATAGCTCCAGTCGTTCCATGTGTTGTACATGTCGTTGCGCAGCTCCCATAGGGTCTTGCCATCCTCTCCCCTGACATAGTCGCTATTGATGATAGTGCCACCCATTTCGTAGACGAGCGACTCTGATGCGTGTGGCACGCCCATGGGATCGAAAGTATAGGGATATATCTTGCGGTCGCCAACGAAGGTGAACTTCGAGAGGTAGGCCAGATAGAGCCACGGGTCGACGAGGCGGTAGGGCGTGGAACCCAGTTTCACGTTGTTGAAGGCCAGGTCGACGTCATTCTTCTTCTTCAGGCTGTTCTCATAGGAAAACACTGGTGCCGTGCTGGGGCTGGCCCCCACGAAGGGCTGCGTGTAGGGCAACAGCTCGCCAGTAATCTCGCGGTTGGTGGTTTCCATCCACGAGTCGGTGTAGGTCTTGCCGTTGACAGTGACATTGTAGGGCGCCGACGTGAGCCAGAGGTCGACGAACTTGTTGGTGACGCTGTCTTTAAGGTTGGTGTCTTTATAGGTGTAGAGCAACTCCAGGTGATAGAGTTGGTTTGCGTAGTTGTAGGATGATCCCTTGCTACTACGCTCGTTGGCAAACACGTTGGGTTCCTTGAATGGTGTGTTGGGTTCCAGGTTCAGGCAGTTGTCGCCGTAGATATACTTGGCTGTGCGTTCTTGCCGGTAGCGCCAGCAGAGTGAGTCGTCGCGCTCGTACTCGTTGGCGTGGTAGGCCGTGAGCACCCACTTCATCTTTCCCTGCGGCACATCGAAGCGCAGGTCGCGGTTCAAGGCGATGGTGGGGTGCATGATGTCGTTGTGGTAGGCGGTGGTATAGCCGGTGCCAATGCTCGACACTTTCGTGCCGTCGACCGATGGATAGGCCAGTGCCACGTAGGACTCGATGCTGGTGAGCGAGTCGCCGATGATTTTGTCCTCCTTATTGCTCTTCACACGGAAGAACCAGAGCTTGGCCTGTTGCCATTTGATGCGCTCAGGCGTGTTGGTATCGGTGTTCACATAGTCGCACCAGACACGGTAGCCGTTCTCAATCTCGTAGGCATCGCCCATGAGCAGCAGGGCATAGCTGTGGCCTGCCTCGACGTTCATGTCCGAGAGATGGAAGATGCGGCCTTTCTCTTCGCGGAAGGTGACATTCCGCTCTTTCATCTTGATGGTTGTGCCATCCTTGAATCTGCCATGGTCAAGCAGATAGCCGAGGTAGGAGGCCATTTCGCCACTATGGAGTATTTCCCTCTCAGGCATACTTAAGTCGGCTCCCATCATGGCGGTGCTCATCTCCGAAACCGTTTGCTCGCGGGTGCTGAAGTAGCTGCCAATGAACTGGATTACATCATTGTGGGTGCCGAGTGCCGACACAGCATCGCTCTTGCTCTTCGGAGAATTGAGGCCGACATATACTTGCTCTCCCTGATCGTTGAGTCCTTGTTTCATCAACTCAAGCTTAAAGTCTTTTGCCGACAGGCTACGGCCTTGTTCGAGCCATTGGGTGGGCTTGGTGCCCAGGTCGATGAGTCGCACACCCAACTTCATTCCGCCCCTTGTGTCTTGGTTCATGTCGAAGACATAGGTGCGCGAAGCCTGCAGCTCTACCAGATGGTTGAGGGAGTCGGCCATCTCTTTGTCGTAGTAGTCGTCTCCGTAGAAATCTTTCTTCATCTTGTCAGCCACGTTGGGGTCTATCAGGCGGTAGTGGCTGCCCAGCGATGCATTGGTGGCGAAGGTCATCTTGCTGACATCGTTCTTCGAGATGGCAAACTCTGGCTTGTAGAGTGCCTGATAGAGGCTGTCGCTGCCCATGCTGACGTTTTGGAAGAGTTCGAAACCGTCGAGGGCGTTGCCAAGGAAGGGCGTGCAGTGGTCGCCGAAGGAGAAGCTGAAGCTGCGGTCGATTTTGACGAGTCCGCTGAGGCACTCGAATTTGATGCGTGCTTGGCCATCTAACCAAGTGGGGTTGGGCAGACCCATTTCGAGCACGCCGCCGATGCCGGCGTTGAGCAAATTGACATCCTTGTTGATGAGTTCGCCGATGTGGATGCGCAGACCGAGATCGGCAGCCAGATAAGCATAGAGTTGTCCCATGGCATACCAGCCGCCGTAGCCCATGGCCGAATGGGTGTTGGTGCAGAATGCCGTCTTGCCATAGTTGACCAGTGCGGCATCGAAGCCTGCGTTTGCGTCGAGACTGCCATAGATTAGGCCGAGGTCGATGCGCATGTCGCCCCATGCCGAGGCGCCCACCATGACGCCGCCCTTGGTGCCCGAGGGGTTGAGCATGGCCTTGGCGGCATCCTTGCGCGATTGCTCCACCTTCGCCATGTCGGCTCCCAAGTCGGCTTGGTCTTTCTTATGGCCGTTGAGGAATTCGGTGATCTTGCTGGGGATGGCGGGCAGCTGTCCGTTGCCTGGCAGCTCGTTGCCAATGCACAGATAGGCATCGGCACCTATGTGTGCATGCACGGCACTGGCATCGAAGTCGAGGAAGATAAAGCTGCAACGCTTGTCCTTGTCAGGCTCGCCCAAGTAGAGATGCCACTTGGTGGGCGTCTTCTTCACGCCATTCTGCATCCACGTCACCTTGAACTCAAGCTTTTGCTTTGACGTGATGCCCTTCACCTCTTTGGTGTTTTTCTGTTTTTGTGCGGCGAGTTTCGCCTCCTCTTCTTTGGTCAGCTCAGTGTCACTTTTGTTTTCCTTTTGCTGGCCATCCTTGTCGTACTTGCCCGACAGCATGCCGAGTCCCTTCTCTGGAATCTTGTCAATAGGCTCGTTGGTGAGGTTCGCAACGTTGGTCTTCAACTTTTCCAGTGCATCGGCACCCGCCTGTAGTTCCTCATTCATTTTGTTGAGGGCGTCGGTCAGTTTGTTGTTGCCAAATCCCATCTCCGATGTGATGTTCAGGCAAAGGTAGCGGTCGGTTGGTGTCTTCTCATAGACCAGGCTCATGTCGGCCTTGATGATGCCTCCCACGGCTTCTGCCTTTCCGTTGAACATGAAGGTGGTGAGTTCACCCCGCTTGCGGTTGAATGCCACGAGCAGGTCGGCGTCGACTTTCAGGGTCTCCTCGCCAGCGCTGGTTGAGAGGCCCATCCCGAAGGCCAGTCCAATGGTGCCATAGTCGGCCACGGGAGTACCGTCGAAATTGCTCTCGCCCTTCGTGGGTCGGCAGTTGAAGAAGAATCCTCCTCGTATGCCATTGATGACCACGGGGTCGATGTGTATGCCCACCTTGCTCTGGAAGTCCACCATAAAGTATCCGTAGGAGAATTTCGGGTCGTCGATAGAAGCGTTCTTGGTGTACTCCTTGCCTTCCTTGGCCGCCTCGTCCTTGGCTTCCTGTTCGCGCTCCTTCTTGTCGTTCTCGGTGGCTTCGTGCTCGTAGTAGCCGCCCTTCACGTCGAGCGAGAATATCTCGTTGACGTCAATGGTCAGGCGTCCGGCATAGCCCTTCTCGCCTTGGGCGTTCTTGCCCACGTTGAGCACGCCCTCCAGCTTCAGGGCTGTGAAGTCACAACCCACCTTCAGACTGTCGAAGGTGACTTCGCCGTCGCTGAGATACCAATTGCTGACATCGCCGCTGAAGTTGGCCTTCGCTGTGATGGTGACGCCGGCGTCGACACAAATCTTGTTCTCTACCAGTCCGAGGCCGCCGAAGATGGCAAGTGAGACCTGTTTTTCCTTCTCATCGTAATTCGGCTCAAATGTTTCCAGGTTGAAAGTGAAGGGGCCAATCTTCTTCTGCATGGATGCCAGCGACCACTCGCCGTAGCGGAAGAAGCATTCCTTACCCAGTTCCAGCTCTCCGTTGCCCCCGTTCTTGCGATTCAGTGAAGTGTAGAAGAGCTTTTTCTTCAGTTCTTTCTCTATCTCTTCCTGTGCCTTCTCGCCTTCCTCGTGGATGGTTGAGAGTCCCAGGTCTTTTCTCCATTTGTCGTATGCCACGTTTGACAGGCGCATCTTCGTGAAGTGGATTCCCGGCAGCTTCAGGTCGATGGGCAGATCCTTGATTAGCGATTTCACACGGTCGCTGATGGTGGCGTTGATGTCGTCGGCTCCGGCAATATTGATGTCGCCAGCCAGGCACAGTTCCACCTGCGTGTAGTCGTTCTCGTCCTTCTCTTCGTCGATGGACTCCACGAGGAAGTAGCACTGCTTGAGCGTCAGGTCGGCCACGAAGCAGTTGAGCGACAGGTCGGGGATGGCCACGGTGGAGAAGACATAGCCGTAGGTGTTGGCATATTTCTTGCGTGTGTGTTTCTCCTTCTTCGTGCCCGATTTGTCGTAGGTGTAGTACTCTATGTTTTCTGGGTCGGTGAGGTGGCGTATCTCGCAAGAGTAGTTGAAGTCGGTGTCCTGCCCGTCGTCAGCCTTCTTGGTGTCGCCCTTGCCTTTGCTCTTCGATTCCTCGTTGGCCTTGCGGTCGGCTTTCTTTCCGAGCAGAGGCACGCCAATGCTACCCGTAATCTTGCAGTTGTCGAAGTTGTTCTGTATGATGTCGACGGTGGCCTCGTCAATGCCGAACATCCATCCTCCGCAACGTCCTGTCTGTGCGTCGAGGATGTTCTGTGCGTACATGCGGCAGCTGATGCCCGAAGCGTCGAGGAGCATATTCTGCGCTCCCACCTTCACGCCTTCCTCACCCTTGCCGAAGACGGCAAACTTGGGGAACTCCACTTCGACATTCTTGATATACAGTCCCTGCCAAGCGTTCCAGTCCGATTTCACGCCCGTTCCGCAGAGCGAGCGGTCGAAGGTGGTGGTCTTCTTGATGGTCTTGTCGTCCTTGTCGTAGTAGGACACGGTGTATTTCTTCTCCACCTCTTCCCAGTTGGGCATGATGTTGGAGTTCTTGTCCATGTTGTGGTCGAAGACGATTTCGTCTGCCACGTGGAAGCTCCATCCGGGCAGGTCGGTCACCTCGAAGGGAGTCACTTTTCCGCTGGCGATGAAGTCGCCGGCACTCTCGTTGGCCTCGATGACGGTCCAGAGGTCGATGAGTGCTGGTATGTCATCCTGTGCCTTGCCGTCTACGATGCGCTTCGTGTTGGGCACGGTGCAGGCGATGTTCAAGCCCAGTCCGCCAAACTCACCGCCAGCCCAGCGCAGGAAGCAACCGTCTTTGGGCATGGGGTCGAGTGGCTCGGTAGGAGCTTTGAACACCATCTTGAAGTCGCTGTTGGGGTCTTTCAGCGGCAGGTTGCTCAACAGTGCCAACACGCCCTCTTCGGGGAAGAACTTATCGGGCGTGATGCAGAGGCGCGGTGCGCCGAAGATGAGCACATCCTGACCATCGAAGATGTCGCTGTTGGGCAGGGCCACCTCGGCGATAAGGTTCATCTGTGCCGATTGTGGCGTGAACTGCATGGAGCCTATCTGCAGGCTGAAGTCCTTGGGCAGGAATTCCTTTAGCGTGTCGGGCAGCTCCACGGGGAAGTAGAGGTCGAAGACGTCGCCATGCTTCAGGTCGTCCCATTTATACATGCCTTGCTTCAGTTCCGAATAGTATTTGCCCAAGTGGTAGCTCTTGGCCAGGCTACCGACCTCGTCTTTCAATAGCTTTTCAGGGTCGCTGCCCAGCTCCTTGGTGATGGCGTTGCGCACATCCTCGGGCAGTTCGAGCGCGCCAAACACATTGTCGAGGCCGGTTATCGAGAACAGTGAGTCGAGTGCCTCGGTGTCGTTGTAGCGGTTGAGTGTTTCGTTGATTGAGTAGGTCTGGCACTTGCCTTCAAAGACCTCGTTGTCGGTGTTCACCTTCAGTTTGCTGAACTTCACCGCCACGCGAGCGTTCATGTTGTAGAAGTTGTCGGACTGTGGCTTCCAGCGCACCCATCCTGAACCAGTGAAGGTGCTATCCTCTTTTTCGAATTTCACGTTTTCATCGAAGGTCATGTAGAACTGGCCAATCTTGAAGCTTGTGCCTTTCTCGGGCATCTTGCCGATTTTGGTCTGGTTCTTCACCGTGATGTTGTCGTGTCCGCACTGGTAGTTCTCGTTGAAGTGGGTGGTGAGGGCGAAGTCGGTATAGTTCAGCGAGTCGCTCTTCATCTCGAATATCGAGTCGGGCTTGTTGGTGGGCTTCGCCGTGATGCGCAGCATCAGGTAGTCGCCCTGTTTCACCTTTTCCTTGATGTCGTCCCACTTGATGGTGTATTCGTAATCGTCTTTCAGCTCGTCTTTATTGAATTCCTTGTCGTACAAGGCCTTCGACTTGAATATCACCTCCTTGTTGTCGGCAGAGTTGCCAGTGTAGAGTGCCAGCGTGTAGTTGAACTTGATGGTGTCCTGCTGCTCACCCCATCCTCCGGCCAAGGCGGGTTGGCGCCACTTCACCTCGATGTCGTCATCCTGATAGATCAGACGGCTCCAGTTGCCAGCGAATGTGGGGCTGGTGAGGATAGGTTGCTCATAGATGTAGGCAGCTCCTCTCTTCTCGTTCTCCACGTCGACACCCTCCCCCTTGATGGAGGAAATGTCCTTGGTCTGGTCCTGCAGTCGGAAGAGCACGATGGGGCTCTTGCCCTCGTTCTTGATCATGGGCACGTTGAGGGCGTTCTTACTCTGGTAGGGCGTGTGCGCCGTCACCTGCATGGCGTAAATCTTGCCCTGTGCAGCGGTGTCGGCAATCATCTGTGTGATGTATGCCGATGGAATGGTATAGTAGTTCTGCGTCAGCAGCTTTTTCTCAAGGAAGGTGATGGTGTTGGTTTGCATGGCCTCGTCGGGCATCATCGAGCCGAGTTCCACGAAGCGGATGTCGTACTGCCACTGCACCATGGTGGCGTTACAGTTTAGCGTTGGCGTTTTCCATTCGAAGCGCGGGTTGGCCTTGTCGATGTTGATGATGCTGAGGTCGCCCAGTCCGCCGTCCATGAAGGTGATGTCGGGTGTAGTGAATACGGGCGCCTCGGCTTCGTAGCATACGTTGAAGAGGCAGATGCCGTCGGTGGGGTTGTTGAGCACCACGGGCGACGACAGCTCAGGATCCCACTTGTAGGCGGTGAGCTGCAGCTCGTATTGTCCCTCGTCCATCAGTCCGAAATCGGAGTCGAGGATGTTCTTATAGCGCCCCTCGCGTACGAAGATGTCGTGCGAGTCGAAGTGGTCGAAGAGGTGTCTCATCTCAATGGAGTTCAGCGTCTTGTGCTGATTGGGCGAGAGCACGATGGGCTGTTGCGGGATGTGCATCGTCTGAACGTTGGTCGACATCCACAGCACATCCGACGGGAACTTCTGCTGCACTTGCACGCCGAAGTAGATGCGCTGGGCGGCATCGGTGTTGTTGATCATGGTGACGCGGAAGTAGCGCCCCAGGTTGTCGATATATTCACCGGGCCGTGGTGGGATCACCTGCTGCGTGGGCGTCACCTGGAGGGTGATGTCCTGCGCCCATAGAGACCCACCCCCTGCCCCTCCCTGAAGGGAGGTGAGTATATAGATAAACTGAAGATTCAGAAGTACCAGAATTAACAGGGCCTTCTTAAAGCATCGATTTCCAATATTATGTTTCACAGTCATATTCTTTACGCTATAAATATATACGGAATGATTCTATATACTCCCCGTCCTATAGGGAGGGGCTGTCGGGGGATGATTTCTTCTTCCCCAGCTGCAGCAGCGAGAAGGTGTAGTTGTAGCCTAATGAGAGGTTGATTTCTGTGGTTCCCATCGACGACAGGTCGGCCGTGAGGTTGGTGTCGCTGTATTTGTTGAAGCCTGCAGTGAACGAGAACTGGTGCACCTTCGCCAGCGTGTAGCCCGCCGAGAGGTCGGCACCCACAGAGAGGTTGCGCTGTTGGTCGCGTATGTCGTTGTAGCACAGCGACACGGTGGCCGATGTGTACAGGTTTTTCTCCTTGAGGAACGAGCGTCCCGTCGAGAACGAGAGCACGTCGCTTGAATAGCGTGTCTTGTAGCCTTTGGAGGTCTGGTGCGAGTAAGCCGTAGTGAACGACATCTCCCACGGCTTCACGTCCAAGGCGTAGGTAGCGCCAGCAGCCCATGTGGTGACATCGCTGACGCCAGTTGCAAATTGGTTGAGGTCGAGGTTCTGCGTGAAGTTGCCCGTGAGCGCGATGCTGTGTCCCAGCTGATCGCCGTCGATGGTGTACGTTGGGCTCAAGTAGACCGAATGCATGATGCGGTCTACGCGTGTGGTGTCGTAGACGCGGGCTTTGCCGTCGGCCTGCACTTGGCGGTAGCCACTGTAGCCCGCAGTGAGCGAGATGTTGTTGCCTATCGAGGTAGAAGCCGAGGCGTTGTAGACGAAGCCGCGAGTGGTGTAGAGCTGGCGGCGGGTTATGTTGTCCTCCTGGCCGCTGAACGAGGCCGAGAGGCTGATTCTCTTGAAAAGGGTCGTCGAGGCGTTGATGCCCAGCGACTGGTAGTTGTTGCTGGTGTAGTAGAGTCCCAGCGTGGTGTAGTCGGGCTGCACCATGCGATAGAAGATGTTGGCGCTGAAGCCTTTGAGCATCAGCGTGGCGTTGATGTCGCCGGCGATGCGCATGAGCGAGGTGTAGCGTGCTTCGAACACCTTGTCCCAGCGGTCGAGTTCTGTGGTGTGTACGCGCTGGGCGCGCTTGTCGCTTGAGAAGGTGCTCCATGCAAGGTTGCCGCGCAGCGAGAGCCAGCGTGTCAGGCCCAGGCCGCCCTTCAGGGCCACGGCCACGTTGTCTTGCGGGTTGATTTGGTCGTGCCAGCGGGCGTCGACCGACGAGATCTTGTCGTAGGCACGCAGCAGGAACATGTCGATGTAGTTGCGGCTGGTGCCATAGCCCAGTTTCACGCCCATGCCCATGCGCTGATACTGCGGATTGCGGTGGGCGGGGTCTTCGGGATTGTCGTTGATGGCGTTGCGCAGCTCGCCGTAGAAGGCACCTGCACGCAGCTTGGTGGAGTTGTATTCCAGGCCTATGCCGTTGAACGACATGTTCATGATGTAGGCGTGCATGCCCATATTGCTACGGCCGAAGTGGCCGCGCCAATTCTTGTAGGTGGGGTCGATGTGGAACGAGAAGTGGGGGAAGTTCCACGAGGAGTTGTTGTTGGAGTAGTAGAACGCGAAGGGCATGGAGATGCCGTACACCGACACGTTGAGGTTGGCGTAGAACGAGTTGCCCCACGGCGAGCGGTAGCCACTGCCTATGGAGGAGTGGTAGTAGGTGTTCTGCGTGCCGATGGCACCAGTGATGATGAGCGGGTCGCTCTTGGCGATGTTCGAGATGGTGTTCTGCCCCAGCGTGATTGACTGGGCCTGTGCTCCCCCGGTTCCCCCGAAGGGAGGAGCTGTCAGTGCGGCGATGACCATTATAATATATATAATGTACGCGCGAGGTTGTCGTTGTCTGCTCATCATCGGATTCTTTTTATTAACACAGAGACACAGAGTCTTGGCTCTCTCCGTTTTCAAAGTGTTTCTCACAAAACTCTGTATCTCTGTGTCGCAGTGTTCAAATTAATGGATATTCACGTTACTTGATGACCACCTTGCGGACGGTGCCATCGCTCATCTTGCGGATGCTGACACCCTTGGTAGAGCCACCGATGGCGCGTCCGTCGACGTTGAACGTTGAACGTTGAACGTTGAACGCTGAATGTTGAACGTCGTTGATGCCCGTTACCACCGTATTGCTGGTGAGCATTACGGGAGCCTTGACCGAGCCGATGCGGGTGCGCGAGACGACGGTCTCGTCGATGTCGGCATACTCGTCGGTGAGCTCGTTGTGCAGTACGAAGTTCACCTGCTCGCCGCCATTGGTGTGGACGGTGATGAAGGCCAGGCCATTCTCGAAGCTGCCCTCGCCGCGGCACTCACCATCTACAAAGGCGCCGATGGTGTAGTTCTCGGCATTCTCCAGTTCAGGCATCTCGGCCACCATGCTCATGTTGCTGGCAAACTGCGTGTGGTCGTAGCTCCATACGCTCTGGCGCATCGAGCGGGCACCAGCAGGCGTTTCGTCGCCTTGATCCATATTGCCGAAGATTTCGCAAGGCATGTAGAACGACACAGGCTCATTGGTGGGGTTGTAGACGTAGTAGCCCTCGCCCTTCTTCATCATCTTCAGGTTGCCATTCCATGTTCCGTTGGCATATTCGGCTTGGCCATTGGCCTTCGACACGATGACCATGCCCTCCATGTTGTTGTCGATGAATCCTCCGAACACGTTCTCTATTGTTCGGTCGTAGAAGTAGGGCGAGCCTATCCAGTTCCAGCCCGGCACCAATGCCAAGGTAATTTCCTCATTGAGATCGCCATTGTCGAGATAGCTGACCTTGTCGTTGCTCATCTTCACCTTGTACATCACACTCTGTCCGATGCCAGCTTGTCCGGTCATCGAGCCCCAGTAGCCCCATTCGGGGTCGTTGTAGAGCAGGTCGTTGTAGGTGCGTGCCTCCACGAGGTTGTCGCCGAAGAAATTCGACAGTGCCTCCACGCCCATCAGGCTTCCACAGTTGTTGCTCTTCCACTGCCAGCCGCTTGCCAGCGACACCTTGGCCGGTATGGTCAGCCATTCTGGCTCGTCTTGCGAAGTTCCATCCACCATGACACTCCACTCGCCGGGCAGTGAGGCACTGTAGGTGTAGGTGCCGTTGCCTGTGTCGGTGACGGTGAGCACATCCCAGTTGCCATACATGTTGTTAGAGGCTGTGAGCGAATAGTCTTCCCAGTTGAAGGTGGCCTGTTCGGGCACAGGCGTCAGGGTGATGGTGCCGGTGGTGGGGTCTGCGGTATTGGGCACGATGGTAATTTCGAAGTGGTCGAGGCCCTCGATGATTTTCACGTAGAACGTAACCGATGCCGACTGCTGCACGATGGTGGCATTAGTGCCTTTGTAGTTGCTATAGTCGTTCCAGTACACCGTGGCGGTGACGGTGGCATCGCCACGCTCCAGCTCCTCAGGAGCGGTGATGTCGAAGAAGGCTCCGTTTGCACTTATGCCGCCCTCTCCGGTAATGGCTCCTGTGCTGGTGATGTAGCCGTTAGGTATGCTGCCCTCGGGCCCCCATGTCAGATTCAATTCTATCTCTGCTGCTGCCTCGTCGATGGGGGTGTCTTTGTCAATCATCAGCGGGCTGCCCTGCGACTTTCCTTCCTTGGCATCAATGGTCTTGGCGGGGTTGAACACCTCCACGCTGATGTCCTTGAAGATGGCGTCGTTCTCTATGGCATAGAAGCGGAGCGTCACTACGCCTTCCTTCTTGGCAATGCCATGACCATAGTCATCCCACTCCAATATTCCGCTTTCAAAATCCGCTTGGTTTGCAAACTTGATTCCAACCACTTTGTTCGTGGCATCTCCAGGATACACTTTGAAGAGTCCATTTTCACCGCCAATGGCATTGTATATATCGCTGATGTCGTCGCCCACGTTGGCCTTCAGGCTCACATAATCGCCGGTTTCGGGGTCTTGCGGCCAGTCGGTAGTGAGGTTTGTCGCGGACACATGGATGTTGATGGTAATCCACTGGTCGTTGGCGGGAGTGAGCTTGTCGTTGCCCTGCATGATGTAAGGTCGAATGCGAGTGGTGCCGCCTTTGATGGGTGTCCACGTGGTTAGGCCTTCTTCATCCATTCCCACCTCGATGAATGAATCATCCTTAATCTCCCACAGCACCTCGTCGGTGGCATCTTCGGGGTCGAGGCTATAGGCTTTGAAGTTATGGACGTTGCGCATGAACATGGTCAGCCCCATCGTAGAACCCTTCTCCACTTGGAACTCGTCCGTCACGATGTTGATGGCGGTGGCATGCTGGATGACGCTGAAGGTGGTGCTGGCCAACTCTTCGCCGCCAGCCCACAGGGAGATGGGGGCGTTTGTGGTGACCTGCGTACCTTTGAGCATGTCGCCATGTATTTCGGCAAATATTTCGCTATTGCCCAAATCCCAATAGTAGTCCTGGGGCAGCTGGGCGTCAGCAGGGGTAAGCACGAGCTGATCCATCAGGTCAATCTCCTGTCCTTTTTCCACCACAAACGGGTTGAAGGTGATACTACTGGGCAGGGTGACCGTCAGCTGGATAAGATTTGATGAGGGGGGATAGCCGTAGGTGTCGCAATCGCTGCAGAAAGTGATTTCTTGGCTGCACTTGACACTGTAGAAGTTGTTGTTGTTGTCCCTCAACACGAAGGAGATGCTTGCACCATCTTCGGGGTCTTCATTACCATAATTGCCGGGCACCTGGAACAGCAGGAATTTCTTCCCTTGCACTTCTTGCACAATGTCGTTGTCCCTGGCAATATCACGGCACTCGCCGTCCACATACACGCCGATGGTGTAGTTGCCGGCGTAGACAGCTGGGCCATTGTTGACCACAAGTTCGGCCATGATGTTGGTGTAGGCCTGTGGATAGCCTTCGTGATAGGCTACGTTCCAATCTTGCGCCGAGGCTCCCATCGTTACGATCAGGAGCGTCAGCAGTGATAATAACTTTTTCATAATCTCACTTTTTTATGATTAATAATATAGATGTGTTTTTTCTGTGGATGCTTCACGGGGCGGCCTTGCAAGTCGTAGATACGTTGAACGTTGAACGTTGAACGTTGAACGTTGTTGATGCCTTGCGTCCAGGCTTGGCTGTGGAGTGCTACGGGCTGGCGCAGCGAACCCAAGCGCAGCTGGCTGACGGTGAACTGCTCGTCGACAGGCCACTCATAGCCGTCGGCATCGAGTAGGCGCAGACTGATGCGCTCGCCACCGTCGGCATGCACGGTGAGGTGGTAGCGGCCATTGATAGCACTGCCGATGCCACGCAACTCATCGCCCACGTAGGCCAACAGCGTTTGGTTGGCGGCGCCGTTCACCGTGGCCACCATCGTCATGTTGTCGCGGAAGCGGCGGGCGGTAGCTTTAAGTTGAGCAGACCCTTCCCCAGCCTCTCCCTTGTAGGGAGAGGAGTATATAGATTTGCCATCTGTAATTCCAGCAGCAGAGGTATCCGCTCCCCTCCCTACAAGGGAGGGGTAGGGGGAGGGCCCGCTGGGGGTGATACCCTGTGGCATTTCGAATTCGGAGGCGTACAGCAGTATGTAGGGTTCCGTGTCGGGGTAGTAGCACAGGAAGCTCTGGCGCGTGGGCAGCACTTGCAGGTCGCCCTCCCACTCGGTGCCGTTCCACTCGGCCGATCCGTCTTCCTTCGACACGATGACGGTACCCTCGGGCAGGTTGTTGCCAGCGAAGGCGGTTGTGAGCTGGCGGTCGTAGAAATAGTAGGTGGGAATCCATGTCCAGCCCTCTTCCAGCACTATCGACCAGCTGGGGTAATAGGTGCCTCTGGCCAAGTAGCCGACGGCATCTTTCTGCATCTTCACCTTGTAGGCCATATTCTCGGGAATGCCTTCGCCTGTCATGATGGTGCCGAAGTAGCCCAGCTCGGGGTCGTTGTAGAGCAGCTCCTGCTGGGTGCGGGCTTCGATGAGCGAGGGGCCGAAGACGGTTTCGATGTTCTGCGCGTCCAGGTCGCCGTAGGGGTTGGTGCGCCACTGCCATCCCTCGCTGAACGCCAACCGCTCGTTGATGCCGAAACCGTCGAAGAGGGTCTCGCCATCAACATCGCTATAAAGCGGATAAGGCTCCTGCGAGGAGCCATCCTTGGGCCATATCTCAATATTGGCCCATCCGGGCACTAAGCCGGTGACATTATAAATAAAAGGTTCGCGCGACACCAGCTGATAGCTTGCTGCCTGCCAGTGTGCAAAGGCTGGCGAGGCAACGGGCATGGTGATGATGAAGTCCTGCGGGTCGAAGGTGGCGTTGGCCGGCACGGGGGTGAGCGTCATGGGCGTGGTCTCGCCGACGGCCACACGGCCGATGCTGACGACAAACCCCTGCAAGGGGATGTTCTCATAGATGATGACGTGGATGCGTCGGCCATTGGCAGGGCGCAGGCGCACACTGCCGTCGGCAGCCAGCACCACGGGCTCAATATAGGTCTCGCCGACGGCAAGTGGCAGGAGTCGCGCAGTGGCGGGGTCGTAGCCTACTATCGTCGGGTCGTCGATGAGCCACGTGATGATGTCGGTGGTGTTGGCGGGCAGCAGCTCGTAGCACGCCTCGGCCTTTGTCTGCAGCGTCTCAGGCAGCGCAATGTCGACGCGAATCTCGTCGATGAGGAGGTTCAAGGCGGTGGCAGGCTGGATGACGGTGATGACATTGCCGATGGAGATGCCGGGGAAACGCACCGTGAACCACACCTCGCCGGGTTGCAGACCGGTGACCACGGTGCCGTCGAGCGAGGCCACCTCGGTGTTGCTGAGCGTGATCTCCTCATACTTCGGCATCGCGTTGTCTTGGTAGAGGCTGACGATGTCGACCGTCTCGCCCACCGCAATCGTCGCACTGTTGAACCTGAAGCTGGCGCCACCGGTGAAGCCGTCGCCATGCATCACGATGGGCTGCGAGGGGCGGCCCCACGACTCGCCGTCGAAAGTGATGGGGGTGGTGGGTGTCACGTCGTACACCAGCCCGAAGTTGTTGTCTTTGCAGCACACCTCAAAGCGGATGCTTTTGCCCTTGTCGCTGTCGCGGTCGCCCAGCACGCGGAGCACGAAGACGCTGCTGCCGTCGTTGTGGGTCTCCGGCGCGTCGGCAATGGCGCGGCACTCGTCGTCGATGAAGGCGGCCACGCGATAGTGCGAATTGCAATAATTCGAGGACCATGTCTCGAGTTGCAGGGCGGCGTAGACCACGGTCTCGTCGTTGTATTGATGGCGGTCAGGGGCTGTCCACCACGATTGGGCATGTAGCCCAAAGGCCAGTGCCAGGAACAATACTGAAAGGGATAGACGGCGCATATTGATAACGATGGTTAGTTGATATTTATTTTGCTCTGCAAAAATATGAAAAATCCTGTTAAAAGCATTGCATATTTTGTCCAATCTGTTGTCTGTTTTGAACAAACTGTTGTCTATTTTAAACAGATTGTGGATTTAGTGTAAAAAAAGTAAAATTTCTACAATGACACCACCAAACAGACCGCAGCGGTCTTTTCTCGATAAGCGGGGGACAAATATTTGGCGTATAGGTCAATTTGCAGGATAGTTTGATAGTACTATGTGTCAATGGGTCAAATTGCAGGATATCTTTTTGGCTGTTTTGTTTGGCTGTAATCTTCAGATTTCGTACCTTTGCCGTGCAGTCTGAAGCATAGTGGGGC
>JAFZSR010000072.1 GCA_017619275.1 Prevotella sp. | reverse complement strand
GCGCGCCACCTCGCATCGGGCTCCATCGAATGTGCCCTTGAAAGTGCTCCGCAGCATGGAGCAGATTGAGGTGATTGGCACCGAGGAAAGCGGATTCGCCGTGGTGACCGCCGACGACCTGCTGCCCGCCGTGCTGGGCGTATCAGCAGCCCACTATTCCGACGGACAGAACCCCAACTTCGAGTGGTGGCTTCAGGCTACGGCCGAGGCTGCACGCCAAGCCGTGCAGAACAACGCCCCGATGCATGTAACCACGCCCGACCCCATGAAATATCCCGAGAGTGTGCCGTCGATGGTTACCACCAAATGGTATCAGGCCGACCCCTACAACCGCATGTGCCCCACCTTCAGCGGCAACGTGAAGTGCCTCACTGGCTGCGTGGCCACTGCTATGGCTCAGGTGATGAACTATCACCAGACGCCCGCCCATGGACAAGGCGAGCGCACCATCTACTATCCTCGTGGCAACCACAACGGCCAAGCCGTGACCGCCAACTATGATGAGGACTACTACGACTGGCCCAACATGCTCAACTACTATGTCAACGGCCAATTCACCGAAGTGGAGGCCAACGCCGTGGCATTGCTGATGCGCGACTGTGGCGTGGCTGCCGACATGGAGTATGGCGGCCCCAGCGAGGGCAGTGGTGCCTACTCCGAGGATGCCGCAGCCGGCCTGCGCGAGTACTTTGGCTTCGAGGAGGCTCAGTGCCTCAACCGCAGCGATTACTCCGAACCCACGTGGATGGACATCATCTATCGCGAGCTCTCGGAGAACGGTCCCCTCTACTACGGCGGAGCCGATTGGCTGGGTGGCCACGCCTTTGTGTTCGACGGCTACACTGCCGACGGTAAAGTGTCGGTGAACTGGGGATGGGCTGGCGACGACGATGGCTTTTTCTTCGTCAGCCAGCTGAATCCCAGCGGCTACAGCTTCAACATGTATCAGGACATGATTATTGGCATCAAGGGCGGCAACCACGCCACGATGCGCAAGGCCGAGGTAGTCGTTGAGAATGTAGGCGAACTGCAGCAGAAACTGGAAGAGAACGCCGAGGAGGGAACCTACATCGGCACGCTCACCGTCACAGGCCCCCTGAACCAGGACGACATGAACTACCTGCGCCACTTGGCAGGATGGAGCGTCGACGGAGAACCCACCGATGGAATGCTGCGCATCCTCGATCTGACGAATGCCGTTCTGGAGGAGAACACCGTGCCCGTTGGCATCTTCAAGGACTGCACCACGCTGCGCCGCGTGCGTCTGCCCGAGAGCATTACCGCCATCGGTGCTGAGGCCTTCAACGGATGCGCCAATTTGTATGAGCTCCGCGTCACCACCAAGAACGTGCCCGAACTGCTGGGCTCGGACGTCTTCGAAGGCATGCCCTTCGGCAAGGCCACGCTCTACGTGCGCTCTGGACTAAAGAAGACCTACTTGCAGACCGCTCAGTGGAAAGAATTTGGCGAGCAGAACATCTTCACCGTGGGCACCGTGCTCAAGGTGCGCAACGCCATCCGCAAATATGGCGAGAAGAACCCCACGTTCACCTATACCGCCAGTGGCGACAATGCCAAGAACGTGAAGGGAGCACCTTCCTTCACCTGCGATGCCACACCCACCTCGCCCGCAGGCCGCTATCCGGTGAAAATCTCTGCCGGAAGCTTAGAGAATGCCGAGGCCTACGACTTCGCCGACGGCTATCTCATCGTGCAGAAGGTGGATGCCAAGGCCACTGTGAAGAACGCCGAGCGTTACGAGGGCGAGGAGAACCCACAGTTTGAGCTGAAGTACGAGGGCTTGGTGGCCCACGACACACAGGTAGCTTGGGAGCAAGAGCCCGTCTTCCAGACCACGGCCAACGTGCTGTCGAAGCCCGGTGTCTACACCGTGGGCGTGAAGAGCGCCACCGCTCTCAGCTACAACATGACCTTCATCGCTGGCAAGCTCACCGTGAAGGAAAAGCCAGTGCCTAGCGGCATCAACGATGTGCAATCCACCACCAACGACCAGCCCGTCTACAACCTGCAGGGTCAGCGCGTGCAGCCCCAGCAGAAGGGACTCCTCATCCAGGGTGGCAAGAAAGTGATTAAGTAATACCAATAAAAACCAAAAGACTATGAAACCTACCCTTTTCCTGCTCGCTGCTGGCATGGGCAGCCGCTACGGTGGCCTGAAGCAGCTCGACGGTCTGGGCCCCAACGGCGAGACCATCATGGACTATAGTATCTACGACGCCATACAGGCTGGCTTCGGACGCATCGTCTGGGTCATCCGCAAGGACTTCGAAGAGCAGTTCCGCACACAGATCCTGGCCAAGTACGAAGGACAGGTGCCCTGCGAGCTCTGCTTCCAGGCCCTCGATGCTCTGCCCGAAGGCTTCAGCGTGCCCGAAGGCCGTGTAAAGCCCTGGGGAACCAACCACGCCGTGCTCATGGGCAAGGACGTCATCAAGGAACCCTTCTGCGTCATCAACTGCGACGACTTCTACGGTCGCGACGCCTTCATGCAGATTGGCAAGTTCCTCGCCAACCTCCCCGAAGGCTCCAAGAATACCTACGCCATGGTGGGCTTCCGCTGCTGCAACACCCTCAGCGAGAACGGCAGCGTGGCACGCGGCGTCTGCGCTTACAACGAGCAGCGGCACCTCACCGATGTCGTCGAGCGCACCGAGATCATGCGCATCGCCGACAAAGGCAACGCCATCTGCTACAAGGACGGCGACGAGTGGTTCCCCTTGGAGGAGAACGTGCCCGTGTCGATGAACATGTGGGGCTTCACGCCCGACTACTTCGAGCACAGCGAGCAATATTTCCGCGAGTTCCTCAGCGACCCGAAGAACATGCAGAACCTGAAGGCCGAGTTCTTCATCCCCCTCATGGTGAACAAGCTCATCACCGAGGGCACAGCCACCTGCGAGGTGCTCGACACCACGGCAAAGTGGTTCGGCGTTACCTACGCCGCCGACCGCCAGGCCACCGTCGACCGCATCAAGTCGCTTGTCGACGAGGGTGTCTATCCCGCCAAGCTGTTCTAATCACCGAGGATTAACTCCCATATCGAAACAGGGTGCACAGAGTCTGCTGTGCACCCTGTTTCGATGTATATTTATCGCAAAAATGGGAACACCCATTGAGGCTGAAAAAAATCTCGTACGAGATTTTTTAAAAAGTCGTTACCATTTTTCAAAAAATCGTTACCAAATTTTTGAAAGGCGTAAGGTGGCACTGGTGATATTTGCAGTTCTTGGCTATTACACGGGGAAGTACCACCTGAACGACGAAATCTTGTTCCTTTGGTTGATGGCGGCCATGCCTATCGCCATGCTGTCTGTGATATGGGCTATCAACGAACTTCCTGCTTGGCTGGGAAAGAGAAAATCGAAATCGCGTTGGTACTAACAATCTTCCACAAATTCAGTCAGCCGCATTCAAATTATTCCATCCAGTCGTCGTAGTCGGGGATTTCGTTGGGCGGGGTGGCGTCGTAGGGACTGCTTATCAATAGATTTGTCTTATGTCGCAACACTACGACCCTGCAGGTCGGTTTCTTGTATGCTCTCTTTTTCATTGCTGTGTCCTCCATTCGTTATTTGATTACAACTTTGAACTTCGTTCGAGCTCGCTCACGCTCGGAAATGTGAGCGAGCTCTCATTTCTCTCACTTAATCGCGACCTTTTTACCATTATTGATATAGATGCCCTTGGTGCTGGGCTGGCCGCTGAGGCGGATGCCGTCGAGGGTGTACCATGCCTCGCTGTCAAATGATACCTCGCCCGTCGTGGTGTCAATCTCGCCGATGCTGGTAATGTCGCCGCTGGCCGAGACGAGTTTCACGGTGATGCGCTGCGGCACGTCCTCGTCAGCCGCTGCGCCGCGGGTCAGTCCACGGGCGGGGGCATAGTCGGGCTCGTAGCCCGTCCACATCAGGTAGCACGACGTGGGGCGGATCTTCGCGCCGATCTTCGCCCTCACGAATTCGCCAGCCTCGACGGTAATCGTGTTGTCATATACTCCTTGCACCTCCTTGGTCGATCCTGCGAAGCCATACACCTTGCCGACTTCGTCGAAGTGCTCGGTTTCACTCCAGTAGCGCGGCTGGTAGGTGCCGATGAAGTCCCATTTGTTCCAGGCAAAATCCGCGGTGCCGTCATACGGCTTTACCTTTGTGCCGCCTTCGTTGCCCTCGGTGAAGATGGTGACGCCGTCGCCGCCATTATCGATGTACCAATACTCCGGTTCATCGTCAGGTACGTAGAGGTACGGCGTATTGGCCGTCATCGTGGTCGTTTCGGGATTGTCAGGCTCTCCCATCTCGGCCGTCCACTTGCTCGTTTGCGGGTCCAGATGGATGCCCTTGAACTCATAGAAATGACCAGTCAGACCGTCGCTGGAGCCACTCTTCTTGAAGGCGCTCTTCGTGAAGTTGAACGGCATCATCACCGTCACGGGCTTTCCATTGGTGAACGTGCGTTTGTAGCACAGTAAGGGCACCCACAGTGGCGACGCGATGTCGGGGATGCCCAGGGGCTTGTCGTCGTACTCAATGTTGTAACTCTTCACCCCGCTGAAGTCGTACGTCTCCACGAGGTCGCCGTATATCGGCGTGTAGTACTTGCCGCCGAAGACCATCATGTGGCCGTAGGTCTGCATGAAGCAGTGGTCGGTCGGGTTGCCGAAGTGGGCGAAGTTGGTGGGGGCGGTGGCCGATTCCACGGCGGGCGAGCCTTGCTTCAGTCCACGCGTGCCGACGTAGAAGCAGTTGGTCAGCGTACCCTTGCCTTGGTTGTTGCTGCGGTGGAAGAAGGTGCTGTTCCTGTCGTTCTCATATCCCCACCATAGTTCGCACTTGGCGTTGTTGTTGTCGTACTGGCCGTGGATGAAGAGGCAGTCTTTCAGTATGGCATATCCGTACTCCGACATGGCGCCGATGAAGCCGCCGCAGCCGTAGGTCGTGCCGGAATAGTACGGGTTGTAGATGAGTCCGTCGAACACACAGCCCGTGATGTGGCATTGGTCGTAATGCGAACTCAGGAGGCCCACGAATCCGCCGATTCTGGCAATGCCGCTGACGGTGCTGCTGATTTGGGTGCTCACGCGGCAGTCACGGATGGTGAGGTTACCGTTAGCACTGCCCACTAGGCCGCCTATGTAGGAATTGGTGCCGCCCTCAATCTGTCCCGTTGCATGTAGGTTGCAGATGGTGGCGTTGTTGGTGTTTTGGAAGGGGGCGCAATACATTGTAACGGTAGTGGGCTTGAAGTCCAGCGTGTTACCCTTGCCGTCGAAGGTTCCCTTAAACGGATGCACCATGCCCGCCATCGTTGTCACGGTGATGTTGTCGGCAGCGAGTTCGATGGTCTTGCCGCTGAAGCCGTCGATGTTAGCATCATACTGTATGCGCTGGCAGAAGTAGTTCCAGCCGTCGGCGTTCTTGATGGTGTAGGTGTCGCCGTCCTGCGAGAAGTTATCGTCATTCATCGGGAATGTGAACGTGGCGCCGAGGGTGACATCCTCGGCTGGCATGGCGAAGGTGTAGGTATTGTCGCCGTTGTCGCTGATGCCGTTGTCGAGGCTCAGGCTTGTGTTGTCGCCCGTCACGGTCAGCGTCGCCATGCTCTCGCCCATCTGCGGCGTGAAGATGACGGTGATGTTTTCGCCCGCCATGGCTCCTGTCTTGTTGATGGTGAACTGCGGGTAGTCGTTGGTGATATAGTGTCCCTCAATGACGCTGAAATTCTTGGTCAGCACGTAGTTGGTGCTGTTGATGCTGACGGTGGCGCGGGCGGTGTAGTTGCCCACGGTGCGGGGCGCAACGGTGGTCCAGTCGGTCGAGCCTTGAGTGGCGTACTCGATGGTGCAGATGGCTCCGAGTTGCGTGTCCGTATTGAAGTCCGACAATGACGGGGTAATCGATGCGCTGACGGGATTAGTAATACTGGCTATGCCGTCCTCGGCATTGAGCGTCAGCGTGGCTTGATGGTTGGTGATGCACTGGTGGCTTTGCTCGTTGTTGGTGCAGGTGGCGGTCAGCACATTGCCGCTGGTGGTGATGTTGAACACGTGTCCCGCATCGGGTGCCGCTGCCGGCGTGTAGACCACCTGGATGGTGGGAATTGTATTGTTTTTTGCTGTAAAGCCAAATGTGAATTCTCCTGTCTGTAATTCCTCTCCGTCAAACCATATCGCCAGCGGATGGTCTGCATCCACATCGATGCTGCCGGTAAAGGTGGCAGTAAACGCCGTGCTGCTTGAATGTGCCACCAGATAATCACTGCCGCCAGTGGTCAGCAGCGTCGGTGTCGTGCCTATTTGGCCGACGTACATCTTCATCGTGCAACCAGCCACGTTGAAAAATTGGAGATAGGTTATCGTCATTCCTGTTACAGTTCCGATGATGTCGGGAAAAGTCACCACACATCCATTCGTTATGGGATGGTCAAACTTTGCAAGACCGTATCCAACTTGATTTACTCTCCAACTGAGACCATCCCCGCTGGTCCATGTGTAGCGCAGCGTCTTGCTGTGCTGGTCGCTCGTCACTTCGGCAGTTTTCTCGTTAGCGTTAAAAGTGCAAGTCGAATGGCCGTTCTTGCCACCGTCCATGTACCATGTCACGTCATCAGCCCACGCCGTCTGCGCCACGAGCCAGAGGGCGAGGGTGAGGATGAGATTGAATGTTCGTTTAATCCTGATCATAACTCTCATTTTTAATTGTCTTTTTGTTATGGTTACTTATTTTGTTATTACTTTCGTCTCTCAAATCTGTGGGGAAAGCACTAACTCAAAGGCATAAAGAAAGCG
>JAFZSR010000010.1 GCA_017619275.1 Prevotella sp. | reverse complement strand
AAGGGCGTGAACGTGACAAACGTTGTTGCCAAGGGTGCCGACACCAATCATGCCAACCGTATTGCTATCGTGACCGTAAAGTAATATCATAAAATAAGAATCAAGAATATGAAACTGAATAAATTATTTCTCACAGCTGGCTTATTCGCTGTAGCCATTGCCAGTTGTACTGATTTGGATGTTGCTCCAAGCTCTCAGTACACTGAAGACCCCAGCAAGAATTCTGGTGTCGACCCGATGATTGTGGTTGAGGCAAAGATGGCCGATGTCTATTTCCACCTCGCAGGCACGTTTGGCCGCCGTTATATGGAAGCCCAGTGCCTTGCCTCCGATGAGTTCACCGCCCTTGCTTTCGACGGTGGCTACTACGACGACGGAACGTATGCTCACCAGGCTCTTCACAACAGCTTTGCCACCGACGCCTCGCTCGACTGGTATTCGGAGGTGACATCCGGTATCACAAAGGCCAACACCATCCTGGAGGAACTGGGTAGCGGTGCATCTGCTCAGATGACGGCTCCCGCCCGTGCCATGCGTGCTTATTTCACATGGATTCTGATGGACAGCTTCGGCGACACACCTATCCTTGAGAAGGTTCCTGCTGAAGGCGAAGTGATTCCCCGTTCACCCCGAAAGGAAGTGGCAGAGTGGATTGAAAAGGAACTCACGGAGATTATCCCTTCACTCACCGAAGATGTCACGGAGAACACCTACGGCAAGCCGACGAAGTGGATGGCCGAGGCACTCCTGGCCAAGCTCTACATCAACTGGGCTGTCTATACGGCCGAATCGGTCGACCAGTACGACGCTGCCACGGCTGCCAATCCGAAACTCGACGACTGTATCGCTGCCTGCGACGAGGTCATTAACAGCAAGAAGTTCAATCTCGGCTCCGTCGACTATCTGCACAAGTTCTCTTACGACAACAGCTGGAAGGTGGAAGACTTCATCTATGCCATGCCCTACGACGCCATCGACCGCCAAGGCTTCCAGTATGCCCGTCCCCGCTCGTTCAAGCAGTTGAAGAACATGATGCCGAATGTGTATGGTTCGAGCGACAAGTTCACCCAGTCGTTTGGTGGCAACATCGTCGTGACGCCCGAGTTTGCCAAGCTGTTCAGTCTCGAAGGCGACATCCGCAACCTCAGCATCCTGCGTGGCGATGTATACATCCGCGACCCCAAGACGCTGAAGCCTACTAATGAGCCGTTCATGTACAATGGCAAGCAGGTGCATTTCACCGATGAGATTACCCTTATCAAGCAGGACAACACCATCGACGTGGGTAACGACGACAATGCCATCCAGCAGGGCTGCCACTCCATCAAGTGGTTCATCATCCCCGACGACTACAACAATGGCCGCAACCAGTCGAACGACCTGCCGCTCTTCCGCTACGCCGACATCCTCCTCATGAAGGCTGAGGCCCTCGCACGCCTCGGACAGGGTGGTGCCAAGGATCTCTTCAACCAAATCCGTGCCTACGCTGGCGCTCCCCAGATTGCTGCTGAGCCTACGCTCCAGGAAATCTACGACGAGCGTGGCCGTGAGTTCTTCGACGAGAACTGGCGCCGCAACGACATGGTTCGCTTCGGTCATTTCGAGGACGAGTTCTTCCCCCACTACAAGAACTTCCCCGATGCCAATTTCGACAAGCGTCACCGCATCTTCCCCGTGGAGCAGGAGATGCTCGACCTGAATCCGGGATGGACGCAGAACCCCGGCTATTAAGCCAATACTGCTGATATCAAACCAACAACTGCGTACAGGGCTGCCAACACCAAGCGTGGGGCAGCCCTGCTTACTAAACTTAATTACGAGCAACAAGATGGAAAAGAAAAAAATACTGATTGTGAACGGCCCCAACCTCAACTTGCTGGGCAAACGGGAGCCGGGCATCTATGGACAGGAATCGTTCGACAGCTACCTGCCCCAACTGCGCAACCGCTACCCACAAGTAGAGATCGACTATTTCCAGAGCAACTGCGAGGGCGCCCTCATCGACCGCATGCAGCAGGATGGCTTCAGCGTCGACGGCATCGTGCTCAACGCCGGCGCCTACACCCACACCTCCGTGGCGCTGGGCGACTGCATCCGTGCCATCACCTCCCCCGTGATAGAAGTACACATTTCTAACGTACACACGCGCGAGGAGTTCCGCCACCATTCGATGATCAGCGCCGCATGCAAGGGCGTCATCTGCGGCTTCGGCCTCGACAGCTATCGCCTGGCCATCGAAGCCCTTATAGACTATAGGCCTTAGACTGTAGACTATAGACTGTAGATTTTTGACTATAGACTATAGACTGTAGATTGTAGACTATCGCAATGGTTGGGTGAGCCGCATATTTGCGGCTATATCCCATAAAAAACAATTCTAGCAGTGGATATTGACAGCTATCTCCTCTCCCACATCGACCCAGAGCCGGAGCATCTCTACCGTTTGTGGCGTGCCACCAACGTGGAGCTGCTCAACGGGCGCATGGCCAGCGGCCACCTTCAGGGGCGGCTACTGAAGATGCTGGTGCAGATGATTCACCCACGGCGCATCCTCGAGGTGGGCACGTTCAGCGGCTACAGCGCCCTGTGCATGGCCGAGGGACTGGCCGACGACGATTGCCGTGTCTACACCTTCGAGGTGGACGACGAGCTGGAGGACTTCACACGCCACTGGCTCAGCACTTCGCCCATGGGCCATCGCGTGCAATTCATCATCGGCGACGCCATCATAGAAGCCCCGCGCCTCGGCATCACCTTCGACATGATGTTCATCGATGGCGACAAGCGTCACTATGTCGAGGCCTACGAGGCGCTGCTGCCACTGTTGCAGCCTGGTGGCTTCCTGCTGGCCGACAACACACTCTGGAACGGCCACGTGGCTGATGCCGCCTACGACCGCGACCAGCAGACACTGGGCATACGCCGCTTCAACGACCTCGTTGCCGCCGACCAGCGTGTGGAAAAAGTCATCCTTCCGCTGCGCGACGGCCTTACCTTGATACGGAAGAAATAAGGAAATCTCTTGATTTATATCAATTATTTTACAAACTCAAAGTTTTTTCCACAAAAAACTTTGCAAATATAAGAAAAACGCCTTATCTTTGCAACGTGTTTTTCATAGTATTAGATTTAAGGTTAACAAAGGTTGGGTCACAGCGGTGACCCTTTTTTTTGTATTCATGCTTGGAGAAAGCCGCTTTCCACA
This sequence comes from Prevotella sp., assembly GCA_017619275.1. Taxonomy (GTDB): domain Bacteria; phylum Bacteroidota; class Bacteroidia; order Bacteroidales; family Bacteroidaceae; genus Prevotella. The sequence goes on along the minus strand of JAFZSR010000010.1, from coordinate 8,152 downwards.
AACATCAGCAGTCATTTTATTTGTTTAAACCGCGACACGGTCTATATAAACCGTGACGCAGTTTTTATAAACTACGACGTAATCTATAAAAACCACGACGTAGTCTGAAGAATGTCTGCGTGTCCGAAGCAGAAGTCCTGATGCAGGCTGCTTTTCCCGGACACCAATAATACAAAATCGGGAAGCATCTCCTTCGCGGAGCGTGCTTCCCGAAATCTTTTTTTCAGAATTGACCTTCACTTTTCAATCTTACTCCCGCCATTGAAGGCCCTCTGGAAGGATTCCCAATCCTGAAAGCCGGCCAATAGCGACAGCCGGTCGAGCGTTTTGCGGTTGGGCTTGCGCAGTACCTCTTTTTCAACGGCCTGCAGCAAGCCTTTCAGAGTCTTTTCCATCGTTTCGCACTGCAAAAGACTACATGTTCATGCCGCCGTCGACCTGTATCACCTGTCCGCTGATGTAGCTCGACATGTCGCTGGCCAGGAACACGGCGCAGTTGGCGATGTCGTCGACGGTGCCGCCACGGCGCAGGGGAATCTTCTGGCACCACTCCTTGCGCACCTCCTCCGAGAGAGCTTGCGTCATGGCGGTGTCGATGAATCCAGGAGCGATGGCGTTGGCGCGAATGCCCTTGGGACCCATTTCCTGCCCTATCGACTTGGCCAGGGCGATGAGTCCAGCCTTCGATGCAGCATAGTTGGCCTGTCCGGCATTGCCATGCACGCCCACCACGCTGGCCATGTTGATGATGCTACCACCGCGCTGCCGCATCATGATGGGCACACAAGCGTGGATGAAGTTGAAAGCCGACTTCAGGTTAACGCTGATCACGGCATCCCACTGCTGTTCGCTCATGCGCAGCATCAGTCCGTCTTTGGTGATGCCGGCGTTGTTCACCAGAATGTCAATCCGGCCAAACTCCTCCTTCACCTGTGCCACCACCTGTTCTGTTTGCGCAAAGTCGGCTGCATTCGAGGCGTAGCTCTTCGCCTTCACGCCCTTGTCGGCAATCTCTTTTTCCGTCTCTTCATTCACTGCGAGGTCGGTGAACGCAATGTTGCATCCCTCCTCGGCAAACTTCAGCGCGATAGCCTTTCCGATACCGCGTGCTGCGCCAGTGATGAGCGCAGTCTTACCTTCCAGTAATCTCATTGTCATAGCCCCCTAAGCGAGGGGGTTGGGTCTGAACAAGCGGAATATCAAACCATTTTTTTATATTAAAGTTGATGAAGGCCTGCGCTTGTCCAGACCTCCAACCCCCTATCGTAGGGGGCTTTTGTTAAGGCTTATGCTTTCCCAAGGCGCCATAAACGAACTTGGCCACCTGGGGCTTGGTGTCTTCCTCCTTCATGCCGTGTGCGATGCGGCCGTAGATGTAGGGCACCTCCAGGCCCTTGATGCAGTAGTGGCAGATGTCGGCCACCAGGTTCACATTCTCAATGTCGAACTCACCAGCCTCCTTGCCTTCGGCGAAAACTTTGCGAAACAGCTCCACCTCGGCCAAGTCGAAGTGCTTGCGCACCTTCTCCACCATCCAAATGTTTCGGAAGAACTCGGCGCGCAGGTTACCGTTGCGCACCACCGTCTCGCGAATCATGTTCAGATGGGTGTAAATAAGTTCAATCACCTTCTCGTGGGGGCTTATCTTGCGGGCGGCCACCTCGTCGAGCTTGTCGCTCAAGCGCTCCAATTCGGTCTCGATAACGGCATAGTAGATGTCGTCCTTCGACTTGAAATAGGTGTAGAGCGTGCGACGTCCCTTGCCCGATGCTTGAGCCACATCGTTCATCGTCGTCTTCTCAATGCCGTTCTTGGCAAAGAGCTGGCGCGCCACGTCCACCAATAACTGTCGCGTCTTGGATATTGACATCTTTTTTGAGTTTTTGTATATTACCACTTTTTTGCACACTGCTAATAGCGTGTGCAAAATTACGCTTTTTCTTCCAAACAGCCAAGTATTTTTACAAAAACCTTCAAAAAAACATTTCAAACGCATGAAATTCCCTAGATAAAAAGGTAACGCTTTTCGTTTCAAAAACAGGACGATTCCCTCTTTTCCTTAACCAACCGCTACTGTTTTATGCAAGAAAAATACATAAAAACAAAAAAACATGAGGAAAAATTTGGAAATCCCAGAAAAAAGCACTACCTTTGCACCCGCAAACTGAAAAAGATATCGCGGAGTGGAGCAGTTGGTAGCTCGCCAGGCTCATAACCTGGAGGTCGCATGTTCGAGTCCTGCCTCCGCAACTACGACTGGGTAACAAGCTAACAAATAGCAGTTGCCCAGTTTTTCATTAGCAAGAGGGAAGAATCCCGATTGTTTGATTAATTACAAAAACACAAAAAAACTATGAAGAAATGGAATTTATGGCTTTTTGCAAGCCTGTTCGCAGCAGTATTCACATTGGCTGCATGCGGTGATGATGACGACGACGATGTGACGCCTCCCTCAGGCAGCGGAGCATCGGTTGGCGACCTTGAAGGCACTTGGAAGAGTCCGTTTTCAGAAGGCACTTACGTGTTCAAAGGCGACAAGCTCACAATTGACGAGTATGGTCAGAGATACGATGGCACATTTACGCTCAAAAACGATGAGATCACGTTCACCCACACGACGCAAGGCCAGCAGGTAACTGAAAAAGGCAAGGTCATCCTGCTCTATGGAAAGCAGGTGCTCGTCATCAAGTCCACGTACGAGAACGGAGCTGGCAACTACGACGAGACGGCAGAAGTGCTGTTCAAGAATGGCGTTGCTCCCAAGACGCTCGTTTCCGACATCCAAGGCAAGTGGTTCTGGTATATGAACGGCAACAAGGACGAGGTTCGCGCCGCCATGATTATCAAGGACAACAACTTTGAAATGATTATCGGCGCATGGGGACAGAAGTACACCGGCACCTTCACCTACACAGGCGGTGTGATGAAGCTGAACATCACCAATGGCTTCACCTCACGCGAGCCGGGCACCGGCTATGGTAGTGGCTACGGCAACCTGAATCCTGCCACGCTGGAAGGCACTTGGTACGAGCTATACAAGGAGCATTGGACGATGGAAGACGGCATGCAAACCATCTTCATTGCTGCCACCACCGAGGCTTACGGCACGATTGCCGGTCTGCCCGCAGTCTTCTACAAGCAATAAAGCGTACGCAAAGAAATCTCCAAAAATCTCACACAAACCTGCGCCTTGTAGATTTGTGTGAGATTTTTGGAGATTTTTGTTTGTCATCTGACTGCAATTTTGTACCTTTGCATCGTGAATAACGAAAACGGCGCGACTATGGCATTGAACACGAACAAGAACCTCAAGCTCTACTACTCCATCAAGGAGGTGGCCCAGATGTTTGGCCTCAACGAGAGCACCCTGCGCTTCTGGGAGACGGAGTTCCCCCACCTGAAGCCCAAGACCACAGGCCCCAACAAAGTGCGGCAGTATACCGAGAAAGACATCAAGGAGATCCGCATGATTCACAACATGGTGAAGGAGCGCGGCTTCAAGCTGGCCGCTGCCCGCAAGCTCATCAATGCCAACCGCGACGGCAGCGACCGCAAGGCCGAGATCATCACGCGCCTCACTGATATCCGCAGCGAGCTTCAACTGCTGAAGCACCAGCTCGACGGGCTACAGTAGTCTTCCGCCTTATTTGATTTGCTTCAACGCCAGCTTCACCACCTGCTCCACAGGCAGCGTAGGCTGCGCTTGCAGGATGGCAACGACCACCTTCTGCGAGGGAGCCGGCGAAAAGCCCAGCATGGTGAGCGCCGCCACGGCCTCGTCGCGCACGGCGTTGTTCACGGGTGCGGCCACGGCGCCACCGGCAGGAATCTCGGTAGTGATGCCCAAGGCTACAATCTTGTCGCGAAGGTCGACGATGATGCGCTGCGCCGTCATCTTTCCTATACCCTTAATGCTTTGAATGAGCTTTGCATTGCCCGTAGAGATGGCATTGCAAAGCTCATTGACGCTCATCGACGAGAGCATCATGCGGGCCGTGTTGGTGCCCACGCCGCTCACGGTGATGAGCAGCTCGAACATCTCACGCTCACGCTTCGCAGCGAAGCCATAGAGCACGTAGGCATCTTCGCGGATGGCCTCGTAGACGTAGAGTTTGGTCTCTTTCTTGCCCTGAATAGAAGAGTAGGTGTTGAGCGAGATGTTCAGTCCGTAGCCCACGCCCCCCGTCTCGATGGTGGCCAAGGCGGGTGTCAGCTCGGTCAGTTCGCCCTTGATGTATTCAATCATGTTTGGTAAACGTTTATCACTTACCAAACGTCTTTACGTGCTGTTTTATTGCGTGATAGAGCAAAAAGAGCGGCAAAGATGGTGGTATCAGAAAAAAAATGCCTAATTTTGCACGCATGGAACGATTATTCAATGCCGAGCAGCAACGGGTCATCGAGGCCACGGGCGGCCACCATTTGGTGCTGGCGCCGCCAGGGTGCGGCAAGACGGCTGTGCTGGCCGAGCGCATCGCCTGGGCCCACGAGCATGGCGTGCCCTTCAGCGACATGGCGTGCCTCACCTTCACCAACCGAGCCGCCCGCGGCATGAAGGAGCGCATTGAGCAGCGGCTGGGGAACGACGAAGACCTCGACCAGCTCTTCGTGGGCAACGTACACCGCTTCTGCCTCCATTTCTTGGCCGAGCAGGGGCTGATGGCCGAGCACACCGCCGTGGTCGACACCGACACCAGCATCAGCATCCTCTCCGACTTTTTGGGCGAGGACGAGCTGCAGGTGCTCGACGACAACCGTTCGCGCCAGCGCTATTCGCAGATGATCAATCTGCAGCATCTGATGCGCCAGGTAAGCCAAGGCTATCCCAGCCAACTCATCGTGCACCGCGATGCCCTGCCCGCCAAACTGCTGCACGAACTCTGCACAGCCTTCCACCTCGACTATTCGCAGCAGAGTGCCGTGCAGCTCTATATGCACGCCGACCTCTATCGCGTCGATGATGCCGCCCTGCTGAGCAAGGATGCCCGCCAACTGCTGATGCAGCTCTATGCCGCACGCCAATACGAGATATACAAGCAGCAAAACGACCTGCAGGACTTCGGCGACCTGCTCCTCAACACCTACGACGCTTTGCAGGGAATGGGCGCCCCTTCAGCTCCCAAGAGGGCTTTCCGCTGGCTGCAGATTGACGAGGTACAAGATCTAAGTCCCCTGCAGATAGCCATCGTCGACCATTTCACGGCCGACGATGCCACCGTGGTCTACCTGGGCGACCCCCAGCAGGCCATTTTCTCGTTCATGGGCGCCAAGACCGACACGCTGGGGCAGTTGCACCAGCGTTGCGGCGATGCCCATCTCCACAATTTCTATCAGAACTACCGCTCGCCGCAGTATCTGCTCAACGTGTTCAACCGCTACGCCCAGTGGCAGCTGGGCATCGACGCCGCCCTGCTGCCCACCACGCAGAACCACCAGCCGCAGCAGCCCGGCGACCTGCAGCTCATGGAAGCCCACACCAACATCGACGAGGCCAACATGGTGGCACGCTGCGTGCGACAGCTCTACGAGCAGCATCCCGACGAGACCATCGCCGTGGTGGTGGCTTTCAACAGCGATGCCGACGAGGTGAGCGCCGCCCTGGGCACGCTGCCCCACTTCAAGATATCGGGCACCGACTTCTTCGATACCGCCCCCGTGCGCCTTTTGGTGGCCCATCTGGGTGTGTGCATCTTCGAGCACAATTTCATTGCCTGGTCGCACATCTTTGCCGGCCTAGGCGTCTATGCCTCGTGCAGTGCGGCCCGCCAAGCCGTGCGCTCGCTGGCACAGTTGGCCATCAGCCCCACCGACCTGCTACTCTACGACGGCACCACCTATGTCTCCCAGTTTGTGGCGGCCTACGAGCAGCACGACATCGTGGTGTTCGACACCGAGACCACCGGCCTCGACGTCACCACCGACGACGTGGTGCAGATTGCCGCCCTGCGCGTGCACCGTGGTCGCGTGGTCGACGAGCTGAACCTCTTCATCGCCACCACGAAGGAGATTCCCGTTATGCTGGGCGATGTGCCCAACCCCCTCATCGACGAGTATGCCCGCCACCCCCACCTGCAGCCCCGCGAGGCGCTGGAGCAGTTCGTGCTCTTTGCCCGTGGCTGCGACATCCTGGGCCATAACGCCACCTTCGACTATCAAATCATGCACCATGCGATGCAGCGCTACGCGCCCCACCTGCAGATGACAGAGCTGTGGCCCACCTATCTCGACACGCTGAAGCTAACTCGCCTGCTGCACCCCCGACAGAAGAGCTACAAGCTGCGCGACCTGCTGGAGCAGTTGCAGCTGCAGGGCACCAACTCGCACCTGGCCAACGACGATATTGTGGCCACGTTAAACCTGATGGTGCACTGCTACGAGCGCGGCCGCTCCATCGAGGGCCGCCAGCGCGAGTTCCTCAGCCGCCACAAGGCCAAGGTGCGGCGCTTCCACACGCTCTATGCCGAGCTGTATCAGCACACCAAGGAGCAGATACAGGAGTCATCGCTCACGGCCCAGCTGCAATACGCCTACCGTTACTTGCTGGAGCATAACCACATCCCCGAGTTGCCCAAGCTGCAGCACCTGCTGCGCTACATCGAAAGCGAATGGGCGGGCGACATCAGCCACTACGCCGACCTCTGCACGCTGAAGGAGGCCGACCTCTGCGGTTCGACCAGCATGGAGGAGCGCATCTTCGTCTCCACCGTCCATAAGGCCAAGGGGCTGGAGTTCGACACCGTAGTGGTTTACGATGCCATCGACGGCAAATACCCCAGCGTCTATGCCCGCGATGCCGATACGAAGCGCGAGGAGGCCCGCAAGTTCTATGTGGCCTTGACACGGGCACGCCACCGCCTCATCGTCAGCTATTGCCACAACGCCGTCACCCGCTGGGGGTCGTGGTACGCCAAGGTGCCGTCGCCCCTCCTACATTGTCTGCGCAGCTGCTTTTCCTGACGCAAATCATTTTTCGGAGATAAAAAATCAAATTATGTGGCTGCATAAAATGGAAATAACCTACCTTTGCCGCTGAATAAAAAACACAAGAAGGTGAACAGAATCATCTTATATCAACAACGGATTAAAACGGATTTAACGGATGATTGTCATGCGCAGCTAATCCGTGAAATCCGTACAATTCATTGTTGAAAAAAAATCATTTGTATAAACTAAATATGAACTGATACTTAACAATATGAAAAGCATTCTTGAACACCGTCCGGCCCTGCAGGCCGAGATTGAAAAGATTGCCGAGGTGGCGGGCTACCTGTGGCAGAACGGTTGGGCCGAGCGCAACGGCGGCAACATCACCGTGAACATCACCGAGTATGTCGACGACGAGATGCGCCAGCTGCCAGCCATTGGCGACGTGAAGCCCATCGGCATCACCCTGCCCGCACTGAAAGGCTGCTACTTCTATTGCAAGGGTACCGGCAAGCGCATGCGCGACCTGGCCCGATGGCCCATGCAGAACGGCAGCGTCATCCGCATCATGGACGACTGCGCCTCCTACGCCATCATCGCCGACGAGGCCGTGAAGCCCACCAGCGAGTTGCCCAGCCACCTCATCGTGCATGCCCGGCAGATAGAGACCGGCAGCGGCTACAAGGCCACCGTTCACACCCATCCCATCGAGCTGGTGGCCATGAGCCACAGCAAGCACTTCCTGGGCCGCGACGTGCTCACCCGCATCCTCTGGAGCATGATTCCCGAGACGAAGGCCTTCTGCCCCCTGGGGCTGGGCATCGTGCCCTACACCCTCCCCGGCAGTAACGCCCTGGCCGAGGCCACGCTGAAAGAGCTGGAGCAGTACGACGTGGTGATGTGGGAGAAGCACGGCGTCTTTGCCAAGGGCAAGGACGTGATGGATGCCTTCGACCAGATCGACGTGCTCTCAAAGAGCGCCAAGATCTACATCAACGCCCGCAGCATGGGCTTCGAGCCCGACGGCATGACCGACGAGCAGATGCAGGAGATGACGCGAGCCTTCAACCTGCCCAGGTAAAAAAGGGACCTATGGGTCAATTTGCAGGATAAAATCTCTGAAGACTCCTTTGTATAAAGTCGTTTTGAGCAATCAAGGTGCTTGGCGTCCAGATTGACCGTAATAATTCGTCAATGGGTCAATTTGCAGGATAAAACTCTTCGATTT
>JAFZSR010000071.1 GCA_017619275.1 Prevotella sp. | reverse complement strand
TGTCAAGGCACACGGCAAGCCTGGTTACATCTCCATGAAGAGGGGCCTGGACAGGTTCAACCAACACCTGGAAATCATCACCTTCGCAAGGGGCAGAGATGTGTATAAAGAGTAGTTGAAGGGAGGGGAGTGGCTGCGCGTAGTTTATGCAATTTATAGAACATACCAAATAATACGCAAAAAGGACACAGCACACAGAGCATTTTTTCTGCTTCTCTGTGCGCTGTGTCCTTTGTGTGGACGAGCCTTTTTGATTAGTAGAACTTCACGATGTCGTCGAGCTGTCGGTGGCGGGGCTGAACGGGGTCGGCGGCGCGATAGCCGAGGGCGATGACGGCCATGATGCACTCATTCTCGGGGATGGAGAAGAGGGCGCGCAGCTTGTCGGACTCGCGCATGCCCATGATGAGCGTGTCGAAGCCCATGGCTCGGGCCTTGAGGATGAAGTAGCAGTTCGAGAGTCCGTTGTCGTAGGCTCCCCAGCCGTCGCCAATCTCGTTGGCAGGGTTCTCGCGGAAGAAGCCCGACTTGCCGCGCTCGTAGGTGGAGACGATGAGCACGGGCGCATTCTTGATGCGGTCTTTGTTGCCACCCACCATGTTTTGTACGGCCTCCACCTTCTCGGGGCTGATGGCCACGTAGTATTTCGATGGCTGCAGGTTGGCCCATGAGGGGGCCTCCTGCGTGGCCGTCAGCAGTTCGCGCACCTCTGCCTCGCTAATCTTCTTCGTGGCATCGTAGTTTCGGATGCTGCGGCGCGTGGTCAATACTTCGTCGAACGACGGCGATTTCGCTTGCGACCAGCCCGAGAGGACTGTCATTGCTGCCAGGGCAGCTGTTAGGATGAGTCGTTTCATTGTGTTATGATTTGAATGTCTTTTTCATTTCTTCTTGAGCGGCGATGACGCGGTCGCACCATGCGTCGAACTCGGGGTCGTCTACCTGCAGCTCTGGATGGGCGAGGAGATAGGCCACGCAGCGGCGTACCCCCTCGTCGAAGCGGGTGGTGGCTTGGAAGCCGGGGACGGCACGCTTCAGCTTCGTGCAGTCGAAAATGACCGTGGCCGCCTTGTCGCCTATTAGATTGCCTTCCAAGTCGTAGTCGACGGGGCAGACGGCGGCGAGGAAGTCGGATGCCACGTGGTAGAGGCTGACGGTGGTGCCCAGGGCCTGGGCGGCGCACTCATAGATTTGGTTCCACGTCAGGCTCTCGTCGCTCATGATTTGGAAGGCCTCGCCGATGGCTTTAGGATTGCCGAGCAAGCCGATGAAGCCTTTGGCAAAGTCCTCGTTCCAGGTGAGTGTCCATAGCGATGAGCCATCGCCGTGAACGATGACGGGTTTCCCTTCCAGCATGCGCTTCAGCACTGGCCACGAACCCTTCGGCCCATGGATGCTGAGGGGCACGCCGCGCTCGCAGTAGGTATGCGATGGACGCACGATGGTCACGGGGAAGCCGTTGTCGCGATATGCGCGCATGAGCAGCTCCTCGCAGGCAATCTTGTTGCGCGAGTACTGCCAATGCGGGTTGGCCAGTGCGGTGCCCTCGGTGATGTAGGGGCTGCGGACGGGCTTGGCGTAGGCCGAGGCGGACGAGATGAACACATACTGGCGCGTGTGGCCGCTGAAGAGGCGCACGTCGCGCTCCACCTGCTCGGGGGTGAAGGCGATGAAATCGCAGACGGCGTCCCATGTGTCGCCGACGAGGGCGTCGTTGGGCACGAAGTGGGGGTCGTTGATGTCGGCGACGATTTGTTTCACGTTTGCGGGCACCTCGTCCTTGCGCGAGCCGCGGTTCAGCAGCCACAGCTCGTGGCCGCTCTCTGCCAGCTGTCGGGTGATGGCACTCGAGATGGTGCCGGTCCCGCCGATGATGAGAATCTTCATGTGTGTAGAAATGGTTTATTTAGTTGTTACGATGTTCTTGAGCGACGAGCCGAAGATGACGTACTGGGTGTTGCCAGCGATGGTTCCCTCGTTCTGTCCCCAAAGGAAGGGCCAGTCGTCGTAGTTCTCAAAGTGGTCGGGCTTGCGGAAGAGCAGACCGGGTGCCACGTTGCCGGGGATGGCGGCGAAGTCGGCGCGGTTGTTGCCGTAGAACACCTGTTTGGGTCGTGCGGCTCCAACCACGGCGACGAAAGAATAGTTATGGTAAGGATGGCAGCCGTATAGCCAGTTGGCAGTACGGTAGATGTCGGATGTCGGGACAATGTCGGGGAAGTAGATGTGGGCATAGTTGACAGTGATGCCAAAGTTGAGCACGGCATTGACGCCGGCCCAGTTGCCTAGGCCGATGGGCACGCCGTAGGGGTTCTGCTGGTCGAAGCCGTGCACATAGTCGCGGTAGCGCTCCACATAGGGGCGGAGCTTGGTCTTGTAGTTGGCGTCCATATAGGGCACGGCGTCGAGGGCGGTCTGCATGGTGTTGGATACGTTACGGTCGAGGGCATCCCAGATGGCATCGTTGAAGCGGGTGCGGTATTGTTCCTCGCCAGTGGCGGCGTAGAGCTGGAGGGCGGTGCCGAGGTCGGTGCGGGATGTCCGCGAAGCATTGTTGTTCCGTCGGTTGTTGCCGTTTTGTCTGTCGCGGTTCGTCCGCGCACGGCGTGAAAGCTGCTGCTGGTTGTTGGTGTTGCCGTCGCCGGTGCCCGTCAGCCAGTCGTTGTCGGCATCGGCCTGGGCGTTGCGCTGTGCACCGCGCCGGGCCATCAGCGCGTTGGCCTCTTCGGTGAGTCGCTTCGAGGCGGCCAGGGCGCGGGCGGCCAGCTCGTCGTTATAGCCTTTGAGGGCGCGGCTGGCTGCGGCGAACATTGTGGCGGCCTGCAGGTCGAGGCTCGGATTGCGCGTGGTGAAAGCCCACATGTCGTCGGGCGTACCGCTGCGCTTGCCATCGGCACTCACCTCGTAGGGCTTCAGGCTGGGGTCGTAGTGCAGACCGTCGGTGATGGAGGCGGCGTCGCCGAGGTGGTGGTAGTTGTCGAGGATGCTGTTCGAGAGCGTGGACGACATGTGGCCTATCTGCTCGGCCTGCGCCACAAGGTTCAGCACACCGTGCTCGATGAACTGCAGCACGTCGGGCACACCGTCGGGACGGTGCAGCTCCACATATCGTTGCTGCTGGCTGACGAAGGTCTCGTCGCGCTGCGGATGGAACAGCTCCCACGTGCGGATGAAGTTCTGCACCACGTTGATGTTCGACCCCGTCTCGATGTCGAAGTCGCCAGCGTCGAAGTAGCCGCCTACGTTGAGGCCGGGGATAAGTTCCAGCGGCTTGTACTTCGTGTCGGTGGTGGGACCTTGGCGGTGCAGGTCGAAGTGGTCGCTCTCGGGGGCCTGCAGGTAGCCCTCCTTGAAGGGTTCGCCGTGCCAGGTGCGGTAGCCCTCGGTCACATACATGTGGTTCATGTGTATGGGCACCCACACGTCGGTGGTGGCGTCGGTAATCTTGTCGTAGACGTGGTCGTCGATAAGGAAATCGTTCGTCCGCGTGGCGCCATACTGGATGTAGTACACGCCGGGCTGGCGCACGCTGGAGAAATCGAACTTCACATAATTATATTTATAATAGGGTCCCCAGGTGGTGATGGCACCGGAAAGGGCGGCGGTGGCGGTGCCATCGTCGTTGAGGCGCATCAGCGTGGCGTTGGCCAGCGGGGTGTCGCGCTTGTCGAGTTCGATGACGGCCACCTTCGGCTGGTCGGGCTTATAGCCTATTTGCGAGAAGCCGATGTTAGGCTGGCGAATCCATCCGGGGATGGCGTGCGGCTCCACGGTCCACGTCACCACCTTGCCGGTCTTGTTTTTCGGCAGGACACTGCGCACGACGAACCAGCCGTTCTGCGCCAGCATGCGTCCGTCGAAGAGGCGCAGCTCGGCGTCGTTGCTGCTGATGCGCACAAGGCGCTCAGGGTCGTCGGTGGCCAGGGCGATGGAGTGTCCGGTCTCCAGGGGCAGCGGGTCGACGAAGCGGCCGGTGCCACGGTCGTCGTAGGTGCGGAATCCCTTAAACTGGCGGGGTTTCTCGCTATTGGGCCGCGTTGTCGTCAAGCTTGTGGCATAGCGTGGCAGACGCCCCAGGCGGCCATCGACGGTATATGTCTTCAGCCAGTATTGCGACGGCAGGAATTCGATGTTCAACCCCGCTTCGCCGGCAAGCTTCTCGGGCACGGGCTTGTCGAGCCATACGGCAATCTCCACAGCCTTGCCCTTTGCGGTGACGACGATGCGCGAGTCGAAATCCTCGCTGAAGCCTCGGGCCTCGCCGCCCAGCAGGTCCTTGGAGTAGCGCAGGTTCACGGTGATGGCTCCCTTCTCGCGGTCCACGGTCCTGCTCGTCATGGTGGGCACCAGGTCCCACTGCTCTGGCGTGTTGTTCAGCCTGATGGCTCCGCCCTGTACGGTTCTCACCCCGTGGTGGATCACCTCAATGCCCGAGTTCTTCTCGTCGTTGAACCCTCCGTTGAAGGTATTGCTGAACACCAGCACGTTCACTCCTTGGCGCTCGAAGTATTCCAGGTCGTTCAGCTGAAGGTCTTGCGCCTGTGCTGCCGTTGCGATGGCAGCCGTCATCAGTAATAATAGTTGTTTCATATTGCGAGTTTTTGTTGGTTCTACTTTGTGCTGTCGCGCAGCTCCAAGCGGGCATTCACCACCACACGCTGCACGCTGTCGTCGCCCTGCATCTGGTCGAGCAGCAGTTTGAACGCCTTGGCGGCAATCTCGCGCAGGTTCTGCTTCACAAACGACAAGCGCGGATGCGACATCTCCGACACCCAGTCGCTCATGTAGGCAATGAGGGCAATGTCGTCGGGGATACGTAGGCCTCGGCTGCCGATGGCTTGCAGTGCCGAGACGGCCAGCAGACCGTGGGTGGCCAGGATGGCGTCGGGCGGTTCGGGCAGGCTCAGAAGCTCCATCGTGTCGGTGAGGCCTGAGTTGAAGCTGATGTGATGACACTTCACCAGTTCCGTGCGGATGGGGATGCCGCGCTCGCGCAGTGCCTCCAGGTATCCGTGTTTGCGGTCGGTGGTCTGCTTCATCTGGTTCGAACCGCCCAGGAAAGCGATACGGCGTGCGCCGCTGTCGAGCAGCGAAAGGGTGGCTTGCCGAGCCGATGCCGCGTCGTTGATGATGACCGACGAAAGAGCCACGTCGGGGGCGCGGTCGAACAGTACCACAGGCACTTTCTTTTGTTTCAGCTGCAGCAAGAGGGAAAAATCGGTTGTCTCCTGCGACGGGCAAATGATGATGCCTTCCACGTGCATGTTCATCAACAGCTCCACACAATTGAGTTCGTTCTCAATCGTGTCGTCCGAGTCGGTGATGATGCTCATGTAGCCGGCCTTTCGCGCTTCAGCCTCAATGCGCTTCACGATGTGGGCGTAGTGATTGAACGACACGTCGGGCACCACAATGCCTATGGTGCGCGTGGTGTCGTATCGTAAACTCACTGCGAAGGGGTTGGGCTTGTAGCCTCCTTCCTCGGCCAGTTGTTCTATTTGCTTCTTCAGTTCCGGGCTCACGCCATCGAGTCCACGTAGCGCTCTCGATACTGTGCTCACGTTGACGCCGAGCTGCCGTGCAATGTCGCGTTGCGAAATACGTTTCATAGTTTTGTCGATAATGATGCAAAAATATGCTTTTCTTCTGAAATAAAAACGCAACGCATTGAGGATTTGTTGCGCAATGCGTTGCGTAGGTGTCAAAAAAAACCACCTACCTTCACAGGCAAGTGATTTCCCACTTAAATGCTATGATATTTTGTCGCTTGTGTTGGATCAAGACGTTGCAAAGTTAAGGCTTTCTTCACAACAGTCCAACACTTATTATGTAAAAACTTATCGCAAAGCGTTGCGCGGGTTGCGCAACATCAGGGCTTCATCACCAGTTTGTCGCCGCTCAGGTCTACTTCGAAGAAGTGGGGAATGCGCACGGTGCGGCCGCGGGCGTCCTTCGAGTGGTGGTGGACCGACATCATCCACTGGCCATCGAAGCGCTGGAAAAGCATGGAGTGGCCGAAGCCCGGCGGGGTGATGGGCTCGGGCTCTTGTATCCACGGGCCGTCGAGGGTGCCGCTCTCGCTGTAGGCCACGCCCTGTGTGTAGACATCGTAGACCCACGATGTCCAAAGCATGCCCAGGCGGCCGGTGGCGGTGCGGAAAAGATAGGGCCCGTCGGTCACCTTGTTCCAAGTGATGTTTCCATGCTCGTCCTTCTCGCGACTCCAAGGCGAATCGCTGGCGCGGAAGAGCACCTTCGGCTCGCCGATAGTGCCGCCGAGGTCGGGCTTCAATTCAATCTTCTCTATGGTGCCGTTCCAGTTCTGCAGCCATTCGCCGCAGAAGACGAGGTAGGGCTTGCCGTCGCGGTCGCGCCAGAAGGTGCCGTCGAGCGTTGGACGGTCGGCGGGCAGATAGGTGGCGTCGCCGAAGGCACGATAGGGTCCCATCGGGTTGTCGGCGCGAAGCACCTGCGAGGCGCGGCGCTCAATGACGTTGCCCCGCACCGTATCGATTTTCACCGCTTGGTTGGTGAACGTGGCGAAGTAGTAGTACCAGCCATCGCCCGTTTGGTGCAGCTCGGCGGCCCAGATCATCGGGCGCGGACCCATCCACGAGTCGGCCTCAAATTCCGTCACGCGGAACGGACCTTCCCATCGCTGCAGGTCGGCCGAGCGATACATCATACCGCCCGTGCCCGTCATGTAGTACATGTTGGTTTTCTTGTCGGCCAGCACTGCCGGGTCGCTCAGGCGGATGGAGTCCGTGGGTATGTTCTTTCTTGCTTGGAAGCCCCGTTGTGCCGAGGCCATCAGTGGCAACAAGGCCAGGATGAATAGCAGTTTCTTCATTGTCATCGTCATTTTATGCTTCGTCCATTGGATAGCGGACGTCCCACTTGCGGCGCAAGTCGTCCATGAGTTGCATGATGTAGAGAGTTTCGGCGTGTGACATCTCGCGGGGTTCTGTCAGTCCGTCGATGAGCGCTTGTCGGCAGGCCATGAACTGGTACTCGTAGCCCGTGATTTGCTGTGGCACACGGATGGTCTCCACGTAGGTGCGGTCGGGGCCGTTCACGGTGATGGTCTGCGGATTGTTGATGTTGTCGATGATGAGGTTGCCCTCGGTGCCGGCGATGACGCCGATGTTGTCGCCCACGCATTGAGCCGACGACTGCACATTGGCCAGCACGCCGTTCTTGAGGATGATGGTGATGGCATTGGTGAGGTCCATGCCGGTGGAACTTTTCACGCAGTGACCATCGATGGACAGGATGTCGGCGTTGCAGAACATGCGCACGAAGTTCAGCGCATACACGCCCAGGTCGAGCAGGGCGCCGCCGCAGAGGTCGGGGCGCATGATGCGTGGCTTGTCGCCCATGGAATAGCCCAGGGTGGCGGTGATGAGGTGCGGCGTGCCGATGCGCCCGTCGGCAATCAGCTTGAGCACAATATCCACGGCGGGTTGATAGCGCGTCCAGATGGCCTCGGCCAGGAACACGCCCCGCTCGTGGGCCAGCTCGATGATTTCGCGGGTCTGCCGCGCATTGGCCATGAACGCTTTCTCCACCAAGCACGGTTTCCCGGCCAGCAGCGCCTCGCGCGTCACATCATAGTGGTGTGAGTGGGGCGTGCCGATGTATACGAGGTCGACATCGGGGTCGGCAATGAGGTCGCTATAGCTTCCGTAGGCTTTCGGGATGTTCCACTTGGCGGCAAACGCCTCCGCCGTGTCCAGTTTCCGAGAGCCTACGGCGTAGGCTTCGATGTCGTTCAGTCCATTGAGTGTGATGGCAGCTTTCTCGGCAATCCATCCCGTTCCGATGATGCCGACGCGCATGATGCGCTGATTTCCTTCGTTAGTCATAATCGTTTAGTTTTAGAATTCCGCTTGCAAAGATAAACAAAAAAAATGTTTTTTCCTTTGCTTTTCGCTCGCTTATTCGTACCTTTGCAAGCAAATTTAAATATATTTAAGTCATGGCATTGAAATGTGGTATCGTGGGCTTGCCCAATGTGGGTAAGAGCACGCTGTTCAATTGTCTGTCGAGTGCCAAGGCACAGGCAGCCAATTTTCCTTTTTGTACAATAGAACCCAATGTGGGCGTGATTACCGTGCCCGACGAGCGACTCACGCGACTGGCCGAACTGGTGCACCCCGGACGCATCGTCCCTGCCACCTGCGAGATTGTGGATATAGCCGGACTGGTGAAGGGCGCCTCGAAGGGCGAGGGCTTGGGCAACAAGTTCCTGGGCAACATCCGCGAAACCGACGCCATCATCCATGTGCTGCGTTGTTTTGAGGATGAGAACATCACCCATGTCGACGGAACCATCGACCCCATACGCGACAAGGAAATCATCGACACCGAGCTGCAGCTGAAGGATCTGGAGACCATCGAGGGGCGTCTGGCCAAGACCGAGAAGGCCGCTGCCGCCGGCAACAAGGACGCAAAACTGGAAGTGGGCGTGCTGAAAGCCTACAAGGAGGCGCTCGACCAGGGCAAAAACGCCCGCGTGGTGGAGTTCGACACCAAGGACGAGCAGGACTGCGCCCGCAATCTCTTCCTGCTGACGAGCAAGCCCGTGCTCTACGTCTGCAATGTGGCCGAGGCTGATGCCAAGAGTGGCAACGCGTGGACCCAGAAGGTAGAGGCACTGGCACGTGAGGAGGGGGCCGAGATGATGGTCATCGCCGCCAAGACCGAGGAGGACATTGCCGAGCTGGAGAGCTACGACGACAAGCAGTTGTTCCTGGAAGAGCTGGGACTGGAGGAGAGCGGCGTGAACCGTCTCATCAAGAAGGCCTACGCCCTGCTGAACCTTGAAACCTTCATCACCGCCGGCCCCATGGAGGTGAAGGCCTGGACCTACAAGCGGGGTTGGAAGGCTCCGCAGTGCGCCGGCGTCATCCACACCGACTTCGAGAAGGGCTTCATCCGTGCCGAGGTCATCAAGTACGACGACTATCTCAAGTATGGCAGCGAGGCCGCCGTGCGCGAGGCTGGCAAAATGGGCGTCGAGGGCAAGGACTATATCGTCCAGGACGGCGACATCATGCACTTCCGCTTCAATGTTTGATGATTATGAATCTTTCAAGAAATAAGAGTGATGAAAGACTGTCTGCTATACATCTCTTGGGACCCGTCGCTTGAGGCTTTCCACATCGGCCCGATTGCGTTCCGCTGGTATTCCCTGTGCTGGCTCATCGGCTTGGCGCTGGCTTATCTGGTGGTGAAGAAATTGTATAAGAGCCAGAAGATACCCGACGAGAAGTTCGACCCGCTGTTCATCTACTGCTTTCTGGGCATCCTCATCGGTGCCCGACTGGGGCATTGCATCTTCTATCAGCCCGAATACTACCTCACCAGCTTGAATGGCTTCATTGAGATGCTTCTGCCCATACAGCATACGGCCGAAGGCTGGAAGCTGACGGGCTACGAGGGGCTGGCTTCGCATGGCGGCACGCTGGGCATTATCCTGGCACTGCTGCTCTACGTGAAGCACAAGAAGGTGCCTCTGTGGCAGGTGCTCGATAATATCGCCATCGCCACCGGCATCACCGCTTGCTTCATCCGCTTGGGCAACCTGATGAACTCTGAAATCATCGGCTCGGTGACCTCCGTGCCTTGGGCCTTCGAGTTCGTGCAGCGCGACGGACTTCCACGCCATCCCGCACAGCTCTACGAGGCCATCGCCTACCTGCTGCTCTTCTTCATCATGCTGTGGCTCTATCGCCGTCAGCCAAAGCGGGTGGGCACGGGCTTTTATTTCGGACTGTGCCTCACCTATATCTTTACTTTCCGCTTCTTCGTGGAGTTTGTGAAGAAAGAGCAGGTGGCCTTCGAGCAGGGCATGCCCCTCGACATGGGCCAGTTGCTCAGCATCCCCTTCATCATCGTGGGGGCCTACTACATGTGGCGGGCGATGAAGTGCAAAAACGTATAGACTCTTTTGCTCATCTGCGTGAACAAAGAATATGAGTATCTGGTAAAGACGGTCTGAAGAGCCAACAAACTCACGGCCCAGGGTAATCGCTCTGGGCCGTGAGTTTTGATGTCCTTTCAGGGCCTTTGTGGCAAGTTTAGCGGCTAATCACCACCTTGCGGCCTTCATGGATATACAGGCCCTTCCTTGCGGGCTTGCCCTGCTGCTTCACGCCTTCGAGCGAGTGCCATGCGCCGTGCTGGGAGCTTTGCTTTGAACCTTCAATGTTGAGGATACCCGTCTTGTCGCCGCCAAAGTCGAGGTTGAACGCCGTGAGGATGCGCACCTGGTCGTTGTCGCCAATCTTGAAGTAGGCGCGGAAGGCGCCGATGAAGGTGTCATCATCGCCATTGGGATAATAGAGCGTGTTCTCGTTACCCAAGAAGAGGATGCTCTTGTCCTCCCCGCCGATGGTCATGGCGTCGTAGGTGCCGACGAAACGCACGTGCATGGCGCCCTGTTCCTCGTTGTCATAGTTGATGGGTGTCACTTGAGTGATGTACACGTCGTAGAACGTAGGGCTTTCAATGACGCCCGAACCATCATCTTCCCATTTGATAATGTAGGGTTTGCCGGCCTCTATAACCTCTACAGAAACTTCGTCGAAGGTCAGGTTGAGCGTCAGGCCTCCTTCTCCTTCTGTGATGCTGGCATCAGTTAGTGTGCGCGCATCAGCTCCTGCTAATGGGCTATTCTCAATCGTTACGTTGAAGGGCAGACACAGCGTGTTCCAATTTCCGTTCTTATAGAGCGTGCGACCCTCAAGCGTGACATTGGGGTAATTGCCCCCAGCAATGTACTGGCTGTTCTCCTCACTGTCGTTCTGTAAAATAAGGATAGGTCTGGTGAAACTCAGGATGATAGCGCTTGTTACATCTTTGTAAAGTTCTACATGCGCTTCTCCTGTGAGAATATCAGTACTGCTGCTAAAGTCGGCTTCAATTTCTGTATCTGCCGCGTGGTTCCACAACTTAAAGGTAATCGATTCACGTGAATTGTCGTAATAGATGGGCATTTCCAATATGGGGTACTCGTATCTTTGATTATCAGCCAAGCGCGCAGCTCCCCTACATCTTCCATCATTATCAAAGGCTCCAACTTCCCAGTCGGTTGAGGTACAATATTCGCCATCTATCTGGACGAAGGCGACGAGCGGCTTCTGATTCTGGAAATAATGGTATTCAACTTGCCAATGAGTCTCTTGTTGGGATGAGATGGAGCCGCAGAAAGCAAATGCTGCCATCAATGTAAATAATACTTTTTTCATGTCGTATCAAAATTGGAATCGTAAAAAAATGATTATTCGTCAAATGAGAAGGTGAAAGTTGGTATGGCGAGTGACTCCCCGCAGACGGCGAGTGTCGCCATTAATGTTAGTAATACTTTCTTCATAGTTATGTTTTTAGAGGATTTTGTAACAATTTGGCTGCAAAGTTACGAAATTTTTTATACATAATCACAAAAGAACGTGTTTTTTTTGCTATGTTAGTCCGAATGACTGACTTTTGACAATTTTGTAGAACGGCCTATCCTCGGCTTTGCTGCTACCGAAGGGACGGCCTGCGCTCGGCTTTGCCGCTTGCAGGCCGTCTTTCGGATAGATGCGGGTAATCATTACAACAATTATGCGTAATAACTAGTAATTCGGACTAACATAGCCGTTTTTTTTGACCCCAACTGCAATTTCTTGCGTCTGCGGGCTGGTCGAAAAAAGCAATCTCTACAACTGCGGACAGACACAAGGTTGGTTCCTACAGCGGTCGTACGATTGAAAACGGACGGAAACGCATGCCCCACGGAAATTTGGAGTGCTCCAAATTTTCAAAAGTCAACGCCAAAATAAAATTTGGAGCGCTCCAAATTTTCGTAAACGATGGGCCTTTCTTTTTATGCGAAGTTCCGGTTTTTGGCGCTTGTTGACTCAATTTTGTTGCGGTGTTTCCAAAGCTTAATTGATGAGTCCACTGGAAAAAATCCACAGCCACCCCCAAAAAAAGCGGAGCCCTTCCCCTCCCCGTAAGGGCAGGGTTCAAGAGGGGAGCGGCTGCGCATAAATAGGTCAACTGCTATATCATTGCCTAATGATATGAGGGAAAGCAACTGCGGAGCCACGCACCGATGGGTGCATAGCTCCGCAGATTGCTGTTGTATCAATGTCTGGCTGCGCCAGCCGCCGCTGCTATACCTTGATTTCCACTTCCACGCCGCTGGGGAGTTCGAGCTTCATCAGGGCGTCGACGGTCTTGGCGGTCGAGCTGTAGATGTCGATGAGGCGCTTGTAGTCGCTCAGCTGGAACTGCTCGCGAGCCTTCTTGTTGACGAAGGTTGAACGGTTGACGGTGAAGATGCGCTTGTGAGTGGGAAGGGGGATGGGACCGCTGATGGTGGCACCCGTAGCCTTCACGGCCTTCACGATTTTCTCTGCTGACTTGTCGACCAATTTGTGGTCGTAGCTCTTCAGCTTGATTCTGATCTTTTGACTCATTGTTTGATTTAAGAATTACTGATTATTAATTTATTCATTGCTGCCGCTAAAGAGTCATTTGCTCAACGGCAAGCCTTTTGTCTCAATTGGGCTGCAAAGGTACGCATAATCCGCGATATACGCAACGTTATGCGCCCTAAGCCGCTCAATATTTAAGATTTTTTAATTGGTTTCGCCAGCACCGTTCAGCGTGCTTACACCAGGTCAGCACGTCCGCCGGCCTCGGTGAGCACTGCCTTGGCGATGGAGCTCACCAGCGGAGCGTGGTGGTCGTACTCCATGGAGCTGGTGGCACGGCCGCTGGTGATGGTGCGCAGAGCGGTGACGTAGCCGAACATCTCTGAGAGGGGCACCTGGGCCTTGATGACACGGGCACCGCTGCGGGCTTCGTCCATGCCTTCCACCTGTCCGCGGCGCTTGTTCAGGTCGCCGATTACGTCGCCCATGTTCTCCTCGGGTGTCACCACTTCGAGCTTCATGATGGGTTCCATCAGCACGGGCTTGGCCTTGGCGCAGCACGACTTGTAGGCAATCTGGGCTGCAATCTCGAACGACAGCTGGTCGGAGTCCACGGGGTGGAACGAGCCGTCGAGCAGCTCCACCTTCAGCGAATCCATGGGATAACCACCCAGGATACCGTTCTTCATGGCGCTCTCGAAGCCTTTCTGCACCGAGGGGATGAACTCCTTGGGAATGCGTCCGCCCGTCACGCTGCTCACGAACTGCAGACCGCCGTTCTCCTTGATGTTCCAATCGTCGTCCACAGGACCCACGTTCACGATGATGTCGGCAAACTTACCGCGACCACCCGTCTGCTTCTTATACACCTCGCGGTAGTTCTCCACGGTGCGGGTGATGGCCTCCTTATAGTTCACCTGGGGCTTGCCCTGGTTGCACTCCACCTTGAACTCGCGCTTCAGGCGGTCGATGATGATGTCGAGGTGCAGCTCGCCCATACCACTGATGATGGTCTGGCCGCTCTGCTCGTCGGTGCGCACGGTGAAGGTGGGGTCTTCCTCAGCCAGCTTGGCCAGTCCATTGTCGAGCTTGGCGATGTCGGCCTGGCTCTTCGGCTCCACGGCGATGCTGATAAC
>JAFZSR010000070.1 GCA_017619275.1 Prevotella sp. | reverse complement strand
TGGGCAAGTCTTAGCCTGCAAAATGACCTATAGAGAAGATTTGCAGGTGGATTTTGGGCCTCAAAAAGTTGAAATGCCCACAACGCCAGTGTTTATGGGCGTTGTGGGCGTGTCTCAGCCTGCAAAATGACCTATAGGTCTGAATTTCACGATCTGGTCTACCGGGGTGCGCTTGATGTTGTTGGCCTGGCCGTTGGTGAGCGTGGTGGTCACCAGGGGCACGTCGCCGTAGGTCTTGAACAACTCGAAATAAAAGTAAGCCCTGAGGAAGCGCAGCTCGTAGGGGAACATCTCCATCTGGGCCACCCAGTTCTTATAGTCGGCGTTGTACTGCCAGTCGGAGATGTCGGTCTCCTCAATCTTCTCCAAATACATGTTGACATCGGCAATGGCTGTGTATGCCTTTGTCCAAGTATTCGAGTAGGGATTGGCCGGGCTCCATCCGCCATTCACATAGTTGTTGACGGCTCCCGTCTCGAGCGCATACTGCGCCTCGTCGGTGGCACCGGCAAGGAAGTAGGCGCTGTTGGAGGCCAACTCATTATTATAAACCTGCGCGTAGACATCGAACACCAGGTTCTTGATTCCGTTTTCGAAATAATCGTAGGTCCACGCCTCGTCGCGAGTGTTCTCCTCCGTGTAGTCAAGATTGGCACAGGCGAAGAAACCACAGACTGCGCAGATGGCACAGATTGCTTGATATGTTGTTTTCATAATCTTCATAATTCTTTTTTTCAATTCTTCAGAACTGTACTGCAAGGCCAATGTTCACACTCTTCATCACAGGATAGCCCGTGTTGAGGTTCTCGGCATCCATGGCGTCGATATTGTCGAAAGTCAGGAGGTTCTGACCCTGCACGAATATCTTGGCGCTCGTCAGCTTCAACGGCTCGATGGTGGCTGCCGGCAACTTATAGTACACCTCGCAGTCGCGCAGCTTCAGCCAGCTGATGTTGCGATACCAAATCGTGGAGTTCTGGGCGTTGTTGGCTACATTCTCGGTCGACAGGCGTGGGTAGCTTGCGTTGGCTCCAGCGACGTCGAAGCAGTTGTTGTAGTACTCCTGCGAGAGGTTGCGGTTGTCGGAGAGGGCGCCCCAGACACCATCCACATAGCGCAGGTTCTTCACCTGATGGCCAGCCCCCTGGAAGTTGCCGTTGATGCCGAAGCCCTTAAACTCTGCCCCAAGGTTGAAGGCGTAGTTCAGTGCGGGGAAGGCGTTGCCATAGTCCTGTGCCACATAGTCGTTCTCGTTGATGACGCCATCGCCGTTCACATCCTTGTACTTGATGTCGCCCACCTTCACCTGTCCGAACTGCTGTACGGGGCTGGCGTCGATGTCGGCCTGATCCTTGAAGAAGCCCAAGGCGATGAGTCCACGCTCATAATCGGCAGGGCCGTCGACCAGCGAGAGGTTGGGGTAGGCGGGGGCTTCAATCCACTCCAGGATTTCGTTCTTTACCGTTGAGAACGATGCACCGGCATTTAGGTTCAGTCCGTTCTCGAAGGTCTTGGCGTAGCGCAGTCCCAGCTCCATGCCGTAGGAAGCCACGCGCCCCTTGTCGTCATAGGAAGACTGAATACCCACCACTGCGGAGTTGAGCGAAGCGGCGCTCACCAAGATGTTGCGACGCTGCTGATAGAACAGGTCGAGGGTGACGTCGAGCTGGTTGGCTATCCGCAGGTCGGTACCGATGTTGGCCTTGTAGGCTGTTTCCTGTGCAAAGTCGTCGGTGGGGAACTGCGTGAGGAAGGCGCCCCACGAGTTTTGGAAATTGGTGCCATACCAGAACTGCCCGTGGCTGTTGTTCCATGCTGCGAGCCAGAGTCCGGCCTGCGGCACGTAGTCTGTGTGCTGGATGCCTCCCGAGAGACGCACCTTTCCGTAGTTGAGCAAGCCGTCGGGGTTGTTGGCATAGATATAGCCCAGACCCATCGTGGGCGAGAAAGCCCACTTGGCGGGATAGCTGCGGTTCGAGCCATTGGCTGCCAGCACCACGTCGGCCATCAAGCGGTTGGCGTGGTCGTAGTGCATGGCCAGCTGCCAGTTGGCACGATACCAAGTGTTGCTGCGGTTGTCGCGAATCTCGCTCTTCATATTATAGTTGGCATTAGCGGCGATGTTGTCGCCATTCTCCAATTGCAAACCATATTTCAGTCCGGCATTGAAGGTGGCGATGCGCCACTGCGAGTCAACCCAGTTGTTGAACACCAGCTTGTCTTCCACCGTTCCCATCACCGTTTCCTGCATCACGCCAGCGGCATCGTAGTAGTTCCAGCCATACTGATAACCCTTTGAGCGCGTCTCGATGGTGTTGGAGGAGTTGTCGTAGGAAGCGCCCACGTAGAATCTCAGGCCTTTCGTGATGACGTCGAGGTCTTGCACCAACGTCATGTTGGCCCAAATCTGGCGCTGGTGGGTCTTCATGAAGCCGGCACCCTGCGACTTGGCCAGGAGGTTGAAGTCGCCGTAGGTCTGGCTGCCACCCCACACGCCGCCTGCCGTCCTCACGGGGAATGCCAGGGCAGGCACCTTGTAGAGATGCCACCAGGCATCGCTACTGTTCACGTTGGGCACGCCGTTGGTCTCCATCAGGATGCCCAGAATGTTGGCACTCACATGGGTGGTCTTGCTCACCTCGAAATCCACGTTGGCACGGATGTTGGCCTTCGAATACTTCAGCTGCGAAGTCCAGTCGCCCTGGTCGGGGTTCTTGTAGAGTCCGCGGGCATCGGTATAGTCAAGCTGTGTGTAGTACTGCACCTTCTCCGTTCCGCCGAAGAACGAGAGGAATGCATTCGACTCGTGGGCGGTGTTCTTGAACACTTCGTCTTTCCAGTTGATGTTAGGATAGACCAGAGGGTCGGAGTTGTCGATGAATTTCTGCAGCTCGGCATCTGTATAAGCGGCGGTGGCGCCATCGTTCAGGCGAGCGGTGTTGAGGGCCTTGGCATAGTCGTAGGCACTGACCATGTCGGCCATCTGCGGGTCGAACTGAATCTTGTGCGAAGCGCCTGCTTTGAAGTGGTATTTCTCGTCTTTGCTGCCGTGCTTGGTCTTCACCAGCAGCACGCCATTCACGGCCTCGTGACCGTAGAGGGCCACGGCGGCAGCGTCTTTCAGCACGGTGACGCTCTCCACCTCCTCTACAGTGAGACGGTCGATGGGGCGCTCCACGCCGTCGACAAGAATCAGGATGTCTCTCTCACCCGTGGTTTGTACGCCACGGATGTTAAACGATGCGCCACGGCCTTCCTCACCCTTGAAGCCTGTGTTCTGGTAGGCGTTCAGGCCAAGGAGCTTGCCATAGAGTGCATCGGCCAGACTGATGGCTGAAGTGCGGCGCAGCTCTTCGGCAGTGATGGTTGTTGCTGCCGCAGTGGTGAGGAATTCCGTCTGCTCGACGCCATATCCCAAGTCCACCTTCTGCGACGCTTTGTCGCTCAGCGTCACCTGGGCTTGCGCTACGCTAAATGACAAATGACAAATGATAAATGACAAACCTATCAGATGTCTTCTGTTTATCTTGCTAATCATATCTTTCGTTTTCATTTTAAATTTTCATTTAGGGCGAAGTCCGCTCACCATCCAGGATTCTGTGTGAGTCCATATCCTTTCTGAATCTCAATACGTGAGACGGGGTCAAGATACCACTTGTTGGTCCAGTAGCCAGGATCCCACCAGCGGCGTGCGCCGTTGACGATCTGAGGCTTCTCGTATTCGAACTTGGGCCAAGGTGTGCCTTCGGTCCAGCGTGTGTCACCATCGGTCATGCGATTGCCGCTGTCGTCCAGACGGTAGATTCTGATTTCATGGAGCGGTTTGGTGAAGAGGTCCTGCCTCTTGTAGCGCACCATGTCGTAGAGACGGTCGCCACACTCTGCGCCAATCTCGCAGTTACGCTCGCGAATGATTTCGTTCACCAGGTTCTCCTTGTTGGTCTTCAGGTTCAAGCTCGGGTTCATGTCCTCCAGTCGGCCCAGTCCCACTCGGCTGCGCACTGTGTGCAGCTCGTTCAGTGCGTCCTGGTTTCTTCCCAGCTGGGCCAGCGCCTCGGCACGGATTAGATACATCTCGGCCAGGCGGATATAGGGCACGCCGATGTACTCGTCGTCGTAGCGGCTGCCGCCATAATAGTCGAGCAGCCATTTAAACTTGCAGTAACCCGAAGCCACGTCGTCGCTGTTGGTGAAGTTGCTGTTGTTCTTCATGAGTCCGCCTTCCCAAGAGTCGGTGTACGACTGTCCGGCGTAATCGAAGCCGGCGGGCAGGTCGTGCCTGGGCACCAGCATGGTCTCGTAGAGACGCGGGTCGCGGTCGGCGAAGATGTCGATGCCGGTGGGGTTCTTGCCTGCTCCGTAGATGTCGGAATAGGGGAAGTTGCGGCCGTCCTGCATGCCGAAGCACTCCATCAGCTCGTTGGTGGGAACGGCACCTCCCTGGCGATAGCAGTCGAGGGCGAAGCCACGCCAGCCCCAGCCCCAGCCACCGTCCGACAGTGTCAGCGTGGGATGTGCGTCGAACAGCTTCTCGTGGTGGTTGGCGTCGTTGCGGTAGCGATAGGCGCGGCGGTAGGCGGTGCGGTAGCCAGCCTCGTTCTGCGTGGTGGGTTGCACCAGCTGATAGTAGTTGCCGCTGGCTGCGTTGTCCTTGAAGAAGTCATCGCAGTAATCCAGACAGCGCTGCCAGAGCGTGGGGTCTTCTTTTCCAAACCACACATGCAGTTCATTCTCCAGGCCCGTGGGCTTCTTGGAGTAGGTCATATAAGGCTCGTTGTTGTTGAAGAGTGGCGATGCGGCAAACATCCACACCTTGGCGCGCAGGGCACGTGCCGAGGCCTTGGTGAGACGGCCCGACCACTGACCGATGTCGGCATCGGGAACATTCCAGATATAGCCGGGTTCGTTGATGGCACACTGGATGAGCGAGTCGATGAACTCAACCGTCTCCATAGCTGTGGAGCGTCCATCCATGTAGCCTTCTCCCACCTCGAATGCCTTCTTCACAAGGCACAGACCGCCGAAGTTGCGGAAGGCGTCGAAGTAGCGGCTGGCCATGATGGTATAGGCCTCGCCCTTCAGGCGGCTCTTCTCGTCGGCGCTCATGTCGGGCACGCGGTCGATGTTCTCGATAAGCTGCCAGCACTTGCGCACGGTTTCATAGATCGATACGCGTCCACCGGCATCGCTGTCGAGTCCACCTTTCGTGGAATACGAGAATTTTCCCTGGAAGTTACCGTCGTCCGTGTCCTGGGCATTCTCGGTCAGACCACCGGGATAGTAGCTTTGCTTGGGGCCACCCCAGCTCACGTAGCAATGATAGGAGTCGGAAAGCACGTCGATGGGCGCACCATTCATCATGTTTCCCGAAGTGTAGGTGCAGTAGAGCTGTCCGTAGGCGCTCCACAGGAAATTGCGGGTGTACTCGGCCTTGGAGAACACCGTGTCGATGTTCACGTCGACGCCGGGCGATTTCTCCAGGAAGGCGTCGCCCACGTGGAAGTCGTCGACACATGCAGTGAAAATGCCGGTGGTCATCCCCAAAGCCAATATGTAAATAGATAACTTTTTCATATCTTTCTTCATTTGTCGTTTGTCATTTGTCGTTTAGGGCGTAGCATCAGAAATTGACTTGCAGGCCAAAGTTATACACTCGCGTCATAGGGTAGCGCACGCCGAAGTCGAGTCCAGAGCCGGGGGCCTCGGGGTCGTTGCCTTTGAAGTCGGCGAATGTCAGCAGGTTCTGTCCCGAAGCATAGAACCGCACATAGTTGAGCAGCGGCAAGAACTTGGGTTTGTTGAAGGTGTAGCCAATCTCCAGGTTCTTCAGACGCACATACTTGGAGTCGATGATCCACGCTTGCGAGTCGCGGTTGTTGTGCACACGGTTGGTGAACGAGATGCGCGGCAGGATGGCGTCGCGGTTGTCCTCCGTCCACGAATTGTCGGCTACCCACTGGGCCAGTGCCGAGGTGTTGGTCGAGCCAAACTGGTCGCGGAAGTATCCGTTCAGTGCACGGCTGGTGTTGTCGGCACCCACCCACAGCATCGAGAAGTCGAGTCCCTTCCAGTTCAGGTTGACATTCACCGACCAGGTGATTTCCGGGTTGTCGGTATAGCCCAGTGGCTTCTGGTCGTTCTGGTCGATGATGCCGTCAGCATTCAGGTCTACGTAGACGGCGTCGCCATACTTCAGCTCGATGTTCTGGTCGGGCATGTCCACGCCGTATTTTGCCTTGTAGCGGTCCTCGGTGCCTTGCTGGTAGAACTCAAAGAGGTCGTAGCCGAAGCGTTGTCCCACGGGCAGGCCGGTGCGGCGCAGGTAGTCGTACATGGGCGGCACCTCGAGCATCTCGATCACCTTGTTGCGGGCGAAGGCAATGCTGGGGCTGATGGTGTAGCGCAGGTCGCCGATTTTGTCGCTCCATTTCAGCGTCAGCTCATAGCCGTGGTTCTTCACACGGCCCTGGTTGACGTAGCTCGAGGGCAGACTGGTCACTGCGGGCAGCATCGAGGCGTTTGTCACGAGGATGTCCTTGCGGTCTTCCCAGAACAGGTCGAGGTTCACCGTCATCTTGTCGTCGAGGAAGGCGGCGTCCACACCCAGGTTGATTTTCGAGGCCGTCTCCCACGTCACGTTGGGGTTACCGGCGGTCAGCTCCTTCACAGCTTGCAGCCAGCTGCCGCTGGTGCCAAAGTTGGTGCCTCGGTTCTGCGGGTTCACCGTCGTAGCGCCGGTGTAGAACTGCCAGGCTCCCGGCAGATACAGGAAGCGGGCGCCGTTGGTGTTGTCGTTACCCACCTTGCCCCACGAGCCGCGCAGCTTCAGATAGCCCACATATTTCTTCAGGGGCTCCCAGAACTTCTCGTTCGAGGGAATCCAGCCCAGCGAGAACGAGGGGAATGTGCCGTAGCGCTTGCCCTTGGCAAAGTTCTCCGAGCCGTTGCAGCCAATGTTGAAGTCAACCATGTAGCGGGTGTCGTAGTCGTAGGTGATGCGGCCCACCAGTCCTACATAGCCTTTCGGGATTGAGCGGTACAGGCTACCGTCGGAATCCCAGGGATAGTAGGTCTTGCTCTGGTTGTAGAGGAGCAGCGCGCCCACGTTGTGCTTGTCGAACTTGCGGGCGTAGTTGAAGCTGGCCTCGGCATACCAGTTGCGGTTACCCCAGCGGCTTTCGTCGTAGGGGATGGGCCATGTGATGTTCTCCTTGCGCAGCACCTCCCGTCCGTCGACGATGGTAGCCACGTAGGTCACACCCGTGCCATATCCGTTTTGGCGGTTCTTGCGCGCCGTATAGTCGGTGTTGTACGAGCCCTTGATCTTGAAGTCCAAGCCCGGCGTGAGGAAGCTCATGTCGAGTTTGTACTGCAGGTCCAGGTTCAGCACGTTCGTGCTCTCGTTCACATAACCCAGGTCGTAGTAGTTCGAGAGGGCGTCGCGGTCGTAGGGACCCACGATGTTCACGTCGGCCACAATATGTCGGCCTTGGTCGTCAACGCCAATACCAGCATAGGGCGTGGCACCCTGCAGATAGCGGAAGAGGAATCCCTCGCCGCCACCCATCGTGTTGCGGTTCTGCACGCGTCCGCCCAGGGTGAGCGAGAGCTGGCTGTATTTCGACACGTTGATGTCGAGGTTGGCACGATAGTTGAATCGGTTGTATTTGAACGTCTCGTCGTCGTTGTTCGAGAAAGTCTTGAAGAGCGAGTTCTGGTTCAGGAAACCAGCCGAGACGAAGTAGCGCATCTTGTCCGTTCCGCCATTCACGTTCACGTTCACCTGCTCCTGCCATGCTGCATCGTTCATGATGTAGTCAATCCAGTCGGTGTTGGGGAAGGTGATGGGCATGTCGCCCTTGCGGAAGTGCTCCATCACGTCCTGGCTGAAGCGGATGCCCGTGTCGGCATAGGGCGTGTAGTCGTTGATGGTGGCGCTGCCCGGCCACTGGTTCATGGGCAGGGCGTCGGTGATGGCGGTGTAGTTCCACATCTTTCCATAAGTATAGGAGTCGGCGAAATCCACGAACTTCGAGATCTGCTGCACGGCCGTGCTTGCCGATACGGTCACCGAGGCCTTGCCCGGCGTACCGCGCTTGGTGGTGACGAGGATCACGCCATTGGCGCCACGCACGCCAAAGACAGCCGTTGCCGAGGCATCCTTCAGGATAGAGATGTCCTCAATCTCGTTCGGGTCGAGCTGTCCGAAGGGGCGCTCCACACCGTCCACGAGCACCAGCGGCTCGGCACTGTTCAGCGAGCCGGTACCACGCACGCGGATCACAGGCTCGTCGGCACCTGGCATACCCGAAGGCTGCACCACCGACATGCCCGGCAGCTTTCCTTGCAGGGCGTTGGCAACGCTGGCCACAGGAGCCTTCAGCAGCTCGTCGCCACCCACGGCAGCCACGGCACCGGTGATGGTCACCTTCTTCTGCTGTCCGTAGGCGATGACCACCACTTCCTCCAGGGCCTTCGTGTCGGGCTGCATGGTCACATTCAGCTGTCGGCCCTGCACCCTGCGCTGCTGGGTGAGGTAGCCCACATACGAGAACTCGAGCGTCGCGCCCTGTGCCACCGACGGGATGCGGTAATGGCCGTCGAAGTCGGTGACACCACCGGCACCCTTGCCTTGCACGACCACCGAGACGCCAATCAGCGGTTCGCCCGTCTCGTCGGTCACCATTCCTTCCACCGTCAGAGTTTGGGCAAACGCCACATCAGGCATCAGGCAGAATAGCGCCAGGATGCCCAATAGCATACATTTACTTTTTTCATCATCTGGTTATTAAATAGGTTAAAAAATGAATCCGATGCGTTAGTCTTTGTGGTATTAGCACACAATTCTTTGCAAAGATATTTTAAAAATAACATAAAGCCCAAATAAATACGCAGGAATTCTACGCAACGCGTGGCGTGCGAAAGTTTGTAGAAAGCCGCTTTCCACAAAAATCAGTCCGTCTTTCATTTGTTTAAACCGCGACGCGGGCTATATAAACCATGACGCAGTTTTTATAAACTACGTCGTAGTTTATAAAAACCACGACGTAGTCTAAAGATTGTCTGCGTGTCCAAAGCAGAAGTCCTGAGAAACCTGCTTGCGGAAGGTCTCATGGATAATCTCATAGCGCGAGAACCAGGCGATGTTGCTGCCGATGAGCTTGCTGTCCATGCGGACGGTGCGACCGGCTATCTTGTACTTCCTGATCTGCTTGGCCGTCAGGTCCTGATAGATCTTCTTGTAGAGGTTGACATGCTCGGGACTGTTCTGCTCGTACTCAGCGATGCGGCGGAACAGCTTGTAGTAGGAATCGATGGACGGGCACTCGTCGTTGATGTTGAAAAGGCCGACGGCCTGGCGCCACACCAGGTTGAACCGGACGTTCTCGTAAAGCTGCTCATCGCTGCAGCCGCGACCTTCCTTCAAAATGCGCATCGCCACAAGGATGCGGAGCTGCTTCGTGGGGGCACCCATGTTGCCGTCCACAAAGAGAGGACGAAGAACCTCCTCGTCAATGTTTAGCAGTACGTTGCGATAGAACTCGTTGTGCCACGACAGCTCGTCTTCCATTTACCTGCGCTCACGCTCCGGCAAAGAGAATGATGCCGTGGCGAACAGGTCGGGCTGGGATTTCTGATTACTCTTCTTGAATGACATGTGATACCTCGAATTGATGGTACAAAGGTACACGTTTTTCTCCAGATTGCAAAATGTCAAAGAGCGACATAGTGTTAAACTAACGTAATATATTGGTCGGTCGGACTACCCGACTTTTTAAAGTGGATTCATTATTTAAATTCGTGGTCAGCATTATTCACATTATACAAATTCGTTTCCAATATACTATTTGATTTTCTTTATGATTCAAATTCGTTTCCCAAGCGTCCGCGCGAGCGGGCTGTATGCCCCGTTTCCGTCTGCCAGCGCACCGTTTTCCGCCGCCAGCGCACCGTTTTCCGCCGCCAACGCACCGTTTTCCGCCGCCAACGCACC
>JAFZSR010000001.1 GCA_017619275.1 Prevotella sp. | reverse complement strand
GTGGGCAAGTCTTAGCCTGCAAAATGACCTATAGAGAAGATTTGCAGGTGGATTTTGGGCCTCAAAAAGTTGAAATGCCCACAACGCCAGTGTTTATGGGCGTTGTGGGCGTGTCTCAGCCTGCAAAATGACCTATAGGTCAAAGTTCTTTGCAAAAGCAAGGCGCAGCCACTCCCCTCCCTTCAAGGGGAGGGGTTAGGGGTGGGGTCTCTAAAATCCTGCGAATGAAGAATATACAGACCCCACCCCTGCCCCTCCCCTTGAAGGGAGGGGAGTGGCTGCGCGTCGTTTATCACAAATTGGTCTTAATAATCTCTTTGGGGTTTTACGACCGTTTGGGGATTCTTATTTCTTCTTTTTTGGTTTCCTGCGTGCCCAACCCTCTTCGCTGAAGTCGGGTTCCTCGCCACGCAGTTCCTTGTTGCGCCCACCCCGCATCAGCTCTTTCCAGTCGTCTTTGCTATATTTCTTTGCTCGCTTGGCGGGCATGAAATCATCGGGAGAGGAGGGACGCTGACGTTTCTTAGCGTAGCTCCTGTCGATGAAATCGCCGTTTCTTGCGCCTCGTGCGGGCGCCTCGGTCTTCTCGTCCTCGCTGTTGCAGCGCACCGTGCGCCCATGATAACGAATGCCAGTGAGCTGGGTCATCACCTTGCGGGCGTCTTTCTCGGGCACCTCGAAGTAGCTGATGGTGTCGAGCAGGTCGATGTGCCCCACCTCCTGCCGTCCGCCCACATAGCGGTTGAGCGTCTGCATCAGCTCGCCGGGGTAGAAGCCGTCGCGCTTGCCCAGGTTGATGAACAGGCGGTGATAGCCGGGCTGCGCTTTGTTCATCCGCTTCTGGCGGTCGGTTTGAACGGTCGACTTTGAGCCCTGTCCCTTGGCCTTCGACGTTTCCACCTTCTCTATCTCAGGCGCGTCGGCATAGTAGGCCAGGAAGCGACCAAACTCCATGGAAACAATCTTCTTAATTATTTCCTGCTTGTCGATGTATTCGAAATAGCGGTTGATGTCCTGCATGAAGGGGGCAATCTCCTCGTCGTCCACGTCGGTCTTCACTATCTGGTCCATCACCTTGTAGAGCTGCTTCTTGCAGATGTCCTCTGCCGTAGGGATGGGTTCTTCCACGAACTTCTTCCCAATCTCCTTTTCAATGTTGCGAATCTTGTGCTTCTCTTTTAGGTGCACAATGCTGATGCTGGTGCCCTTCTTGCCGGCCCGCCCTGTGCGACCGCTGCGGTGGGTGTAGTTCTCAATGTCGTCGGGCAGTCCGAAGTTGATCACGTGCGTAAGGTCGTCCACGTCGAGTCCGCGTGCTGCCACGTCGGTGGCCACGAGCAGCTGCGTCAGGTGCTGGCGGAACTTCTGCATCGTCAGGTCGCGCTGCTGCTGGCTCAGGTCGCCGTGCAGCGACTCGGCGTTGTAGCCGTCCTTGATCAGCTTGTCGGCAATCTCCTGCGTCTCTATCTTAGTGCGGCAGAAGATGATGGCGAAGATTTTCGGGTAGTAGTCCACGATGCGCTTCAGGGCCAGGTACTTATCCTTGGCCTGTACCATGTAGTACACGTGGTTCACGTTCTCCGCACCCTCGTTGCGGCTGCCTACCACGATGGTCTCATAGTCCTTCAGGTAGTTCTTGGCCACCTTCTCCACCTCGCGGCTCATCGTGGCCGAGAACATCAGTGTGGCGTGCTCCTCGGGCAGCGACTGGAAGATTTCGCCGATGGCCTCCGAGAATCCCATGTTGAGCATCTCGTCGGCCTCGTCGAGCACGATGTTGGTAATATTCTCCAGGTGTGCGAAGCCCCGGTTCTTCAGGTCGATGAGGCGTCCCGGCGTGGCCACGATGATGTTCACGCCCTTGCGCAGGGCACGCATCTGTGGTTCTATGGCCGCACCGCCGTAGACGGCCTCCACGTGCACGCCCTCCATGTGCTTCGAGAAGTCGCGCAGGTCGTCGGTAATCTGCAGACATAGCTCGCGCGTGGGACTCAGCACCAGCATCTGCGTGTCGCGTCGCTCCGTGTCGAGCCGCTGCAGCAGCGGGATGCCGAAGGCGGCCGTCTTGCCGGTTCCTGTTTGTGCCAGTGCAATCACGTCTTGCTGTCCCTCAAGCAGGAAGGGAATCACCGCCTCCTGCACGGGCATGGGGCTCACGAAGCCCATCTCCTCAATGGCGCGCCTGATGGGGGCGCTCACGCCTAATTCTTCGAATGTCTTCATAATTGGGTACAAAGATAGTGAAAAAGAATGAGAACAGCAAAGAAAAACCGTTATTTCTTGAATGCTTTCCGCATTTTTTTGCCGTTTTGTAACTTGTTGAAAATAAGCGCCCGATATAGGGGACAAAAATCTCGTATGAGATTTTTTCAAAAGTCGTTAGTTTTTTGAAAAAAGTCGTTACCGAATTTTGGAAAAGCGTTACCTGCTTAAAAAGTTCCTCCGCTTTTTCCGCTGTTGCGGATGTTGCGGGGGTGGTGTTCAAGCACCTCGCGGCGCAGCGTTTGGATGGAGATGTGGGTGTAGATTTCGGTGGTGCCAATGCTGGCGTGGCCCAGCAGCGCCTGGATGACACGCAGGTCGGCGCCGCCTTCGAGCAGGGCGGTGGCGAAGCTGTGGCGCAGGGTGTGGGGCGAGATGGTTTTCTTGATGCCCGCCTCGGCGGCCTGTCGCTTCAGCATGATGAGGATCATGGTGCGGGTGAGGTGGGCGCCGCGTCGGTTCAGGAAGACGTAGTCCTCTTCGCCGGGCTTTATCTTTAGCGAGCTGCGCCAGGGCAGGTAGTTCTCTATCTCGTGCAGAGCGCGCTCGGAGATGGGCACCAGCCGCTCTTTCTGCCCCTTGCCGAGTATGCGCAGGTAGCGCTCCTTGTCGTAGAGCTGGCTCCACTTCAACGTCACCAGCTCGCTGACACGCAGTCCGCAGGAGAAGAGCACCTCGACGATGGCTCGGTTGCGGTGGCCTTCGGGCACGGAGAGGTCGAAGGAGTCTTCGAGCAGGTCCACCTCGGCGGGCGTGAGGAACTCGGGCAGGTGCTCGCCCAGTACAGGGCTTTCGAGTAGCTCGGTGGGGTCCTGCTCCATGTAGCCGTCGAGGACGAGATAGCGATAGAAGGAGCGCACGCCGCTGAGGATGCGGCATTGCGAGCGGGGGCCGATGCCAATGTCGTGCAGTCCGGCAGCAAAGGCTTGCAGGTCGGACAGCTCCACATCGGTAATCAGCTTGGCTAAATTGTCCACTGAGGACACGGAAGAATCAGAATTATTCTGTTTGCTCTGTGGACTCATGTCCACGGAAGACACAGAGGACTCAGAATTTTTCTGTGAATTCTGTGTACTCTGTGAACGAATATCCACGGAGGACACAGAGGACTCAGAATTTTTCTGTGAATTCTGTGTACTCTGTGAACGAATATCCACGGAGGACACAGAGGACTCAGAATTTTTCTGTGAATTCTGTGTACTCTGTGGACGAATATCCACGGAAGACACAGAGGACTCAGAATTTTTCTGTGAACTCTGTGTACTCTGTGGACGAATAACCACGGAGGACTCAGAATTTTTCTGTGAATTTTGTGTACTCTGTGGACCATTCGACCATTTGCCTCGGTTGCGCAGGAAGACCAACAGTTTGTCGACGTCGCGCTGGTAGGCGTCGAGCGTGTTGGCCGACATGCTGCGCTGCAGTTTCAGGTAGCGTATGTAGCCCTTTAATATACGACTGGCCTCAGCCTCACCCCCAGCCCCTCTCCGATTGGAGAGGGGAGTAGATAGTTCTTGCGTTTGGCCAGGCTTCATTTGCTTTTGGTTGAAGAGTGTATATACTCCCCTCTCCAATCGGAGAGGGGCAGGGGGTGAGGCTTTTTAATACACAAACGAGGACCCTCCCAGGAACTCGCGGAGCAGCGAGGTGGGTGGTATCTGGTCTTCGGGGATGGGGTGTATGTAGTGCAGGAACTTGCGCAGACGGTAGGCCTCGGCATATTCGGGGCAGTTCTCGGGCACGCGCTCCAGCAGTGGCTCGGCCTGGCCCTTGATGACGGCCAACTCGAAGAGCATGGCGGTGTTGAACATCTGGTCGGCGTTCTCCTGATAGGGGAAGATCCAGCGGTTCTCGCCCTTGCGCACCGACGGCCACCGGCGGATGGTCTCCACGGCTCTGACAGCACGGTACTTGTGGTCGCGGATAATGCGGCGCAGCAGACGGTTGTCGGTGGCGGGGATGTAGTTGTGGTTGTCTAAGAGCAGGGTGGTGAGTGCCGAGGCATAGACGCGGTAGATGAGTTCCTGCGGGATGCTGGCCGTGAGCTCGGGGTTGAGGGCGTGTATGCCTTCCACCACCAGCACGGCATCGTCGGCCAGTCGCAGCTTTTTGCCGCTCATCAGCGAGCGTCCGGTGGCGAAGTCGTAGCGAGGCAGCTCCACCTCCTCGCCTCGGAAGAGGGCGTTGAGTTGCTCGTTGAAGAGGTCGAGGTTGAGGGCGTGCAAGTGCTCGAAATCGTAGTCGCCCGATTCGTCGCGTGGCGTGTTCTCGCGGTCTACGAAATAGTCGTCGAGCGAGATGTTGATGGGCATGATGCCGTTGACGCCGAGCTGCACGCTGATGCGCTTGCAGGTGGTGGTCTTTCCGCTCGACGAGGGGCCGGCGATGAGCACCAGTCGGGTTCCCTTGTGGCGTGCGATGTCGTCGGCCATCTGCGAGATCTTCTTCTCCTGCAAGGCCTCGCTCACCTGTATGAGCTGCGGGGTGTAGCCCTTGTCGATGGCGTCGTTCAGGTCGCCGATGGTGCGCAGTTGCAGGATGTCCTGCCAGCGGTGGTGCTCCTTGAAGATGCCAAACATCTTGTCCTGCATCACCATCTCGTTGAGTTCGTTGGGATTGCTTTGCGAGGGCAGCCTCAGCAGCATGCCGTCGTAGTATTTCTCCAGTCCGAAGAGATAGAGCTGGCTGGTGTTGGTGAGCAGTGCGCCGTAGTAGTAGTCGGTGTAGCCATCCAGATTGTAGTAGGTGGTGTAGAGCTCGCCCAGCCCCTTCAGCAGCTTCACCTTCGAGGAGGAACGTTGCTCTTCAAACATGCGTATGGCCTCCTCGGTGGTGGTCTCGTGTCGACGGATGGGTAGGGCTTGGTCGATGATTTCCTGCATGCGACGGCGCAGCGGTCCCACATCGTCGAGGGTGACGGGCCGCCCCAGCTGCAGGTCGACGTAGTAGCCGTTCGACACGGGGATGTCAATCGTCACCTTGCATCCCTCCCACAATTCGTGCGCAGCCTTGCACAGCACGAAGAAGAGCGTGCGGGTGTAGGTGCGCAGACCGCTCTCGGAGGTGATGTCGAGAAACTCCACGTCCTTGGGCTTGTAGAGGCGGTAGTGCATGCCTTCCACCTTGTTGTTCACATGGGCGATGATGGGGGGCAGCTCCATTTGAAGGCCCAGCAGTTGGTAGATTTCTTCCAGCGAGCTGCCTATGGGCACCTCTGTGGTCTGCCCATTGTTGCGGCAGCGTATGGTGATGGTTTTTTCCATGTTGGGGGAGTTAAGTTCTGTTGGTTTATAGGTTGTTCAACGCTTATCGTTCATCGTTCAATGTTCATCGTTCAACGTTTTTCACTCTCGCCAGATAGGCATGGTCATGCAGCGGGCGCCGCCACCCGCGCGGGGAAGCTCGCTGGCGGGGAAGACGGCCACGAACTTCGGGTAGTCGTCCATGAGCACCTTGCCGCTGCAGATGTCCTTGGCCTGCAGCACGGCATAGCCGGCACGGTCGAGGGCTTCGATGGTGTAGGCGTTGCGGCGATAGCCCAGCACCTTGCCGTCGCCGAGCGAGAAGAAGTTCGCCCCGCTGTGCCACTGCTCGCGCAGCTGCACCCATGGGTCGTAGCCGCCACCGTAGATAGGCTCCATCTCCCAGTCGAGATGGCGCAGCCCGGCCAGCAGGTCGCTCACGGGGCGGTAGCTGATGCGCCCATTCTTGATGGTGATGAGCGTGGTGTCACAGCCGGCGAAGAGTCCCTGCTTGCGCAGCATAGGCTCGAACACCATGCACTCGTGCTGGCCCAGAAAGGTGAACACCATGTCGAGGTGGATGAACGACTCCGGCTCGCGCGGCAGCTCCTGCACCAGGATGTAGAACGGCTCCTGCCGCTCCTTGGCAAAGGTCTGCGCCAGGTATTCGATGCCCTTGGCGTTGGTGCGCACGCCCTCGCCGACGACCAGCAGGTCGGGGGCGGCTATGTGGATGTCGCCGCCCTCGGTGCGTGCCCTGGGGTTCCAGGCAGCAGCGTTCAGCGTCTGCACGCCAAAGTAGTTGCGGAAGATGGCCTCGTAGATGAGCGACTCGCGCTCGCGCACCTCGAACGACATCGAGTTGATGAGCACGCGGTCGTAGATGGTGCTGGAGGCGTCGCGCGTGAACAGCAAGTTATAGAGCGGCTCCAACAGGTAGCGGTTGTTGTCCTGCCCCGCCCACTGCGGGTCTTCATATCCCTCGATGAGCGTGCGGGCGAGCTTCTGGGGCGTCATGCCCATCAGCTCTTCGGCCAGTCGGTCGTTGACGCTCCCCGAGAGCTTGATGGGGCGGTGGCCGTAGTTGAACACGCTCTCCGTCACCAGGTGCTCGCGTATCGCATCGTCTTGCAGCAGCTGCTCCAGGATGTCCTGCACGTAGTACACCTTCGCCCACTTCTCCAGCACGCCCCTGAAGCGGTCGTACTCGATATCGACGTTCATGCGGTCGAGGATGTCGCTATACAGGGCATGCGCACAGTTCAGCGGCGTCATCCGCTCAATCTCCACGCCGGGGCGGTGGAGGAGTACGGCGCGGAGGCGACCAGTCTCGGAAGAGACGGAAACCCCGCCCTTCAAATCCAGACCCACCCCCGGCCCCTCCCTGTGAGGGAGGGGAGTGGTTAGTTTTGCTGTTTCTTTTGCCATTGCTTTTTCGTTGCTCCTCCTTTTTATTCTTTCTTGTTGTAGGTGGTGTTTCTAACTACTCCCCTCCCTCCAGGGAGGGGCTGGGGGGGGAGGGTCCGCTGGCTTTTTTTATTTCATATATGTGTACCTATAGTCGGTAGGCGACAGCAGCGTTTCCTTGATGACGCGCGGCGTGATCCAGCGCAGCAGGTTGAACTCGCCGCCTGCCTTGTCGTTGGTGCCGCTGGCGCGTGCGCCGCCGAAGGGCTGCATGCCGACGACGGCTCCCGTGGGCTTGTCGTTGATGTAGAAGTTGCCGGCGGCATAGCTCAGCTGCTCCGTGATCTTCTCCACGGCCATGCGGTCGCGACCGAAGACGGCACCCGTGAGGCCGTAGGGCGAGGTCTCGTCGCAGAGCTTCACGGCCTCCTCCACCTTGTCGTCGTCGTAGGGATAGACGGTGAGGATGGGGCCGAAGATCTCTTCTTCCATCGACATGAAGTGCGGGTCGGAGGTCTCGATGACCGTTGGCTCCACAAACCAGCCCACGCTCTTGTCGCACTTGCCGCCGATGACAATCTTCGCGTCGGCAGACTGGGCAGCGTAGTCGATGTACGACTTGCACTTGTCGAAGGATGCCTCGTCGATGACGGCGTTCACGAAGTTCTGCGGGTCGCACACGTCGCCCATCTTGATTTCTGCGCACATGCGGCGGACATCCTCCAGCACCTCGGGCCAGAGGCTCTTCGGGATATACATGCGGCTGGCGGCCGAGCACTTCTGTCCCTGGAACTCGAAGGCGCCACAGAAGGCAGCCGTGGCCACGGCCTTCGGGTCGGCCGAGGGATGTACGAAGATGAAGTCCTTGCCGCCCGTCTCGCCCACCAGTCGGGGATAGCTCACATAGCGGTCGAGGTTCTTGCAAGCCTGTTGCCAGAGGCTCTTGAAGGTGGCGGTGCTGCCGGTGAAGTGGATGCCAGCGAAGTGCTTACTCTGCGTGGCCACCTCGCCGATGAGGGCGCCGCTGCCGGGCAGGAAGTTCACCACGCCGTCGGGCAGGCCGGCCTTCTTGTAGAGCTGCATCAGGTAGTAGTTCGACAGGAGGGCCGTCGTCGAAGGCTTCCACAGGGCGACGTTACCCATCAGCACAGGCGTGAGGCAGAGGTTCGAGGCGATGCTGGTGAAGTTGAACGGCGTCACGGCGAGAACGAAGCCCTCCAGCGGGCGATACTCGGTGTGGTTCAGCTGGCCGACACCGTCCTTGGGCTGCATGGAATAAATCTTCGAGGCGTAGTGCACGTTGTAGCGGAAGAAATCGATGGTCTCACAGGCGGAGTCGATTTCGGCTTGGTAGAAGTTCTTGCTCTGGCCCAGCATGCAAGCGGCGTTCATGATGGGGCGATACTTGGTGGCCAGCAGGTGGGCCATCTTCATCACGATGGCGGCGCGGGTAGTCCACGGCGTGCGGCTCCACTCGGCCCAGGCCTTCATGGCGGTCTCTACGGCCAGTTCAATCTCCTTGCGGCCCACCTTGTGGTAGGTGGCCAGCACATGCTGGTGGTCGTGGGGACAGGTGACGGTGCCCGTGTCGCCGGTGCGGATTTCCTTACCGCCGATGATGATGGGGATGTCGACTACGATGTTCTTCTGGCGCTCCAGCTCCTTTTCAAGTTCGATACGCTCTGGCGAGCCTGCCAGATAGGCTTTCACCGGCTCGTTGGCCGGCAGGGGGAAGGTAATGATTGAATTGTTCATTCTTATGGGATTAATGGGGTTAATAGGTTTTTATTGGAAAAGTTCTGCCATCATGCAGCGGGCGCTGCCGCCGCCTACGGTCTCGATGGTGTGAATATCGGGGGAGAGGATGCGGGTGTGCTTCGAGAGCATGACCGTTTGTTCGGCGGTGAGCGAATTTCGGGCCGTCTGGCTCATGATGAGCAGGTGCTCGCCACGGTTGTTATGCAACTCCAGCATGTTACCGGCGAAATGGTGCATCTGCGTCAGGGTGATGGGCACTACCTCCTTGCCGTCGTTCTGCAGATGGGCCAGAAGCGCTGTCCGCTCAGCCTCGTCGTGGATGCTGTCGAGGCAGACCACGGCCTGGTGCGTGCCTACGTGCATCATCACATTCGTGTGGTAGATGGGTCTCCCCTGTTCGTCCTGGCTGTGGAAGGCAAAACAGTGGTAGTCCATCTCGCTTGCCCACAGGTCAAGCGTGTTGCGACTGGTGCGCGGCGACAGACAGGCGTAGGCCATCTGGTGCTGACGGTCGAGGACTAACGAGCCCGTGCCCTCTAAGTAGCTGTTGAATTCCTCCAGGTCCTCAAGGTGTAGCACTCGCTTGAACTGATTTACCTGAAGCACTTCGCTGAGCTTGTCGCGTTCCAGTCGCCGGTTGGGGGCGAACATGGGGTAGAGCACCAGCGTATCGCCATGTACCGAGAAGCAGTTGTTGGGGAAGATGCTGTCGGGCGTGGGCGGCTCTGGTGTGTCCTGCACCACGGTGACCTGCACGCCATTGTCGCGCAGCAGCTGCACAAAGGCGTCGAACTCCTCCACAGCTTTCTGCGCTACGGCGTCGGCTGCTGCTACGCGCTGCTGGAAGACGTTGTTCTGTGCCGTCTGCTCGTTAAAGCCGAACTGCGCGGGGCGCACCATGAGCACATGACTGGTTGTTTGCTTCATACACACATTATTTTTAATAGACAACGGATTAAGACGGATTATACGGATTGTACGGATTTTTATTTATTTCACGGATTGTTTTTGATGTGACCGATGATTATCTGTGAAATCCGTGTAATTCGTTTTAATCCGTTGTTAAATGATTTCGAATGTCTCGCGGATGATGTCGATAGCCTCGCGCAGTTGCTCCTCGTTGATGCAGAGCGGCGGTGCGAAGCGGATGATGTCGTCGTGGGTGGGCTTGGCCAGCAGTCCGCGCTCCATCATCTGCAGACAGATATCCCAGGCCGTCTTGCCATTGATGGGACGGGTGACGATGGCGTTGAGCAGACCACGGCCGCGCACCTCGACGATGAACGGCGAGTCGATCTTCCTGATTTCCTCGCGGAAGATGCGACCCATCTTCTCGGCGTTCTCCACCAGGTGCTCGTCTTTCACCACCTTCAGCGCCTCCACGGCCACGCGGGCTGCCAGTGGGAAGCCGCCGAAGGTTGAGCCGTGCTCGCCCGGACGGATGTTCAGCATGATGTCGTCGTCTGCCAGACAAGCCGACACGGGCAGCACGCCGCCGCCCAGCGCCTTGCCCAGCACCACGATGTCGGGGCGCACACCATCGTGCTCCGAACAGAGCATGCGGCCCGTGCGGGCGATGCCCGTCTGCACCTCGTCGGCGATGAGGAGCACATTATACTGGTGGCACTGGTCGTAGCACTGCTTCAGATAGCCGTCGTCGGGCACGAAGACACCCGCTTCGCCCTGGATGGGCTCGGCGATGAAGCCTGCCACTTCCGGCCCATATTCCTCCAGTGCCTGGTGCAGGGCCTCCACATTATTATAAGGTATACGGATGAAGCCCGGCGTCAGCGGGCCATACTTGTCGTAGCTGCTGGGGTCGTTGCTCATGGTGATGACGGTCACGGTGCGACCGTGGAAGTTGCCCTCGCAGCAGATTATCTTGATTTGCTCGTTGGGGATGCCCTTCTTCACGGCGCCCCAGCGGCGGGCCAGCTTCAGTGCCGTCTCCACGCCCTCGGCGCCCGTGTTCATGGGCAGCACGCGGTCGTAGCCGAAGTACTCGTGCATAAACTGTTCATATTCGCACAGGGCATCGTTGTAGAATGCGCGACTGGTGAGGCAGAGCACGTTGGCTTGGTCTTTCAGCGCTTTCACGATGCGCGGATGGCAGTGGCCCTGGTTCACAGCCGAGTAGCTGCTGAGGAAATCAAAATATTTCTTTCCCTCCACGTCCCAGACGTAGATGCCCTCTCCTCGGTGCAGCACCACGGGCAGTGGGTGATAGTTGTGGGCGCCATACTGCTCCTCCAACTGCATCAGTTGCTTCGATGATTTTGTTGTTTTCATGTCGATAAAGGTTTTTAGCTCTTGGGATGCAAATTTACTGAATGTATATGAAACCAACGCAAA
Source organism: Prevotella sp. (assembly GCA_017619275.1). GTDB lineage: Bacteria > Bacteroidota > Bacteroidia > Bacteroidales > Bacteroidaceae > Prevotella. The sequence continues at coordinate 14,829 of JAFZSR010000001.1, read as the reverse complement.
AAACCTGATAAATATTGTTAAAGGCGGCTTATGAAATATTGGTAACGACTTTTTTAAAAACGGTAACGACTTTTGAAAAAATCTCGTACGAGATTTTTTTCTGCCTTGTTTTCGTTGATTTTTATAACCGTCGGTAACAGTTTTTTTGAGGGGCGAGCGCAAGATTTACGCAACAAAATTTGGGTAAATGGAAATAATGATGTATCTTTGCCCAGTCATTCTAACTATTTAATTAATAACTAACAAATTATTGCTTATGAACAACCACTACCTGAAGATGGCGGCTGCAGCTTTGATGCTGCTATGCGCCCAGAGTTCAATGGCCGTAGAATTCCCCTACGCCCAGACACCCGTGGATGGCGGCACCTACATCCTAGCCAGTCGCACCAATCCCACCAGTTATTGGAGCCGCACCAGTTGGGACGGCGCTTTCTACTACCTCTCGCTGGATGCCTCGCACTATGCCGACAATGTCTTCACGGCTCATCAGGCCGAAGACGGCACCTGGTACTTCTCGGTTGACAATGGCGAGGATGGCCGCTCGTTTGGTAGCAACACCTACTACGACACCACTTACATGGGCATCCCCAACGGCACTTGTAACATCAACGCCACGCTCGATGCACCCGCCTACTGGGTGCTGGAGAAATCCGACGTGCAGGGCTTCTACCTGCTAAAGGCCGCCGGAGGCCATGGCAATGAGTATGTGGAGAACGGCTACCTGCACCAGAATGCCGGCAACCAGTATCCTATCATCAACGAGCCTATGTATGGCGGACAATGGTATCCCGACTACTATGGCGACGTGCAGCGCGACGAAGACGGCGAGCCCCTGCTCGACGAGTGGGGATTCCTGGTGCCCAACACCACGGCTTCGCGCTACTGGGCCTTCCTCACCGTCGACGATGTGCCCGCCTACTCGGTGAAGGTGGAGCTCTATGCCCTGTTGCAGGACATTGAGGAGAACTACCTGGATGATCCCGACTACGGCGTGGGCTTCAAGGGGGCCTACGATGCCGCCCTGCCTTACTATGAGAAGGCCGACTTTACCGAAGACGACTTGGCAGCCGCCAGGGCCATCATCAACGCCAAGATGAACCTCTACAAGGAAATCAAGAGTGCCATCGACCTGCTGGCCAGCGGCACGCCGAGCACTGTGCTGGTCGAGGCCATCGAAAGGGCTACCGTGGTGTTCAACACCAGCAACGACCCCGCCGACCTGCAGGCCGCTCTTGACAACCTGAAGGAGGCTGTGAAGGCTTACGCATCTGGCTCCGACGACCTGACGCTGCTCATTGAGAACAACAGCTTCGAGGACCTCTCGTCGCAGAACGGACAGATGACGAGCAGCGTGTCGGCCGCTCCCACAGGATGGAACGTCTTTGTGAACGGTCAGCAGGTGGTGACTGCCGAGGAGGTGCGCGCCGCCGGCATCACCGCTTGGCACGGCATCAACGACGACGCCGAGGGTGCCCTCGACGGCAAGTATGCCTTTGGTATCTGGAATGGCGGCATTCCCAAATACGAGGTGTCGCAAACCCTTACGGGCCTGGAGAACGGCTCCTACACCGTGGCTGCTGCCGTGATGGTGGGTGCCAACGGTGGTGGCTCGCGCCGTACCACACAGCGCATCTTCGGCAACCTGAATGCCAAGTACTTCGGTGCCGACTATGAATACAACGAGGAGCTGCTCGACCAGGGCGAGGTGTATGGCTTCGAAGGACTGGAGGAGCCTGTGACCGACCGCTTACTGCAGGAGATGACGGTGCGCGCCTTTGTCTACGATGGAACGCTCACCTTCGGACTGCGCACCGACGGCAACATTGCCGCTGCCTTCCGCGACGCCAGCAACGGCGCCGGTGGCGACGGATGGTTCAAGCTCGACAACTTCCGCATCTACAAGGAAGGCTACATTCAGGACGACGCACTGGCCATCTACGACCACTTTGCAGCCATGTATAGCAACGTGGGTTGGATGCAGAAGAGCCTGAGCGAGCAGCTCGAGGAGCTGCTGCAGGGCAACATCGGCGCTGGCAGCACGCAGCAGGAGATCATCGACGCCATCGTGAAGCTGAAGGACATCTATCCCGCCGTGCAGGCTTCGATTGCTGCCTACGAGCGTCTGGACGAGGCTATCCTGAAGGCTGCGGCCGTACTGGTGGAATATCCCAACGGCATGGCAGCCGAGGACCTGGGCGACCTGCTCATGGAAGCCCAGGACATGTACGACATGGCTGAGGCTGGTGTGGACGAGATTGATGCCATCATCGCTGAGATCAATGCCGCCATCGAATTGGTGAAGGCCAACGCCATCACCATCGGCGACATCACCTACGCCCTGAAGAACCCCAGCTTCGAAGACCTGAGCAACCAGAACAACACGCCCAGCGACGGTGCCGTGGCTGCACCCTACGGATGGACGCTGAAGGTGAACGGCCTTGAGGCTTTGACCGTGAGCGGCGGTTGGTGTGCCATCAACAATGGCGACAACATCAACGTGGAGCTGGAAGACGGAACGGTGATTGAGCACCAGTACACCGATGGTACTCATGTTTGGGGTATCTGGAATTCGAACATTCCCGAAGTGGAGCTGAGCCAGACTCTGACGCATCTGCCCAAGGGTGCCTACACCGTGCAGGCCGACGTGATGGTGCAATACAACTGGGCCGGCGACAACACCACCACCCAGCGCATCTTTGGCAACAGCAACGTGCAGATGTGGGGCACGGAGGATGCCTACAGCGAGCTGAACATGCCCGCCGACGCCCTGAACGCCCGTGTGCTCACCTATGCTGGATGGGTGTGTGCCCCAGAGCAGCCCGGTCTGGAGAACAGCGACCTGCTGCATCCCATGAGCGTGCAGTTCGACGTGGACGATGATGGCATCGCCGTGATTGGATTCCGCACCAACGGCGTGAATGCCGAGGGCCTGACCTTCGCCGACGGTGGTATCAACGGTCAGGGATGGTTCAAGGTCGACAACTTCCGCCTTTCCTACGACAGCGAGGAGATGCTGGGTATCGAGGGTGTCAGCGAGAACGGTCACACCAGTCAGCCCGCCGCCTTCTACAGCCTCGACGGTCGCCGTCTGCAGGCTCCGCAGCGCGGTCTGAACATCATGACCGTGGGTGGCAAGAGCCATAAGGTGATGATGAAGTAAGCGCTTATATGTGATAAGTATCCGTTCAGCCGGATTTGCAATCCGGCTGTTGTGAGTATCAGCATTTGCAATGCGAAGAACGCTCTTTTCGGATTAAAAATCCTAATACTCAATGCAGCCGGATTGCAAATCCGGCTGAACGGAGATAAGTAAGAAGTGAGAAGTGTGGTTACACCCTCAATAAGAGGCAAAGTAACCACACTTCTCACTTTTCACTTCTTACTTCTCCCTTCCTCAGCGTACCACGAAGAGGAACCCGCCGCGGGGCTGGCAGGTTACTTGGGTGGGCAGCTGGGTGATGGAATTAATGTTCCAAGGCTGCTGCTGGCTGGGGCCGTCGAGGAAGGCCTGGGCAGAGCGCATCTTCTTGAAGGCCTTCTGCCAAGGCAGGGCAAGCGTCTGCTCCTCGTCGGAGCCGTTGATGCCAGCCACATACCAGGTCTTTCCGCTGCGGCGGGCCATCACCACATACTCGCCGGGATAGCCGCTCAGCAGACGGGTGTCGTCCCACACGTTGGGCAGTTCCGAGAGGAACTGCTGCACCTCCTGCGGCTGTGCCAGGAAGCTCTCGGGGCGGTCGGCCAAGTGCTGCAAGCCGCTCTCAAAGAGCACCGTCAGCGCCAGCTCGTGGGCATGGGTGGTGATGTGCGGATGCTGCGAGTCGCTGAAGGCACAGGGCGTGTAGTCCATGGGACCGACGACATTGCGGGTGAAGGGCAGGGTGGCGTTGTGGGCTGCGGCGCGCTTGGTGAACGTGGGCACATTGTTGTACCACTCGGCACCGTAGACGCCCTCCGTCGACAGCAGGTTGGGCCAGGTGCGCTGCCATCCACGCGGGATGGTGGCACCGTGGAAGTTCATCAGCAGGTGATGGCGGGCGCCACTCTCCAGCAGGTCCTGGCAGTAGTCCATGTTCAGCTGGTTGTCGCCGCTGAAGAAGTCGATCTTCACGCCGGCCACGCCAATCTTCTCGCACCAGGCAAACTCCTTCTCGCGGTCCTCGGGCTTGTTCAGGCGGAATTTCGGCCCCGGTGCGCCGTTGATCCAGCCCACGCAGGAGTTGTACCAAATCATGGGCTTCACGCCCTGCGACAGGGCATAATTGACGGCGTCCTCCACGGTCTTGCCGTCCTTCATCTCGTCCCATTCGGCATCGATGAGCACGTAGGGCAGGCGCAGGGTGGCGGCCATGTCGACATACTTCTTGATGATGTTGTAGTCGTTGGAGCCGTGGTTATAGGCCCAGTACACCCACGACACCACGCCGGGATGAATCCACGAGGTGTCGGCAATCTTGCTGGGGTCGCTCACGTCGGTCACCAGCGTCGACTGCACGATGTCTTCCAGCGTGCCGATGATGACCACACGCCAGGGCGAGTGCCCTTTGTTGTCGCCCTCGTCGGGCACCACACGGAAGCGCTCGCCGTCGTTGAAGAGGCACGACGCGCTCTGCCCCTTCTCGATGTTCGCCTCGGTGATGAGGGCGAACACGCCGTCGGAAGGCTCCATCAGCAGGGGATAGCCCCAGCGGTTGTTAAGCCTGTTTAAGACGGAAGAACCGCCAAAGCCGCCCGTGGCTTTCACCTGATTGGTGGTCGACAGCGGGAAGAAGCCTTCGTAGCCGTCGGACCATTGCTGCATCCACCGTTTCGTGCCTTCGGGAATGATGTAGGCGGCCTGCTCTTTGGCGGGCGATTCGTAGCGGAAGGCCAGTCCGTCGTTGTAGAGACGGAACACCATGTTGCCAATGCGGTATTCATGACCCTTGTTCGTGCAGTGAAGGCGTTTGCCGGCCAGCATCTTGTAGTCGGCCTTGATCTTGCGTTCTCTTATCATCTTCACGACTTGGGTCGCTTCGTTGCCAATTTCGATGTCCATGACTTTCTGCCCCTGCCAGGTGAGGGTGCAGCGCCCGTCGTTGACGTTCATTTTCAGTTTGCCGTTGGGCGACGAGCCTTGCCAGGCGCTGGCCGTGACGGCGGCCATCAGGGCAGCGGCCAGTAGGATGGTGCGGTGGATGCGTTTCATGTCGTTGCTGTGTTGGTTATTGCTGTATGATTCTGCCGTTATGGATGTAGAGTCCTTTGCGTAAACGATTAACGTTGATGGGGCGTCCCTGCAGGTCGTAATAACGTTCATCGTTCATCGTTGCACGTTCAACGTCGGTGATGCCGGTGTCGTAGGCATCGTCGTTGCTGAGGAAGATGTCGTCGATGGCCAGCTCGCCCACTTTGAAGCCACGGATGACGACATAGTAGATGTGGGCAGGGTCGATCTTGGCGCCGCTCTTGTTATACACCATGTTCTGCAAGGGGATGCTCACCAAGGTGCGGGTGTTGATGGTGTCCTTGTAGCTGGCGCCGTTGATGTTGTCCTTGTCGAAGATGCGAATCTGGGCGTCGCAGGTCTGCTCCTGCTTCAGTTTCACGACCAGGAATTTATAGCCCGACATGTCGGCACCTTTCGAATAGTGCCATCCGGCCTGACTGTTGGGGCGCATCTGCAGGGTGTGCGTAGATTCGTCGTACGACAGGGTGCCCGCAATCTTCTGGATGAAGTCTTGGCCCAAGGGGAAGAAGGTGACCTTCATGTCGAACGATGCCGTGGTCTGCTGGCGGGTGAAGTCGGTGTAGATGGCCTGTGCCGTTCCAGTGCCCACCTGGTTGATGGCGAGCGCACCATTCTCGTCGAAGGTGAAGACATCGCTGCTGAAGCTGACGTCGGCCGACACCTCCTCCTTGTGGTTATCCTCGAAGGTGGCCGTGATGGGCGAGATGCGCTGTCCGGGAATGGCCTCCACATAGCTGCCCAGGCTGATGCTCTTGGCAGCGAAGAACTTCTTCAGGTTGGTGGGCATCTGGTAGTCGGGGTCGGCCTTCTGCTCACGTCCCATCACCTCGAGGGCTTTCAGGGCGTAGCGCTTGCCCATGATACGGTAGCCCACGGCGCTGAAGTGCCAGGGGTCCTGTCCGTTGCCGGGGCAGCCGAGCGACGAGATGACGTGAGCCGTGGGAATCACCTGTGGCAAGCGGTTCACCTGCGTGTTGTGGGCATAGCAGGAACCGCCCTCCTCCTGTCGCAGGGTCTCACCAGCAAAGAGGGGCACGCTGTCGGCGCCGAGGCCCAGGTCGGCCAGCATCTTGTCGTAAATCTTCTTCACGTTGTTGGGCCAGTTGGGGTCGCCATTGTTCGAGCATCCCTGATGCAGCAGGACGCCCTTGATGACACCCTTCTGCTGGGCTATCCTGCCCATGTCAACCAGTCGCTGGTAGGGGTCGCTGCCATAGGCGCGGATGCGCTCGGCCTGCCACGACTCGGCGCTGGCCAGGATGCCGGCAATCTTGTCGGACATGAAGCCCTCGATGGCGATGCCGCCGATGGCCACATCCACCACGCCCACCTTCACATCGGCAGGCAGGGCGGCCACCATGGTGCGGCCGAAGTAGTCGGCCATGCCCAGACCACCCCAGGGGCTGACGATGGGCGGCGTGGCGGTGTACCACTGTCCCATCGTGCGACGGGGATTGGTGAAGTTGCAGGTGGCCAGCATCTGGAAGCGGCTGTCCACACCGGTGCGGTCAACGCTCTCGGGCTGCGCGTTGCCCTCCATGTTCGACTGGCCAAAGCACAGGTAGATGTAGAAATTGGGGTCGACCGTGTCTTCTTGAGCCTGCACGCACCAAGGCAGCAAGCTGAGCAAAAGTAAAAGTGTTTTTTTCATGTTTTTGTCTGTTAATTGCAATTACGCGGCAAAGTTACGAAAAAACGAGGGAAACGCAAAAGGAAAGCTTGCTTTTCTTTTCATTTCCGAGTAACAGTAACTTCGGCGAAGCCAAAGTTCTTGCAAAAAGCAAGCGACGCAAGCGTCGAGCGACGAAAAGTCGAGCGCAAAACAAAGGAACGTTCCTTTGTTTTTAATCGCGACGTAATCGACATAAATCGTGACGCAATTTATATAGCTTACGACGTAATTTATAAAAACCATGACGTAGTCTGAAGAATGTCTGCGTCAGTACTTATGTCTTCCAAAATTTTGGTTACGACTTTGAAAGGGGGGGGGCAGCCCCGCAGGGGCTAAAAAAAAGGGGGGGCGCACCCGCAGGGTGCAAAGAATAATATACCCCTAATGGTGTAACGGTGTAACGGTGCATTTCCGTAACTACCCAGCTTTTTGGGTAGTTACGTTTTAAAACAGTACAAAAACAATCTGCCGAGAGCTTCACAGCCCCCGGCAGATAGCCAATAACAATACACACAAACTTCAGAATATGTTTTCAAGCCAGCCAACCTACGCAGGATGAAACGCCGAGTGAGGTGGCTATGGCCGAGACAATGGCGGCTATCAGCCTAATCCAAAAGTCCCATTTCTTACCAGGCGCTCCCATGGCTTACTCCCCGTCTTCGAGGTACTTGCCCTTCTCGCTGGAGAGGGTGGCTTCGCCACTCTTCAGGCGCTGGGCCATCGTGGAGTACATGTAGGCCGAGTCTGCGCTCATCTCCTTGGGCGTGCAAGCGCCAGTAGCCTGACAGAGCAGACGGGTCTTCGAGATGTGCTCGCCGAGGTCGAACTTCTCGACGCTGACGGCGGGCTTCGAGGTCACGGCGGCCTTGAAGATGCAGAGGTTGTCAATCTTCACGGGCGTGCCGTCGAGGGCAAGCTCCTTGATGCAACGGGCAGCTGCAATGAGCACGCCACTGATGGTGTCGACCGTGAAGGGCGAGCCGTGGTTGGCGATGTGCTTCGAGAGGGCAGCGATGTCGATGGGTTCCACGTTTGAAACGCGACCGTAGACCTTGCCGAAGTTGCGAGCTTCCTGATTCTTGTTCTTGTAGAGGTCAATTCTCAACATAGCGGTAAAAGGATTTAGTTAAACATAGGGTTAATTATCAAGTGCAAAGTTACAAAAAAACGCAAAAACGCACAAGCGTTTTGCGCAATTAGTTGCACAAAACGCTTGAAAAGTTACTTAACGTTTGCGTAAGTCGTTGAACCACAGCGCAAAACCTTGCCGTAATTCTTCATAGTCCATAGGGCTATTCCCGTTTTCAACCTTTGCCATTGCCCATGCCAAGCGCCGCCACAGGGCAGGGTTCTTCGATGGTTCAGGCAGAGGCTTATCCATGTCGTAGGCTATGCCTGTAGCTACGCGGGCGGCATAGAGCGCAGGGTTGTTGCCGTCGCTGGCTGGTGCCCAGCGATTGATGATTTCGCGAACGGTGCGCAGCTTCCACCGGGCATAGTAGGTTTCACAAAGCAGCTTGAAAGCTGCCCGCCATCCCCAGCGCATGCTGACGAACTGGCAAAACTGTGTATCGGTAATCTCTTCGCGCAATCCCTGCCAATTGGAACGACTTCTGCGAATGTTCAAGGGGTTACAATTACGTATACCCCGGGGCTTGCTTACTCCTGACATGGCGTTACCTTTTTATATTTTCCACGCTCCAATTTTTGAATTATGCCCGCCTTTTCCCAGCGAAGAACCAAAGGATAGGCACTGTTAACCGTCTTAACTAATTCGGCATTCACCAACTCGTTTACAGTAAATGTCTCTGGCAGCAAGTCAAATTTCTGCTTGTTGGCCTTCTGCATACCACGAGGTTTGAAGGCTTGCGCCTCGGCCTCCTGCGCATCCATGAACATCTCCGTTCGGCTGGATTTGTCGCTCGGCGAGCAAAGCGAGACGCTTGCCACCGAAGGGACGCAAGAATCCAGCCGCTGTGAGTATAAGCATTTATCGCTCGGCATCCCGAAGGGTGACGCTTAGCTCGTCCAAGAATGCGATGAACGCTCTTTTTTGGATTAAAAATCCTGATACTCAATGCGGTCGGATTGCAAATCCGCCCGAACGAGGGTTTTAGTTTGACTTTCTTGGAAGCCTTCAATGCACCATTACACCGTTACACCATTTCGTGTTTTTCCACCTCGTCAGGTGGACGCTGCGCAGGGCTGCGCAAGTCGAGAATGCTTTTAATGATAATATACTATTATCATTAATGCCCTATAGCATTTCGGCTAATGGTGTAATGCAGTATTGCAGCATTCGGCATCCGGGTGCGAAGGTACGACGCCAAATCTGAACAAACAAAAAAAATGTTAAATGCCCGATTTTTGTGTGTTTCCTCTCGTGCGCGCGCGAACAGTATATAATGACCCTGCGGGGCTGCCGTCGCACGCACGCGCATATTCATTCTCTCTATCGATGCGGCTAACGCCTGCGCCTATTCAGCTGTATGCACTTTGCCATCCAGCCAAGGATAAACCCAAAGTCGACGAGGACAAAAGCCAGCAGCAAAAGCCACCACCAAGGCAGAGAGAAAAGTCGGTCGAAAAGCGTTACACTCTGCATAGTGCTGCAAAGGTACAAAAAAGATTTTGAAGTAAAAAATGCGCGAAATACCCAATTTTCTGGGTATTTCGAGAGATTGCACCGTTACACCGTTACACCATTAGGGGTATATCAACATCCAGCAAAAGCTTCTTCGAGCTTCGCCTACCGCACGGGGGGCGTGCAGCAGCCTCGAGCAGGCCGAAGAAAACCTCCGGTTAAACCGCGACCGCTACCGTGCCGGCACCACCACCATGGCTGGTCTGCTCGAAGCCCAGCTCCTCTACCAGCAAACGCTCGGCTCTGCCGCTTGCCACCGAAGGGACGCAAGAATGAACACAAATTTTTCATAAATAAATATTTATGAGACATTCATGGCCATTTATGGTTATTCGTGTAGAGCCGCAGGCATAGAAATACTTGAATGTGCAATTTATGTTTATCTGTCTGCGACGCTACATAAATATCCGCAAATGAACACAAATTTTTCATAAATAAATATTTATGAGACATTCATGGCCATTTATGGTTATTCGCGTAGCGCCGCAGGCATAGAAATAAGCATTAATAAAATTTGTTTCCAGAACAATCTATCCTGTTTTCTTCCTCCCCCCTTGGGGGGATTGAGGGGAAGGGGGTGTCTTCCCCCCCCCTTGGGGGGATTTGAGGGGGGGCTTTAATTTTTGTTCATTTTCTTTTGCCAAAACGATAATTTTGTGTAATTTTGTACCCAAATACCGACATTCTTTAGCAAAACAACTCTAAAACTGGATAAAATGAAAAGAACGAAAGCAATCCGGCATTTTGCCCGGCAGGCAGCCATGACGCTGCTCGTGGCATTCCTCGCCGTGGCCACCACCCACGCGCAGGACTATTCCGTATGGGGCACCGCCGACGGAGCCGACGGAAGCGAGGAGCACCCCTACGTCATCAAAACCACCGTAGGACTCGACCTGCTGGCAAGCGAGGTCAACGGCGGAAATGGGTTCTCTGGGACACACTTCGTGCTGGGTGACGACATCGAATATAGCCCCGATTCCGACTGGGACGCTGACGAAAGTACCGAGATAAACTTCACAAGCATCGGCACAGGCAGCGAGAGTTTCAGGGGCATGTTCGACGGCCAGGGCCACACCATCCGCGGCATCCGCATCTATTCGGAGGATAATTACCAGGGGCTCTTCGGCCGGAACTATGGCACCGTCAAGAACGTCATCCTCGCCGATGCCCGCATCGCGGGTCAGCAATTAGTTGGCGGCATCGTGGGCAATAATTGGGGCACCATCGAGGACTGCCACGTTTGCGCAGATGTCCTAATCGCCTCTGTTGGCGGCAATCCCATGTTTCATGGCGGCATCGTGGGCAGAAACTATCGCGGCATCGTCAACGGCTGCACCAGCGCAGCCACCCTCAGTGAAGCCGATTCTAGCGGCGGCATCGTGGGCGAGAACCGCGGCACCGTCAGCCACTGCCGCGCCGTCGGCGTCACCATCTCTGAAAACGATAATGTCGGCGCTATCGCCGGCATATACGCCAGCGCTACCTTCAGCCACAACTACTATTACAGCTGCACCTGCGATGGGAAAACTTATGGTATCGGCACAGGCTATGACGAAGTCAGTAACAACGACGGTACCGTGCGCACCGAGACCATCCCCCTCTTCGACGACTACAGCAACGCGGGCCTCATTGCCGTCTGCAGCAGCACTGACCATGAGTGGGATGACAACTACACCCTCACCGGCCGCACCCTCTATAAGGACGGCTCATGGAACACCATCTGCCTGCCATTCAATGTGAACTGGAATAGTTATTGTAATTATTACTCTTTGGAAGGCAATGGATTGACGGTGATGGCCCTCGACGCAGCCAACAGTACATTCGCCGACGGCGTGCTGACGCTGAACTTCACCACCATCTATGACGGCGTCACCCATACAGACAACCTCGTAGCCGGCACACCCTACATCATTAAGTGGGACGAGGACACCAACAATCCGACAATCGTCAACCCCACATTCGAGGACGTCGAAATCTCCACCGCCACGAACCCCGCCACGACCGAATACGTCGACTTCATCGGCACGACCTCGCCCGTCAGCCTCGCCGCTGGCGACCGCACCGTCCTCTTCCTCGGCAGTGACAACTATCTCTACTATCCCTCCGATGCCATGACCATCGGCTCCTTCAGGGGTTACTTCAAGCTGAAGAACGGCCTCTCCATGAACCCCAACGCCCCCAAAGCCGTCAGGTCCCTTGTGCTGAACTTCGGCGACGGCGAAGCCAGTGGCATTGAAAATGTTCAATGGTCAATGGTCAACGGTCAATGGATAACGGTCAATCAGAGGCCTGGTTCACCCTCGACGGTCGCCGTCTCTCTGGCAAGCCCACCGCGAAGGGCCTGTACATCCATGAGGGACGCGCGGTGGTGATTAAATAGCCCCACTCAAATCCCCCCAAGGGGGGAGGAAGCGACCAAAACGCTGCATAGTGCAGCGAAGGTACAAAAGAGATTTTGTAAGGTTTGCAAACGTAACTACCCAAAATCTTGGGTAGTTACGAAAAACCTTACAATCTTACATCTTACATTATGGGTATATCATTCTTTGCACCCTGCGGGTGCGCCCCCCCCTTTTTTTTAGCCCCTGCGGGGCTGCCCCCCCTTTTCAAAGTCGTAACCAAAATTTTGGAAGGCATAAGTACTGACGCAGACAGTTTTTCCCCAGCCACCAATAGTTAAAAATATTTATTGCTGAACAAGAATAAGGACCGACCAGCGGATATTCTCGATATTATTATGTAATTTTGCATCGTTGAGTTGTCTACCGCCGAGGTAGCCGATATCAAACGTTTTATCCTACAAACCAAAACAATGTTGAAAAATGATTAGGAAAGCAACCAAGAACGACATTAAAGGCATCATCAAACTGTTGCATCAGGTGAATATGGTGCATCATGTGAAACGCCCGGACTTGTTCAAGCCCTACACCACAAAATATAATGAGCAAGAGCTGGAGGCAATGCTCAACGACAGCAGCAAGCCCATCTTCGTTTATGTAGAAGCAAACGGGGAAGAAGGCGCCGACTTGGTGTTGGGCCATGCTTTCTGCCAAATCACGGAGGTGAAGGAAAACCAACTCTTGTATGGCATCAAGACGCTCTATATTGATGATATTTGCGTGGATGAGGCGGCGCGCGGAAAACACATTGGAAAGGCGTTGTATGAGTACGTCCATGACTATGCCCAGGCCATCGGTTGCTACAACATCACGCTGAACGTGTGGGACGGCAACGACCCCGCCTTGTGCTTCTACAAGAACATGGGAATGCAAGTCCAGAAAACAACGATGGAAACGATATTGAAATAGTATGAGGTTATTGTCCGTATTGCTTGCCTTGGTGCCCATGATGGCAGCTCAGGCGCAGCCGGTTCACGATTGGGAGAACCCGGCAGTGCTGGGCATCAACAAACTGCCGTATCACGCCACGTTGCAGTTGCCCTCGAAGCAGAAGGAGTGTAAGGAGATTGTGTCACTCGATGGAGAGTGGTTCTTCCATTGGTCGAAAGACCCTGACGCGCGCCCAGCCGATTTCTATAAAGAGGACTTCGACATCAGTGGATGGGACAAGATTGCCGTGCCGGGCAACTGGCAGATGCAGGGCTACGGCACGCCCATCTATACCAACATCAGCTATCCCTTCCAGCGCAACCGCCCCAGCGTGACCAGCGAGCCGCCCCGCAACTGGACGGCCTACGAGCGGCGTAATCCCGTGGGCTCGTACGTGACGTTTGTCGACGTGACGAAGGAGATGCTCAAGCACAACCTGATTCTCCACTTCGGCGGCGTGCATTCGGCTTTCTACGTCTGGGTGAACGGACAGAAGGTGGGCTATAGTCAGAACTCCATGTCGCCGGCAGAGTTCGACGTGACGAAATACCTCCGCAAAGGCCGCAACCGCCTGGCTGTGGAGGTGTATCGCTGGAGCGACGGCTCGTATCTGGAGGACCAGGACATGTGGCGCCTGAGCGGCATCTTCCGCGAGGTGCAGCTGTGGGTGCGCCCGCTGGTGCATATCGCCGACTATCAGGTGGAGGCCATCCCCAACGCCGACTACTCGGAGTTCACCGTCAAAGCCAAAGTGTCTGTCTGCAATACCGGCACGAAAACCGCCAAGAACCTGTTGGCGCAGCTGCAGATTGCTTGTCCCGAACTTTATGGCGTCAATGTCAATCCAAATCATCGGAACGTCACCAACCACCGTATCCCCAAGCTGGGCGCTGGCGATACCATCAGTGTTGAACTCAGCTTCCACTACAGTGCAGCCCCTCGCCTGTGGTCGGCCGAGAAGCCTTGGCTCTATCCCTTCACTTTGCAACTGCAAGGAAAGGACATCAAAGACAATGAAGCGTTTGAATACCACTTTGGCGTGAAGCGCGTGGAGTGCGTGGGCGAGGTGTTTAAGATAAACGGAAAGAACGTGAAGCTGCGCGGCGTGAACCGCCACGACCATCATCCCCGCACAGGCCGTTATGTGGATGACGCCACCTACGAGGAGGACATCCGACTGATGAAGCAGGCGAACATCAACTTCCTGCGCACCAGCCACTATCCCGACCGCGAATACCTCTACGAGCTGTGCGACCGCTGGGGCATCTATGTGATGGACGAGGCCAACCACGAGACCCACGGCTATGGCTATGCCAATCACGAGATGGGCGAGGACCTGGCTTGGCAGCAGGCCCATGTCGACCGTGCCGAGTCGCTGGTGAAGCGCGACTTCAACCACCCCTGCGTCATCCTGTGGAGCCTCGGCAACGAGGGTGGGGTGGGACCCAACATCGAGGCCATGTATAAGAAGGTACGCGAACTCGACCCCTCGCGTCCGCCGTTCTACGACAGCGACCGCCGCTATTCCGCCATCTGGGACGACAGCTATCTCTACCCCGACGACCTGCGGAAGAATGCCGAGAAGGTTACCGACAAGCCCTTTATGATGCGTGAGTATGCCCACGCCATGGGCAACTCCGTGGGCAACCTGCAGGAGTACTGGGATGTGATTTATGCCGACAGCAGCATCTGCGGCGCCGCCATCTGGGACTGGGTGGACCAAGGTATAAACGAAGAATTAAGAATTAAGAATGAAGAATTTGCTACCGCATCGGGTAATGCAGATTCAAATGCGGCAGCAAATTCTTCACTCTTCACTCTTCATTCTTCATTTTTATATGGTGGTGACTTTGGCGACCAGCCCAACGACGGGGCGTTCTGCATTAACGGACTGATTGCCCCCGACCGCAAGCCGCATCCCCATTATTACGAGGTGCAGCACGTCTATCAGCCC
>JAFZSR010000069.1 GCA_017619275.1 Prevotella sp. | reverse complement strand
GGGAAAGGGCAGAACAAAAAATCCTGCCCAATTAGAGAATATTAACTAAATATGTTTTGAAAAAACCATAAGAAGCAAGGGGAGGGGTTCTTGCCTTGCAAGCGTCCTTCGGCCGAGCGAGGGGTGGGGTCTCTAAATCCCTGCGAATGAAGAATATACAGACCCCACCCCTGCCCCTCCCCTTGAAGGGAGGGGAGTGGCTGCGCAACCTTTCGAATTAATAGAAATCTCCAATATTATTGAGGGGAAAAACTCGATGGCGAGACGGAAAAAAATCTCGTACGAGATTTTTTCAAAAGTCGTTAGTTTTTTTTCAAAAGTCGTTACCGAAATTTCAGGGGGTGGCACTTGGCTGAAAATGATTAACTGAACACAACAAAAGACCGACGCCGCTCGAAATGTTAAAAATAGGCGTTTGAAGAGAAAAATGTGCAAAAAAGTCGCGGAAAATGCGTAACTTTGTCCCCTCTTTGAAAAAAATATGGTAAATGATATGTTGACAAGGACTTTCTTGGTGGGAGCGGTAATGCTCCTTGGTACTTCCCTGCAAGCTGCCGTGCAGCGCGAGGTGGTGGTGGAAACCCCGAACACACAACTGCTGCTTACGGCATCGGAGGGCGGCGACCTGATGCAGACATACTACGGCGACAAGGGCGCTACTCTGCAACAGCTGCGCGATGCAGGTAGCGACCTCAGTTTCTCGGCCCTGCCCGCCTTTGGCACCGTGGATGCCGTTCACACCCCCGCCTTGGCCGTTCAGCATGCCGACGGCGACCTGAACCTGGAGATGCAGGTGGCCGACTATGAGCGGCGCGACGAGGGGCGGGCCACCGTACACGTGTTCACCCTGCGCGACAAGTTGCAGCCCGTGACGGTGCGTGTCTTCTACAAAGCCTATAAGCACGTTGACGTCATCGAGACATGGACCGAAATCGTGCATAGCGAGAAGAAGGCCATCACGCTGAAGCGCTTCGACAGCGGACACCTGACGCTGCGCCAGGGCGACGTGTGGATGACCCACCTGCATGGCAACTGGGCCGCCGAGGCCGAGCCTACCAGCGAGCCGCTGACGCTGGGCATGAAGACCATCCGCAACACCGACGGCACGCGCAACAGTCATCTGGATGCGCCGGAGATGATGCTCTCGCTCGACGGACAGCCGCAGGAGCTCACGGGTCGCACCATGGGCTTGGCCCTGTGCTGGAGCGGCAACTACGAGCTGCGCGTGAACACCATCAACCACCGCGAGCACCACGTCTATGCCGGCATCGACCCCAACCAGAGCGAGTATGTGCTGGAGCCAAAGGAGGTGTTTGAGACGCCGCACCTGGCCATGGCCTACAGCTGTGAGGGCATGAGTGGCGTGAGCCGCATCTTCCACCGGTGGGCGCGCACCGAGGGCATGCTGCACCGTGGCATGCACACGGGCGACATCCTGCTGAACTCGTGGGAGGGCATCTACCTCGACATCACCGAGGAGAAAATCATTCGCATGATGGACGACATCGCCAGCTTCGGCGGCGAGCTCTTCGTGATGGACGACGGGTGGTTTGGCGACAAGTACCCCCGCAAGGTGGACAACTCCTCGCTGGGCGACTGGGTGGTGGACCGCCAGAAGCTGCCCAACGGCATCAAAGCCCTCACCGACGCCGCCCGCCAGCGCCACATCAAGTTCGGCATCTGGATTGAGCCGGAGATGACCAACACCGTGAGCGAGCTTTACGAGCAGCATCCCGACTGGGTGCTGCAACGCCCGGGGCGCGAGCTGCGGCTGGGGCGCGGCGGCACACAGCTGGTGCTCGACCTGACGAACCCCAAGGTGCAGGACTTCGTGTTCGGCATCGTCGACAACCTGATGACCCAGTATCCCGAAATCAGCTACATCAAATGGGACGCCAACGCCCCGGTGCAGAACTATGGCTCGGTGTATCTGCCCAAGACGAAGCAAAACAACATCAGCATCGACTACCACAAAGGACTCATCAAGGTGCTGAAGCGCGTCCGTGAAAAATACCCCAACTTGGTGATACAAGACTGTGCCAGCGGCGGTGGCCGTGCCAACTACGGTCTGCTGCCCTATTTCGACGAGTTCTGGGTGAGCGACAACACCGACGCCCTGCAGCGCGTCTACATGCAGTGGGGCACCAGCCTCTTCTTCCCCGCCAACGCCATGGCCTGCCACATCAACCACGTGCCCTATTGGAACACCGGCAAGCGCAGCATCCCCGTCAAGTTCCGTTGCGACGTGGCGATGAGCGGCCGACTGGGCATTGAGCTGCAGCCCACCCAGATGACCGACGAGGAACGTCGGCAGTGCACCACCTGCTTCGCCGACTACAAGCAACTGCGAGAGGTGATTCAGACGGGAAACATCTATCGGCTGCTGTCGCCTTACAGCCGACGCGGGGTGGCCAGTCTGCTCTATAGCAACGACCAAAAGTCGAAGGCCGTCCTCTTCGTCTACAAAACAGAGAACTACTACGACCAGCCCCTGCCGCGCCTGCGCCTGGCCGGACTGGATGCGAAGAAGACGTATACCATCACCGAGAAGAACGTGCGGGTGGGCGAGAAGCCCTGTCGCCTCGACGGCAAGCAGTTCACCGGCAGCTTCCTCATGCAGGTGGGGCTGGAGATTCCGCTTTGGGAAGACTATGCCAGCCGCGTGTTTGAATTGAAATGACAATTACCTTTTTTTATCAATCATTTTTATTAACAACTTATGAAAAAAGTATTTTTTATGGCTCTGGCAGTGGCTGCAATGACGTTCACTGCATGTGGAAACAAGAACAATGCTCCCGCCAATGGCGAGGCTGCCGAGAATGACACCAAGACCAACAGCTACGTGGTCTACGAGAATGAGAATTACGGCTACAGCGTGGAGGTGCCTGCTTGGATGACGCGTCACGATCCTCAGATTGGCGCCGAGTCGGGTACCATCTTCCTGAACAACCCCGACGAGCTGTTCGACCTCAACCGCATCGAGACCTACGGCAGCGACAACGGATACGTGGGCGACCCCTTCACGCCTGAGACGGTGAAGAAGCGCTTTGACTTGGACATGGAGACCCGCACCGACGCCATTGACGTCGTGCTCTCCGACTCTGACTACTACTACACCATCCCCGGCGAGGCTCATAAGACCGTTACCCGCGAAGTGTTCAAAGGCATGAAACTGGTGAGCGTCACCATCGACTACGACGACGACATGGCCGACAAGCTGGGCGGCGATGTGGCCAAGCATATCCTGGAGTCTATCAAGATTAAGTAAACGAAGGGGGAGCCAACCGGCTCCCTCCTCCCTTTGACGGGGGAAACTACGTCACCACATAGAAGAACCTAAAAACCTACAGCTATGAAGAAGTTATTGCTTACACTGATGTGCCTGGCAGCCCTCGTCGTCCAGGCCACCCCCATCGACGATTTGTTGGAGCGTATCGACCCAGGAGCATCGCGCAAGTTCAAGATTGAGCTGAAGTCGGCTCCTCGCGACTTCTTTGAGCTGGACCAGGCGGGACGGCGCGTGGTGATTCGCGGCAACACCTGGGTGAACATCGGTGTGGGCCTGAACTGGTATCTGAAATACTACTGCGGCATCCATCTCTCGTGGAATCAGATGCGGGCGCAGCTGCCCGTCGTGCTGCCCCGCGTGGAGCGGAAGGAACGGCACGAGACCGACCTGCGGCTGCGCTACGACTTCAACTACTGCACGTTCAGCTATAGCATGGCCTTCTGGGATTGGGAGCGCTGGGAGCGCGAAATCGACTGGATGGTGCTGCACGGCGTGAACCTGCCGCTGGCCATCGTGGGCGAGGAGTGCGTGTGGCGCAACATGCTGCTGCGGTTGGGCTATTCCGAGGAGGAAATCGGCCGATTCATCGCCGGGCCGGCCTTCCTGGCTTGGTGGGAGATGAACAACCTGGAGGGGTGGGGCGGTCCGCTGCCGCTTTCTTGGTACGCCCGTCAGGAGCAGCTGCAAAAACAGATACTGAAGCGCATGAGCCAGTTGGGCATGCACCCCGTGCTGCCCGGCTATTGCGGCATGGTGCCCCACGACGCCCGCCAGCGGCTTGGGCTGAACGTGAGCGACGCTGGACTGTGGAACGGATTCCAGCGTCCCGCCAATTTGCTGCCCACCGACGAGCGCTTCGACGAGATTGCCACGCTTTACTACGACGAGCTGACCAAGCTATACGGTCGCGCCGACTACTACTCCATCGACCCCTTCCACGAGAGTCACGACGACGCCTCCATCGACTACGCCGAGGCAGGCCGCAAGCTGATGGCCGCCATGAAGCGCGTCAACTCCAAGGCCGTGTGGGTCGTTCAGGGATGGACCGAGAACCCGCGTCCCGAAATGGTCGACCCCATGAAGGCGGGCGACCTGCTGGTGCTCGATCTTTTCTCCGAGTGTCGCCCCATGTTCGGTGCTCCCAGCATCTGGAAGCGTGAGCTGGGCTACAAGCAGCACCAGTGGCTGTTCTGTCTGCTGCAGAATTTCGGGGCCAACGTGGGTCTGCATGGCCGCATGGACCAGCTGCTCGACAATTTCTATGCCATCGGCCATTCAGCGATAGGAACAAAAGAAAATAATGCTCAATCGTCAATGCTCAATAGTCAATTACTCAAGGGCATCGGCTTCACCATGGAAGGCTCTGGGTTCAATCCCGTGATGTTTGAACTGATGAGCGAGCTGCCTTGGCGTCCAGAGAAGTTTGCCAAGGAGGAGTGGGTGAAGAACTATGTGAAAGCCCGCTATGGCGTGCAGGACGACAATATTGAGAAAGCGTGGCTGTTGCTGGCGCAAACCATTTACAACTGTCCAGCGGGCAACAACCAGCAAGGACCTCACGAGAGTATCTTCTGCGGGCGCCCCTCGCTCAACAACTTCCAGGCTTCGTCGTGGTCGAAGATGAAGAACTACTACGACCCTGCCGCCACTTTGAAAGCGGCACAGCTGATGAACAGCGCGGCCCAGAAGCTGCTTGGAAACTTGCCGCCCTCGGGAAAAGAGAACTTCGAATACGACTTGGTCGACATCACCCGTCAGGCCTTGGCCGACCAGGCTCGTCTGCAATACCAGCACGCCATCGCCGACTACAAGGCTTTCTCCATCGAAAGCTTCAAGCAATCGTCGAAGCGATTCCTCCACATGTTGATGCTGCAAGATTCTCTGCTGGCCACCCGCACCGAATTCCGATTGGGCCACTGGACGCAGGCCGCCCTGTGCTGCGGCACCACGCCCGACGAGAAGAAACTCTACGAATGGAACGCCCGCGTGCAAATCACCACTTGGGGCAACCGCTTCTGCGCCGACGAGGGTGGGCTACGCGACTATGCCCACAAGGAGTGGCAGGGTTTGCTGCGCGACTTCTACTATCCTCGCTGGCAAACATATTTCGATGCACTCTTGAAGCAGATGCAGGCACAGCAGCATCCCCAGCCCGAACTACTTGGCGGCGGCCCTAATGCCAACAAGACCGCATCCGAGCTGTTCGCCCTCGCTCTGCCGCAGGAAGTGAAGATCGACTGGTATGCCCTTGAGGAGCCTTGGACGCTAAAGCAGAACAATTATTCGGCCCAGCCCGAGGGCGACCCAGGGGCTATGGCCCGCCGAGTAATGGATTTCCTGAAGCGATAGAAACTGGCAAATTGTTTGAAAAACATAAAAAAACGGCTCATCTTTTGTGTTGAGCCGTTTTTTTTTCGTAATTTTGCAACCGTTTTTGAATAAGACTTTTTCCGCATTTTATGATCAGGAATTCTAAACTCTTGGTTAGTATGGTGTGCCTGATGGCTTTGGCCTCGGCATGCAAGAAAGACTATTTCGACCAAGAAGGCTACGATGCGCGTGTCAGGGCTTCGTTCCCCGTGAGGGATATCGACCCCACCCATACTTGGGCCACTTTTGGCACCTGCACGGTCAGGGTGAGCGTGGGCGGCAGCGCAGGCGAGCAATACAAGGTGAGCGTTTATCAACAAGACCCGCTGTGCACGTCGCCCGTGGTGATGCTCGGCTCCACTAGCGTGAAGGGAGGCCAGCAAGCCGACCTCACGTTCTGCTATGAGCTGGCTTCGCCCGTGGCCTACGTCGCCATCTTCGACAGCAAGGGGCACCGCGTGGTGCAAGCCGTGGAGGTGCAGGACGGCAAAACCATCGACGTGAATTTCTTCCAGGCTTCGCGAGCCACCCGCGCCAGCGTTTCCGACGCAGCCTACAGCAGTTATGTGAAGGCGAGGAAGAACTTCGACGATATCCTCAACCCCGCAGGCGCCGACGTCATCGACCTCTCGCAAGTGAACGATTACATCGCGCTGAACAACGAGACGCTCGGCTCCCTCTTCGACGATAAATCCTACGACGGCGAGCCTCTGCACCTCAGAGCCGCCAGTGGCACCACTATCAATCTGAATCATACCATCAATGGCGACCAGGGCACCCTGAACCGCTGCGTGCTTTATGTGGATGGCACCGTGCGCCTGCTGGGCGGCACGCTGAGGGGCGTGACCATCGTCATCGCCAATGGCGGAAAGTTCTATATCGACGGACAGCCCAACTTTACTTCGCACACCCGTTTCATCGTGATGGAAGGTGGCGAGCTGCACGGCGAGATGGATGGCCAAGACCTCTATGTGACCTTCAACCAAGAGAACTGCAAGGGGCTCTACAATTTTGGCACCGTGTGGTTCCAGGGGGAGATGGAGTTTATGGATGGCCAAAACGGCACGGAACTCTACAACGAGGGAACCATGTATGTGAAGGACATCGAGTGCAATTTCATCACCAACTACGCCTCGCTCACCACCGACAAGATTGAGCGCAATTGGGACCTCTACAACCAGGGAACCCTCACCATCAACGGAACCATTGAGAGCAAGAAAATCACCAACTTTGGCTTGTTCACGGCGCTGACGTCGGTGAAAAATATCTATGAGCTGGAGATTATCAACGGCTGCCAGATGCACTTTACCAGCGCCGTCACGGGGGGCAACGATGCAGGCCCCACAGGAACCAACAAGCTGCTGATGCTCCGGAACAGCCGCCTCACCGTGGATGGCGAGCTGCGCATCACCTCGCAGGACAATGGTTATCTGCAACTGCACGACCAGAGCCTTGTGGAGTGCCAGGGACTGCGCACGGAAAACGGAACCATCGTTAACGGCCCCACCGGCGAGGGCGAGGTGGCCGTGGTCAAGATTGATGGCGACATCTACACCAACAACATTGGCGACTTCCGGAGCGAGGGCAACGTGTATTTCGACTGGACGAAGGCCGCCGACTACGTCTACCTGAACAACAGCCAAAGCAGCGCCGAGCAGTTGGCCGAGTTCAAGGCCCGGCTGCGCAATTTCTGCAGCGAGGAATCGTCGGAAATCACCATCGAGGCGGGCGACTGCACCGGCCGTGGCTATGGCACTTCCGACGACGATATTGACCTGCCCCAGACGACAGAACAGGCCTATCGCTTCTGCTTCGAGGACAATTTCCCCGTGCCGGGCGACTACGATTTCAACGACTGCGTGCTCACCGTCACACCCACCGTCGATGGCAGCACGGCCACCGTGGCCATCTCGCTCGATGCCGTGGGCGCTACGAAGCAGATTGCCGCTTGCATGCGTCTGCGTGGTATCGCCGATGCCGACATCGTGAGCGCCACGTGCTCTGCCAACCTCGACACCGGCATTGAAGGCCAGTTCACCGACGGCGTGCTGATGGTTCCCGCAGCCATCACCTACCAGAAGACCAGCGGCGGAGCCGTTTTCATCAACCAGGACAACAAGGGCGTGGATGCCCAGGGCGCCACCGTCACCGATGCCGTGGTGAAGCTCTTCAACGACGCTCACTGGACCATGAGCCAGAGCGTGGACGCCCTGCTCACCCGCAGTTTCTTCAACACCGTGCCCACCGACAACAACGTCTATCAGCCCGTAGGCGCCACCTACACCTTCCAGCTGGCCAGCGAGGCGTTGGCACAGCAGGTGAACATGAGCAACATCGACGTCTTCATTATCGAGAAGCACAACGGCCGGTGGTGGGAGGTGCACACCTTCCCCTTCAAGTTCGACCAGGTGGTGGGAGGCCCGAAGGACGGTTCTACGCTGTCGTATGTGGGCGACGGCACGAAACTGGATGTGTATAAGGAGTCGGCCACGGCCAATTTCCCGTGGGCCATCAGCGTGCCCAGTCCGAGCACCAAGCCTTTCCGCTATCCCGTCGAGTTTCAGGCCATCAGCAGCGAGATTCCCACCGATG
Source organism: Prevotella sp. (assembly GCA_017619275.1). Lineage (GTDB taxonomy): Bacteria > Bacteroidota > Bacteroidia > Bacteroidales > Bacteroidaceae > Prevotella. Next base: position 10,443 of record JAFZSR010000069.1, on the reverse strand, counting down.
GCACCTTCACCGAGGAGAATACCCCTGCCTACATTTATTTTGCCGACTGGGCCAAGGACAAGAACAGCACGATTGACGCCGTGCGTCTGTGGTATCGAAATCCCACTAATGGAAAAGTGTATTAGACCTATATGAAGAGAATTACAATGATGATTTTGGCCTTGGCTGTGACGGCCGTGGTGGCGCACGCGCAAGGCCCCGGGAGCAGCGGAACCTATTATCAGACTGCCAACGGCACCAGTGGCTCGCAGCTGAAGACGGCTTTGGCCGCCATCATCTACAACCGCACTGAGCGCACCTACAAAGACCTGTGGACCGACTTCCGGAAAACGGATGTCAGGGCCGACGGCAAGGTGTGGGACATGTACTCGTCGATCACCAACTACACCTTCGGCACCGACCAGGCCGGCAACTACAAAAAGGAGGGCGACGTCTACAACCGCGAGCATTCCTTCCCCAACAGCTGGTTTGGCGGCAATGTGCAGCCCATGTACACCGACCTGAACCACCTCTATCCCACCGACGGCTTTGTGAACAACAAGCGTGGCAACCTGCCTTTCGGCGAGACGGCTGGCGAGAGCTACCAGTCGGCTGGCGGCTTCAGCAAAGTGGGCAAATGCACTTGGCCGGGCTATAGTGGACAAGTATTTGAACCCGCCGATGAGTACAAGGGCGACTTCGCGCGTACTTATTTCTACATGGTGACCTGCTACGAGGAGAAGCTGCCCACCTGGTATGACAAATATGCCGACGTGCGGCCCACCATCGACGGCAGTACCTATCCCGGACTTTCCGCTTGGCAGCTCGACATGCTGATGCAATGGGCCACGCAAGACCCCGTGAGCGATAAGGAGACGAATCGCAACGAGGCCGTGTGGGAGATTCAGCACAACCGAAATCCCTTCATCGACTATCCCGGCCTGGAGCAGTATATCTGGGGCGACCAGCAGAAAGTTGCTTTCAGCTACGACGCTTATAACAGCAGCATCAACGACGTTCAACGTTTAACGTTCAACACTGAACGTATCTACGACCTGCAGGGACGGAAAATCAACGCTCAACCTTTGCAAAAGGGTGTCTACATCCAACGTGGAAAGAAGTTCCTTGTTGAATAACGCCACATGGCAATATGTGCTGGCGCACGCCGATGACGACGTGCGCCAGCTTGCTTTGCACCCATGCAAGGACAAAGAGGTAGACATGACGATGGCCTTGCAGCAGATTCAAGGCCGTCAGCTGGCTCGCCGCAAATTGCCCTCGTGGGCCGCCACCGACGGCATCGTCTACCCACGCCACCTCTCGATGGAGCAGTGCAGCAGCGAGGCCACGGCCCGCTACAAGGCTCGCATTGTCCAACAAATCGCAGATCGTAGCAGATTTCTTGACCTCACGGGAGGTTTTGGCGTTGACACGGCTTTCCTGAGCGACCTCTTCGACTCGACCGTCTACGTAGAGCGACAACCCGACCTCTGCGCCATTGCCCGCGCCAACTTTGCCACGCTGGGCAAAAACATCACCACGCTCTGCGCCGATGGCATTGACTACCTGCACCAGCTGCAGCAGCACGCATCACTCATCTTCCTCGACCCCGCCCGCCGCGACGACCATGGTGGTCGCACTTACGGCATTGGCGACTGCACCCCCGATGTGCTGCCGCTGCTCGACGAGCTGCTGCAGAAGGCCGACCACTTGCTGTTGAAGCTCTCGCCCATGCTCGACTGGCGCAAGGCCGTCAACGATGTGGGGCCGCAGCGAGTGGAGCAGGTGCACATCGTAGCCGTGGATGGCGAGTGCAAGGAGCTGCTGCTCCTGCTCTCTGCCGAGGGCAGCAAAGCGCCCCGCCTGATTTGCGCCAACGACGAGCAACGCGAGGAGTTCGCCCTGGAGATAGCAAGCTCTGCTAGCCAGGCTAGTATTACTAGCTTTTCTAGTCCTGCTAGTTTATCTAGTTATGCTAGCCTTTCCAGTGGTTTTTCTTTGAATGGCCTTTTCCTCTATGAGCCTCATGCAGCCTTGATGAAGGGTGGTATGTTCGGCCAGCTGGCCGAGCGCTATGGTGTGGCGCCGCTGGCTCCCAACAGCCACCTCTTTCTTTCGCTGCACCCAGTGCCCCATTTCCCTGGCCGCAGCTTCCGGCTGACAGCCGTATCGACGATGAACAAGCAGGACCTGCGCCGCACGGTGCTCCCCTTGAAGCAAGCCAACATCACCGTGCGCAACTTCCCCTTGAGCGTGGCCGAGCTGCGCAAGCGCCTAAAGCTGGGCGAGGGTGGCGGCAACTACTTGTTTGCCACCACCCTCGCCACGGGCGAAAAGGTGCTGCTCATAGGCACCCCCGTCAGTCTATAACCTTTACCCTGCGGGTGTGCTCCACCCTCTTGATGATGGTTCGCTTCCGCTCCTGCCGCTCCATCTTTTGGGTTCGGTGAATGCCCTCGGCATCGATGATGATGCAGCGGTTCTTGTCGTTATCCTCGAACGGCTGCACGGTGTCGCCCTTCCATTCCACGCTGATGGCTTCGGGGTCGCAGCCAAATTTTTCCACCAGGTCTTTCTTGAAGTTCGCGGCGCGGCGTTGCGAGTACATCATGTTCAAGCGCTCGTTGCCCGTGCCCTTGTCGGCATATCCCACAATGTGCACGAGCACTTTCTCGTTCTCGTTCATGAATTCGAACACCTCTTTCTGGGCAGCCTCGGCATCCTCGTTGTCGCTGACGCAGATGTTGTAGAACACCTCCTTGTGAAGCATCCTTTTCGACAGTCCTTCTACGGGAATGTCTTCATACTCTATGATGTCTTCGGGTACATCCTGCCAAATAGTAACATACTCCCATCTTTCTATTGGCGCACGCTTCCTGCCTTTATACCCAAAGCGGTAGTTGAGGCCTATCATGGCGGTAAACTGCCAGTCGTCGGCATCGTTGGTCTTCGAGTTGAAGCGGTCGTCGAGCGAGTTGGCATCCAATTCGAGCGAGAGACCGAGAGGTTTCGACAGGTTGGTTTCCAATCGCAGTCCCGCCCGTAGGTTATGGCTCAGTCGGTTGTCGTCCCACTTCAGGGGCACGCGCTGCGGAGCCACGTTCAGGGCCTTCAGCTCGTCGTTGTCCCAAGCATAGCTCAGTCCCACGCCTCCCAGAAGGATGACGTTCAGCGCGCGGTTCTGGTTATAGCCAAGCAGGTTCGAGACGTTCAGCATCAGGTCCAGGCTGGGCGTGATGTTTTTCCACTTATAATACTGGTCCAGGTCCTTGAAGCCGCTCTTCGCTTGCGAGGCGCCGATGTGCAGTCGCGTGCCCACCACGGGCGTAAAGTAGTGGCCCAGCGCAAAGGCCGCACGCGGTGTGAGCAGTTTGTCCATGGGCGCATTCGTCGAGGTGAGCTGCAGCCCAACCTGCGTTTCGGCAAACGAAAATGACTTCCATTCCTGGGCTTGCATCGTGGCCGTGCCGCCCATGAGCAGCATCACGGTTGCCAGCAGCATGTTCTTTCTCATCGTTCTCTATATTTTTATTCTATTAGGTTCTCAGCATTCTTCTGCAAAGGTACGACTTTTTTTCCATATTTCACGCAGTTTTTCTCTTTTCCTTCAACTTTTTCGAAGTGCCTGATTTTGAGAGGGCATTGACAGGCGAAAAAATCTCGTACGAGTTTTTTAAAAAAGTCGTACGAGATTTTTCAAAAAGTCGTTACCAAAATTTCAAAGGCTAATTCTATTCTTTTCCCTGACGTTTTCCTCTCCTCCCCGAAAACGCAGGAAAACGCTGTTTTGGCTTCCCTGCCTTATGAAAAGGGCCTACCTTTGCACCAGCCAAAGGGGGAGAAGGCGCCCTCCGCCCTGCGGCATCCACCTATCAAAAAGAAATAACTATGAGAAAGAATCAGAAGTATGCTCATATGGGCAACGACAACCTTGAGAACAGTCCTTTCATCCTGGCCTGCCAGCAGATGCATCAGGCCGCCAATGCCAGTCTAAACTGGCTCAACATGGTGCAACACGGCAGCGTGCAGATGGTGCATGCCGAGCTGGGATGCGTCCGCAGCACCCGCCTGGCTCGCCTGCATCCTGGCAGCCGCGAGCTGACGTCGCAGAGCGCCCTGCAGTGGGTGGTGCTGCCCGCCCAGTTCGACGACCCCGGCCAGCATGGCTACGACCACCGGCGATGGGCGCTGTTCGTCTACAGCTGGATGGGCAGCGAACTCACCGAGCAGCTACGCCAGCACCTGGCCTCGAAGATGGATCTGAAAGACTGTACGTTCTTCCTGGTGAAGGAAAATGGATGCGAACCGTTTCATTAAGCCAACCCCATTCTTGACCGTTATGCGAAAGATTACTGAAATCATCGTGCACTGCACGGCCACGCCCGAGGGGCGCTGGCACACTCTGGCCGACGTGGATGGCTGGCACCGCCAGCGTGGCTTCTTCGGCATAGGCTACCACTATCTGGTGCTGCTCGACGGCACCGTTGTGCCGGGGCGTCCGCTGTGGCGGGTGGGCGCCCACTGCACCGACCACAACACCCACAGCGTGGGCATCTGCTATGTGGGCGGGCTCGACACCCACGGAAAACCGAAGGACACCCGTACGCCAGCCCAGCGCAAGGCGCTGCGACTGCTGATAGAACGACTGAAAGCGCAGTTCCCCCAGGCCACCGTCTATGGCCATCGCGACTTCGCGGCAAAGGCTTGCCCCTGCTTCGATGCCAAAAAAGAATATGGAAATGCGGAGTAAAAGAATGCTGGCAGAAGTTGGACGACTCGGATTCGAACCGGGAATGACAGAACCAAAATCTGTAGTGTTACCGTTACACCATCGTCCACCGTGATGCGGCAAAAAGGCTTCTGCTGCAAATGCGGCTGCAAAGGTAGTGAAAAGTTGCCACTTTGCCGTAGCGTGTCAGGAGATATTTGCTGGGAGTTAAAGATTTTTAACTTACAAACACAGCTCATATCGAGAAAAATGCGTTACTTTGCATTCCGAACTAAAACAAGAAGTAAGCTATGAACAGAATGAAAGAAGCCGCCATCATTGCCATTGGCTTGATGGTGATGGGATGGTGCATCAAGTGCGGCATCGACAACTTTGCCGGCAAGGACCGCTGCGTCACCGTGAAAGGACTGGCCGAGCGCGAGGTGCCCGCCGACAAGGTGACCTGGAGCATCAGCACCACCGAGATGGGCAACGATCTGCCCGAATTGTATCAGCGCATCAGCCGTCAGGCGGAGAAAATCAAGTCATTCCTGGTGAAGAACGGGCTGAAGGAGAAGGACATCACCATCAATCCGCCCAGCGTGAACGACTTGGAAGCCAACACCTGGAGCGAGAACCGCAAGAGCTATCGCTACACGGCTCACACCACCGTCACCGTCTATACCAAGCAGGTGGAAAAGGTGAACGAAATCATCTACAAGCAGGGCGACCTGCTGCAACAGGGCGTGGCCATTGAGAGCGGATATCCCGACTATGAACTGGCTTCGTTCCAAGAGCTGAAGCCGGAGATGATGGAGGAAGCCATCAAGGCAGCCCAGACCACCGCCGAACAGTTTGCAAAGGCCAGCGACTCCAGCCTGAACGGCATCAAGGTGGCTGGTCAGGGCGTGTTCGAGATTGAAGACCGCGACCAGAACACCCCCTACATCAAGAAGATTCGCGTGGTGACAACGCTCACCTACGCCCTCGATTAGCGTCGCTCAACTGCGGCTCACCTGCAGACCGGTGGTGGAGAGCGCCATGTCGACAAAGCGGGCGTTGGCATGCTGGCGGTGCTCGTTCAAGATATGCTTGATGCGAGCAGCAGCCTCCGTGTCCTTGGCCACCATGTAGAGGTAGCCCCCGCCGCCGGCTCCCGGTAGCTTATAGCCCAAGCACAGGTCGTCGACCAGGTCGGTGAGTCGTTTCACGGCTGCGGGGTTGGTGCCGCTGTCGAGCATTTGGTTCTGCACCCACGTCTGTGCCACAAGCCTTCCCATGCGGTTGAAGTCCTGGCATTGTATGGCTTCATACATCTGCAAGGCGTGCTCTTTCATCTGCCTCAGCAGCAGCAGCTGATGGTGGCTGTTGAGGAACATGCGGCGCACAATCTCGGCCAGAATCTGCTTGGCGGTGCGGGTGATGCCCGTATAGTAGAGCAGATGGCACGGCCGATACTCCTGAAGCGTATAGACATCGGTGGGCAGCCATCGCGCCATGGGCTGCTGATTGAATCCCGGTTGCGATTGCAGCAGCTTCACCCCACCGAGCACACCGCCCAACTGGTCTTGCCAGCCGCCGCCCGTGGTGAGCAGTTGCTCCAGGGCGAGCGTGCGGCGGCCAATCTCGTTCTTGTCCCACGCCAAGGAACAGAAGTCGCTCAGCGCGGCCAGCACCGTGGCGGCGAGGATGGAGCTGGTGCCCAAGCCACTGCCAGCCGGTATGGCCGAGAGCAGCGTCAGCTCGATGCCCGCCCCAAACTCCTCTAATTGTTGTTGCAGCGAATCGTAGCGGCGGGCGGCAAACTGCGGCGCAAAGCCTGCCAAGGCGAGGGCGGCCTTGGGAATGGAGAAAGGCGACCCCACGCGGTTGTATTGCACCAGTTCGTCGTAGTTGCTGATGGTTTCGGTGGCGCCCAGGTCGATGCTGCGGATGACGATATGGCGGTCGGCACAGGGCCTGACGTAGGCCTGCAGCGGTTGCTGGCCATTCAGGTCGATGGCCAGGTTCACCACGTTTCCTCCTTCAAGCATGCAATAGGGCGGCGTGTCGGTCCAGCCTCCGGCAATGTCGATGCGCACTGGGCTGCGCGCCCACACAATTTGGTCGTGGCAAACGGCTAAGCGTGCATCCTGTTTCTCTTGTTCTATCTGAGCGATGATGCCTTGGCGCAGCAAGCCGAAAGCCTTTTCGCTGTCGGCATGCAGCATGGCGTCGTGGATGCGCGTCGCCAGTGGAGCCTGTTCGGGTAGGGGAGGGGGCAGGGGGATGCCCGCCTGGCGGAAGCAGCTGGCCGCGTCGTCGAGGTCGAGCTGGTAGAACACGCTGTGCTGCCAGTTTGCGGCCAGCGCAGGCCAGTTTTGACGGCGGAAGGCCTCACGCTGTGCGAAGAGCCGGTGCAGGTTGGCCTCGGCCGATATCTCCTCGGCGCTGATATCCACAGAGGACACAGAGGATACAGAAGAATCGGAAGACTCGGAGGAATCTGTCTTCTGTGTCTTCTGTGTTCTCTGTGGATAAAAGCGGGTGATTGCTGCTTCTATCTCCTCCAGTTTCACCACGGGGAATTGTGGCCGCTGCTGCTCGGCACCATCGAAACGGTCGTCGATGTGGTAGCAGCGCACGGCATAGTCGTCGTCGCCGATGGGCACGATGTCGATACATTCGCCGGGAGCCAGCGCCAGCTGCCAGTCGTTCTGTGGAACGCCCGTCACAATGTTGTTGTTGGTGAGCGTCCATCGCGGGCCTATGCAGCTGTTTTCAATCCAGATGTTCGCGTTCTGTTCGTTGAAGCCGATGGCCACGACGGCGTTCTGCACGAAGATGGAGGGAAGGGGCTTGCGGTCGAAGTGCATGATGCGGCGCTGGTCGGAGACCACGTTCTGCAGCCGCACCATCGAGGAAATCACTTCGGTGGAGGTGCCGAAGTGGTAGAACTCGCCACCCGCCAGCGGCACCACCGCCACGCTGAGCTGGTGAAGCTCGGGGTCGTCGAGTTCGGGGTCGGTGCCTAAGGAACGGCCGAACTCGGAATATAAATCATAATACCTCACGGCAGGATTCTCGTCGTTTGTCGCCGTGTTGTCAAGGCTTCTTTTCATCAGCAGCTCCACCGCCTTGTCGCTGAGCAGCCACACGCCGATGTCGGTCAGGTAATAGTGCCCGCGCTGCAAGTCCTTTAGCCGCTCGGTACTGGGCTTCTGCAACATCTGCTTCAGCACCTGCGGCGAGTGTCGGTCGGAAATGAACACCCCGTGGTTGCGGGCCACGCTGGCGTCGAGCCATAGGCCATAGCAGACGACATCGGCCTCGGGCACGGGCGGCAGTGGGTGGTCGTCGGCCAGGCGGATGAACACATCGCCGCTCACCACCATGGTGTTCAGCCCTTTTGGGGCTGCCTGCATGATGCGCTCGTAGAGTGGCAGCTGCAACGACAGCAGGTCCTGCTCCAGCCGTTGGCCGCGCTCCCATCGGAACACGGGGATGGGCGTCAGAATCTTTCCCGAGGGGGCGTAGGCCGGCAAACGGCGGCTCTGTCCTCCGGCATGCAGCAGGATGCGCCGCTCGGAGGCCAGCCACTCGTTGAACGTCGACGGCTTTTCTGCCAGTGATGCCTGCCACAGCAGCCATGCCGTGCCGCCTCCGCTGCCAACGCGATGGCCCGCGGGGTCGCAGGTGCAGAAGTACTCCTCTTCCGCGAGCCCTGTGATGTCGTGGAAAACCGTAGCACCAGTAGTGCCCTTCCTCACCAAGTTGGGGGGCAGTGATAGTAGTTTCTTCATTCCATCAAAAAGTTTCTGCAAAAATACGAAGAAAATCTCATAAAGGCACGCTTTTGGGCAAGAAAATTTTGTATAGTAATTCAAGTTTCGCAAGTACTTAGCGCAGCCCCGGCTCGGGTCTCATAACCACCGTCGTGAAACGCGACAGTGGGTTTGCTCTTCATACACAGATATGCGACTTTGTGACATGTGACTTTGTGACATTAAGGAGGTTGAATATGGTGGGGGAGAAAAAGAGAGTATTGTATTTTATATATTATTAATAATAATTATATATTATTTATATATAGTTATATTGCAGGGAGGGGCGCACACATATCGGAGGTGCTTAATGTCACAATGTCACATGTCACAGTGTCCCACACTCTGGGCGCTGGGCATGAAGAAAAACGGTGCGTTGGCGGCGGAAAACGGTGCGTTGGCGGCGGAAAACGGTGCGCTGGCAGACGGAAACGGGGCATACAGCCCGCTCGTGCGGGCGCTTTGGATGCGAATTTGAATCATAAAAATCAAATTTCATTCAGTATTGTGAGAAGTCCGCATGGGCAATTCTCATTTTATCATATTTTCGGTTTTCCTCGTGCGCGCGAGCGGACTGTCCTTAAAGTCCGTAGACGACCTCTTCCTCGGTTGATTTAGTCTACGGACTTATGGGACTTATAGGACAGTCCTTTGAGTCCTTATAGTCCGTAGAAAATCTCGAGTGTATTCCTGCGGCATTGGCGTGAGGGTCACTCCTTCTCTCCTCCGCTCCTTAGATCCATTCTGGCCGTGAATGCCCGTGTTAGTTCGTGGCTATTCATCCACTTCCGCTGAAAACCGTGTAAAAACCGTGGCTCATTTCACCACCTGCTTCCGCCCGTCGCGGATGTACACCCCCGGCCGTGGCTGGCCCTGTACGCGGCGACCCTGCAGGTCGAAGAATGCGCCAGAAGACGAGGCTATATTCTCCTTGGCCGCTGATATGCCAGTAAAGTCTGTGCAGCCTTCGCGCAGATAGATGCGCTTGCCGTCTTCGTAGACCGATACCAGCGTTACCGTGATGCCATCGGCTTCATCGTGCCCGAAGGGGAACAGCGGGCCGTACTCCACGTTGCCTATACTCTCAATCCAAGATATCTTGCGGCCGTCGTGACACGTCAACTCGAACTGCCTCAGACGGCGGTCGTCCATTTCGACGCAGTCCACCGATGTGCAGACATCGTCGCCACCGCTGTTCATGAAGCTGGTGCCGAGCGTCATGTTGAAGATATACTTAGTGCCATCACCACGTACTTTTACCCTTCTGTCCTCCTCCTGCCAGTAGCTCTCGCTGGGCATCAGTGGACTCTTGTCGCCCTCGGCACGCATTACATAATAAGTATTCCTGCCGATAATGGTGTCGCCCACGATGTGCAAGGAGTAGTTTCTTTCAGTTTCCTCGCCTGCATCGTCCTGCTGGCTCTCGCGGATGTTCCATACCTTGCCAATCTTCAGCATGGAGTAGTAGGAATCGTCGGGCACGCCTTCGTTCACAGGCAGTACGGTGCCTGGATAAACTTCCTTGAACAAATCCACCTCCGACCAGTGCACACAAAGGGTGGCCGAGGCATCCATGCCCCTGAACAAACCAGTGTTCAGGTCCTTGCGCATAAACTGTCCCCAGATTTTCAGCGTGTCGAGGTGGCAACCTTCAAAAGCGAAACCCTCTATTTTCGTGATGCTCTTGGGCAGGTCGAGCACCTTGAGCGACGTGCAATTTTGGAACGCCTGCCCGCCTAACTGCCCGATGCCGTCGGCCAGCGCCACATTGGTCAGGCTGGTGCAGTCGCTGAACAGGTAGTTGCCGACGGTGGCAACCGTCGAAGGCAAGCTGGCCGCCCTAAGGGAAGTGCATTTGGAGAAGGCGCTGGAGCCAATCGAGGTGACACCCTCCGGGACGTCCACCCGTTCAAGGCCACTGCATCCGTAGAAGGCCGAATGACCAATGTGCTT
>JAFZSR010000068.1 GCA_017619275.1 Prevotella sp. | reverse complement strand
TCTACACTTGGCGGAATTGTGATTTCCTGATTTGGAATTGTCCGTCCACGTCGTTGCGGCCTTTGCCGTTGTAGGTGATGCGTAGCACGGCGGTGTCTTTCAGGAAGTCCACGCCGCCCACTTCGATTTTGAAGATGGTCAGTCCCAGACGCTCTTCCAGGTCAGCCTTCAGCTCTGCGTAGCGCTCGGGCTTGATGAGTTCAATGCGGTCGTATTGGATGAGCTTCGTCGACTGCATCTTCAGACGCTTCTCGCAGAGCGTTGTCGATAAGAGCACGATGATGTCGACCACGACCAGCTTGCCCAGGTCTTGAATCACCACGCCTGTTGCCAGTCCCTCTTCGTCGGCCATGGCATGCACCACCGATAGACATACTATAATAAATAGGTAGGTCATCTCGCGCACGGGCATGGTGTCGGTGCGGTAGCGCATGATGCTGAAGATGCCGAAGAGTCCCAGTCCCACGCCCATGGTGGCCTTGCCGCGGTCCATGCCCATCATGAAGTAGACGAGGAAGAAGATGGCCACGGAGATGAGCATGAAGGTGAAGTAGAAGTCGCGCCGCTTGCTCTTGGGGTAGTAGAGGCGGTCGATGAGTACGAAGTTCACGATGATGCACAGGAAGAACCTGAGCAGCATGTTGCTGAATTCACCAGTCAGTATTTGTTCCATAATGATTTGTTTTTAGAGGGCTTGCAGAATCCTTTCCACGTCGCGCAGTTTCGGTTTGAAACGGTTCACGCGCAGCGAGGGGTTGGTCATGGCGGCGCCCATGCAGTATTTGCTGAATCCGTGTGGGTGTATGTGCAGCTGTCGCAGCATCTCGAGCACCGGCGAGGGCACCAGTCCGTCGCGCTTCAGCTCTACGATGACAAGCGGTCCCATCTGTCGTTGCTGCCCAGTGATGAGGTTGTTGAATTCCAGCTCGGTGTCGATGGTCAGGCGCTCCGTCTTGGCGCGGTTCACCAGTGTCACCCGGTGGAAATAGTTGTGCATGTGTGGCTGCAGGGTGTCAACGTCGAAGTGCAACCGCTGTGCGATGAATTCGCGCTTGGTGGGGTCGCTCAGGTCCATGTCGTCCACCTCTATGCGCTTCTTCTTCGTGCGCCCGTGGTTGTTCTTCGTTTTTATTTCCATGAACTGCAGGTTTGAGCTGACGTAGGTGCGGAATCGTATCTTCTGTCTGCCGGCGTGGCCGTGCTGGTGCTCATGGAACATGTGGAAGCCAAGGGTGTCGAAGTAGGTGGTGTCGTAGAGCATGTTACGCCCGCCGTCGATGTCCTGCACGAAGTAGTCGCTCTGGGCCATCTGCAGCAGTTGCAACAGGCGCGGCATGGTGGTGACGAACTTGGTGTCGGTGCGGTTCATCAGCTTCACGCCGCTCATCTCGGCCAGCGTGATGGGCTGCATTTGGCTCAGCAGTTCTTCCAAGGTCGTCATGGTTGTTGTGGGTTGTTATTCTAAGTCGAGCAGTTGCTTGGCTTTCTTGGTCAAGAAGGGGCGAATCTTCTTCAAGGGGATGTCGAACTCGGGCATGCCGGCGGCATAGTACGACACCTCGTAGGGCTGATAGATGATGTGCACGCCCTTATCGGTGATGTAGGGGTGAGCGACGGGCAGGGGGATGTTCTCCAGTCCTTCCACGCTGATCAGCTCCTCGTTCAAGGCCTCATCGTCGATGAGTTCGCCGTCTTTGGGCGAGAAGTACTTGCGCAGTCCTTCGCATAGCAGGTCCACGAACTCCTCACTGTCGGTGTTCTTCATCATGTCGAAGCTGAACAGCTGTCCCCTGTCCTTGAAGAAGGTGAGGCCGTCCTGATGGCTGATGCCGTGGATGCCGCCTTCGTAGAGGGATGTGAAAGCCATGAAGGTGACCACCTTGTCGTCTTCATAGAGCTTGGAGAACGACCAGTCGTGGTAAACCTCGTTCACGTAGTCGTCGTCCTCATATCCGGCTGCCAGCTCTTCCATGCGGTTCATGATTCGACGGCCGTAGTAGTCGGTCATGCCTTGTCCGTCGCGCAGCTCCACTTCGTCGCTTTCCAGCTCAATGTGCTCTGCCAGGTAGCGGCGTATGGCGTGCACCAGCTTCTTCTCGCCCTTCACGGGGAACTCAATGCTGATGTCGGTATGCGCCATGCCCACGGTGTCGCTGAAGGTGTAGGTTTTCAGCTCCAATGGCTTGGTGGTTTCCACCTCTTCCGTGGCTACGTCGTCGACGTCTTCTTCATCGTCGTCGGAAGAAGATGCGGGCTTCTGGCCGCAGCTCAGCACGACCAGAAGCCCCATCATGGTGATCAAGAATTTCTTCATTGCGAACGAGGGTTATTATTCGCCCTTGATGGCAGCCACGCCGGGCAGCACCTTGCCTTCGATGGCCTCCAGCAGTGCGCCGCCGCCAGTGCTGATGTAGCTCACCTGGTCGGCCAGACCGAACTTGTTCACGCAAGCCACCGAGTCGCCACCGCCGATGAGCGAGAAGGCACCCTCGGCCGTAGCCTTAGCGATAGCCTCGCCGATGGCACGTGAGCCAGCGGTGAAGTTGTCGCACTCAAACACGCCGGCAGGTCCGTTCCACAGGATGGTCTTGGCACCGGCGATAGCCTTGCGGAAGTCCTCCTGGCTGTCGGGACCGGCATCCACGCCCTCGAATCCCTCGGGCACCTTGTTGGCGGGGCAGGTGATGATCTGGGCACCCTCCTTCACGGTCATCGTGCCGAAGTCAAGGCCGTTGGTGGCGGTGCAGTCGCTGCCGAGCACCAGCTCCACGCCGTTCTTCTTGGCCAGCTCTTCCACGCCGAGGGCCACGTCGAGTTTGTCAAGCTCCACGATGCTGTTGCCAATCTCGCCGTCGTGAGCCTTGGCGAAGGTGTAGGTCATGCCACCGCAGAGGATGAGCTTGTCGACCTTGCCCAGCAGGTTCTCGATGATGCCAATCTTCGAAGACACCTTCGAGCCGCCCATGATGGCCACGAAGGGGCGCTTGATGTTGCTCAGCACGTTGTCCACGGCCTGCACCTCTTTCTCCATCAGCAGACCGAGCATCTTGTTGTCGGCATCGAAGTAGTCGGCGATGACGGCGGTCGAAGCGTGCTTGCGGTGAGCGGTGCCAAAGGCGTCCATCACATAGCAGTCGGCATAGCTGGCCAGCGTCTTGGCAAACTCCTTCTGGCTCTTCTTCATGGCTTTCTTGGCCTCGTCGTAGGCGGGATCGGCCTTGTCGATGCCCACGGGCTTGCCTTCCTCCTCGGGATAGTAGCGCAGGTTCTCCAGGAGCAGCGCCTCACCCATCTTCAGGGCGGCAGCAGCGTCGGCAGCCTTGGCGCAGTCGGGTGCGAATGCCACGGGCACGCCAAGTGCCTTCTCCACGGCCTCGCGAATCTGACCCAGCGACAGCTTCGGGTTCACCTTGCCCTTGGGCTTGCCCATGTGGCTCATGATGATGACGGCACCGCCGTCGGCCAGGATCTTCTTCAGGGTGGGCAGGGCACCGCGGATGCGGGTGTCGTCGGTGATGTTTCCATTCTCGTCCAGGGGCACGTTGAAGTCAACGCGCACGATTGCCTTCTTGCCGGCAAAGTTCATTTCATTGATGGTCATGATAATAACAATTAGGTTGTTTGTGGTTCAAAATCTGCATGCAAAGGTACAACATTATTTTTATTTATGCGCACACACGTATACATTATTATATTTTTTTTACGCTTGCCGCCTGTCGGGGGTAACAACTTAGATGTCTATTGTTTTTATCAACGAATCCCATCAGGTCGAGATTGTCAAGGCTGAAGAGGAATCTTCAAAGGGACGCAAGAACGTCATTTTTTCGTAGGGTGTCTACCGCCTTCTTCCTGAGCGCGAGCACCACTTCTTTTCTCCTAAATTCATAGAAAAGACATCCACGGTGGAAGAATCGCACAATGAGATTATTATTACTCAACTTTTGGCTAAGGAGTTTAGGAGTTTTCGCGGCTTTCAGCCGCTGGAGTTTAGACGTTAGTTTTGCTTGCAGCATGGTGTGCAAAGGCTATCATCCACACTCCTACACTCCAAAGAGTCAGGTGCTCTACCAACTGAGCTAAGGGTGCATCACCTTTCAGTTTTGCGGGTGCATAGGTACTCACATTTTTTGGATTTACAAAACTTTTAGGCTCTTTTTTTGCATTATTCCGAAAAATAGATGACGATAATCAGTTCGTTTGCGCGGAAAAACGGCCTGTTTCTGCGTAAAATCGACGAAAAACGGCTTGTTTCTACGTAAATTCGGCAAAAAAACGGCATTTTCTTCTTCGGCCATAACGGTCAGTTCTCTTCGAAAACGGCCACTTTTGCCAAAAAATGGCCACTTTTTGCCTAAAAATGGCCACTTTTTGCCTAAAAATGGCCACTTTTTGAGAATTATCGGCCTGTTTCTGGTGGTTGCAAGCATTGCTTTCATGGTTTCTGCATGCCATGGATTTTGCAAATAGTTGATAATCAGTATGTTTTGTTTCCGCTGTGACAATTGGGACAATTGGGACAACTATTTTCGCGCGGTCGGCTCGCGGGCTACAATATGCTATATACTATTATATATATAATAATATTATTATAATATATTAATAATCAGTATATTACACTCTTTTTACTCTTATTTTCCGTGCTCTCGCCTTGTTTTGAACCGTGCAAAAATCAATTGTCTAATTGTCCCAATTGTCACACGGCTCTTTATTTCCAGACACTCTTGCCCATATATCATTATACCGGCTAGTAGCAGTATGGATGCAAGTTTTTGGTCAGATGTCCCGAAATATCTAATTCTATCATAGTCAGACATCCCCCTAATAGCAGCTGCAATGCTCCAAGGTGCCCTACTTGGGATTATTGGTACATCAGGCTCTTTTGCCAAAGTATGTGGTTTGCTGCCAAAGTTCTGGCATTCTGTGCCCTTTCTTCCAAATAACTATCAAGAGATGGAATAGTATAATTTCCTTTTGGAGTTACAACCAATTCTTGGTTATAGTTCTGATAGGCGAAACTTGCTTATAAAACTGATGCCCACAAGAAAGCTCGTGGCACCCTTCAATCTTTTTGAAGCTCGCTATTGGTGGGCAGGGTGAGGAGCTGCTTGGTGTAGGGGCGGTGCCAGTCGGGCAGGTGGTGGCGCTCTTGGTCGTAGCGCAGCAGGTCGAGGTCGATGGGCACGATTCCCCGCTGGCGCATTTCGCTGGTGCGCCCCAGGCTGACTTCTATCTGCTTCAGCTGCTGGCACAGCTCATCGGCCGGCAGCGTGGTGAAGGCCACCACCAGCTGGTTGAGATAGCTCTTGGTGTCGGCCACCAGCTTTGTGGCCGCAGCGTCGGGGGTGCCCACCACGGGTGTGTAAGCCTCGTGGCTCAGCACCTGCCGCAACGCCTCGCGGGCTTGCTGCAGGTGCTGCTGGCGACGGTGGTTGCTGGCCAGCGAAATCAATACGCGGTGCATGGTGTTCATCGCATCTGGATGCGTTCTTTCAGCTTGAAGACGTAGGCATCGACCGAGGCGATGGCCACGATGTTCATCACGTCGCGCACCGAGGCGCCGAAGTCGACAAAGTGGATGGCCTTGTTCAGTCCTATCTGGATGGGGCCGATAATCTCGGCGTCGGCACCCAGCATCTGCAGCATCTTGTAGCTGGAGCGTGCGCTGGTAAGGTTGGGGAAGACGAGTGTGTTGACGTCGCGCCCGTGGAGGCGGCTGAAGGGGTACTGCTCGTCGCGCAGCTCGCGGTCGAGGGCGAAGCCAATCTGCATCTCGCCGTCGATGGGCAGGTCGGGATAGAGCTCGTGCAGCTGTTCCACGGCGTGCTTCACCTTTTGTGCGCCGTCGCTGGTGGAGCTGCCGAAGTTGGAGTGGCTGATCATGGCGATGACGGGCTTCTCGTTGAAGAAGCGCACGGCGGTGGCGGCCAGCTTGCCGATGTCGACGAGGGTGTCGGTGTCGGGGTTCTCGTTCACCAGCGTGTCGGCCACGTAGAGCGTTCCTCGGGGCGAGTTGATGATGTGCATGGCTCCGAAGTGCTGGTATTCGGGACGTATGCCGATGACCTCCTTTACGACCTTCACGGTGTTCGAATACTTGGTGTAGAGTCCGGTGATGAAGGCGTCGGCCTCGCCCGTCTCCACCATCATCATGCCGAAGTAGTTGCGCTCGAACATCTTGTCGTTGGCCTCCTGATAGGTGTAGCCTTCGCGGCCTCGCTTCTCGGTGAGGATGCGTGCGTAGCGCTCGCGGCGCTCCTGCTCGTTGGGGTGACGCAGGTTGACCACCTCGATGCCTTCGAGCGAGAGGTCCATCTGCTTTGCCATCTTGGCTATCACCTCATCGTTGCCCAAGAGTATGGGGTGGCAGAGGCCCTCGGCGCGGGCTTGCACGGCGGCCTTCAGCATGGTGGGGTGAACACCCTCGGCGAACACTACGCGCTGCGGATGGGCGGCGGCAGTGGCATAGAGCTGTTGGGTGAGCTTCGTTTCCTGTCCCAGCAACACCGAGAGTGAGTCCTTGTACTGCTCCCAGTTGGTGATGGTCTTGCGGGCTACGCCGCTCTCGATGGCAGCGCGGGCCACGGCGGCGCTCACCTCGCTGATGAGGCGTGGGTCGACGGGCTTGGGGATAAAATAGTTGCGCCCGAAGCGCAGATTGTTCACCTTGTACACGTCGTTCACCACGTCGGGCACGGGCTGCTTGGCCAGGTCGGCGATGGCATGCACGGCGGCCAGCTTCATCTGTTCGTTGATGGCGCGGGCATGCACGTCGAGGGCACCACGGAAGATATAGGGGAAGCCAATGACGTTGTTAATCTGGTTGGGATAGTCGGTGCGGCCTGTCGACATCAGCACGTCGGGGCGGGCATCCATGGCATCTTCATACGATATCTCGGGCACGGGGTTGGCCAGAGCGAAGATGATGGGGTCTTTGGCCATCGTCTTCACCATGTCCTTGCTGAGGACGTTGCCCTTCGAGAGACCCACGAACACGTCGGCACCGTTGACCGCATCTTGCAGCGTGCGCAGGTCGGTGCGCTGGGTGGCAAAGAAGCGCTTCTGCTCGTTCAGGTCCTGGCGGTCGGCGCTGATGACACCCTTCGAGTCGAGCATCACAATGTTCTCCTTGCTGGCGCCGATGGCCATGTAGAGCTTGGTGCAGCTGATGGCGGCGGCGCCGGCGCCGTTCACCACGATGCGCACCTTCGCGATGTCCTTGCCCACCACCTCGAGGGCGTTCTTCAGTCCGGCGGCGCTGATGATGGCGGTGCCGTGCTGGTCGTCGTGCATAACGGGGATGTCGAGCGTGCGCTTCAGGCGCTCCTCGATATAGAAACACTCAGGGGCTTTGATGTCCTCCAGATTGATGCCGCCGAAGGTGGGTGCGATGCGCTCCACGGCCTCGCAGAACTTCTCGGGGTCTTTCTCGTCGACCTCGATGTCGAACACGTCGATGCCACCGTAGATCTTGAACAGCAGACCCTTACCCTCCATCACGGGCTTGCCGCTCATGGCGCCGATGTCGCCGAGTCCGAGCACGGCGGTGCCGTTGCTGATGACCGCCACCAGGTTGCCCTTGTCGGTGTAGCGGTAGGCGTCGTCGGGGTTCTGCTGAATCTCCAGGCAGGGGTAGGCCACGCCGGGCGAGTAGGCCAGCGAGAGGTCGGTTTGTGTACGATAAGCCTTGGTGGGCTTCACTTCAATCTTTCCAGGGCGCCCGCTCTCATGGTAGGCCAGGGCAGCCTCTTTGGTAATCTTAGCCATGTGTTGTGTTGCTTTGTGATAAGAAATGCGGGACAAAGTTACAAAATTTCGCAAGTAAGTTCCCCATAATTCGCAATTATTTTATACCTTTGCACACAATTTCTTGAAATATGTCAGACGATAACAATATCACAGCATACAAGCAGCAGCTGAAAGAGCGTATTCTCGAAACCGCCATGCATGCCTTTGCTACCCAGGGCATACGTGCGGTGAAGATGGACGATATCTCGCAGGAGTTGGGCATCTCGAAGCGCACGCTCTACGAACTTTACGAAAACAAGGAGGACTTGCTCTATGCCGGCGTGGTGAAGCACCGTGGACGGCAGGAACAGGAGACGCTGCGCCTGGCCAGTCAGGGGCACAACGTGATGAGCATCCTGCTGCGGGTCTACAAGAACAAAGTGGAAACCCTCAAGATGGTTACCCCGCAGTTCTATGAAGACATGGGGAAATATCCCCGCGTGATGGAACTGCTGGCCGAGAACCATCGCCATAACCGCACCCGCATGATGCATTTCTTGCACAGAGGGGTCGAAGAGGGTTACTTCCGCAAGGATGTGGACTATGTCATCGTGACCGAGCTTTTCGACGCCATTGGCCATCACATCATGACGCAGCAGCTCTACAAGCATTACAGTATTGAGCAGCTGTTTCGCAATCTGGTGTTTATTTCGTTAAGGGGAGTTTGCACCCAAAAAGGGGTGAAGGCCCTCGACGACAGCCTGACAAGTATTTGAAACGTTCAAGACACCCGGCACGCTGGTGCCGGCTCGCTGTATCCTTCACAGTAAATGCCTTTTGGTAAGGCTACAAGACGCTGTGTGAAGGATGTGAAGGTAAAAAGAAAAACATAAAAAAGAACAATCCTGAAGTGAATCAGATAGCGCGTACATTTACGCTCGTTGGGCTTATTGTCGTAATCTTGCTCGCCCTGCATTTCCTGCCGAAGCTCTCGGTGGGCGAAACAGAGTTGCGGCGCGTGAACTTGCTGAGCGACGTGCTGCCCGAAGTGGAGAGCAATGCCTTCGACTTCGTGCCAGAAGCCCCTCCCTTGCCCCCCGAGGTGGGCACGATACCCCCCACCGTCAGCACGGCTCCAGAAGCCCCATCAACCCCATTAACCCCATCAACCCCATCAACCCCAGTACTCCCTCAGGGTGGCGCAAAAGACTCCACCGCCAGCAAAACTATAGTAGCCCCCTCGGGGGCAGAGGGGGGGGCTTCCATCCTCGACTATTCCCAAGGTGGCTCTGCCAGCATGTACCACTTTTATCAAGCGCTGGCCAACGTGAAGCAGATGAACCGCCCAGTGCGCGTGGCCTACTATGGCGACTCGTTCATCGAGGGCGACATCTTCACCGCCGACCTGCGCGAACTGCTGCAGGACCAGTTTGGCGGCAATGGCGTGGGGTGGGTGGATTGCGCCAGTCAGGTGAACGGCTTCCGCACCACCGTGACGCACCATTTCAGTGGCATTCATGAATACGAGGTGGTGAAGCGTCCCTTCAAACCCACTAACCAAGGCATCGCCCAGCGCTACTTCACCGCCGCCAACGGCGCCACCATCACCTATAAGGGTACCAAGGTGCGCCGTCATCTGGCTGAGTGGGACAAGGCCATCTTCTACCTGCGCACCAACGGCGGACTCACCCTGCGGGCCACCATCAACGGCGACACCACTTTGGTGAATACCGTAGAGGGTTCGCAGAACTTGCAGACTGTCGTGCACACGGGCGGTTTTGCTCCCAAAGATTCGCTGCAGCAACCGCGCAACATCAGCAGCGTGAGCTATGCCGTGAGTAACATCGGCGAAGGCTCCCTGCTCTATGGTGCCGCCCTGGAAGGTGAGCATGGTGTGGTGGTCGACAACTTCAGCATGCGAGGCTCGGCGGGCTACACGCTGGTCAATATCCCGTCCGCCACCTTGGCACAGTTTGCCGCCAAGCGTCCCTACGACCTCATCGTGCTGCACTTTGGGCTGAACGTGGCCAACGCCAAGCAGGCCAACTATTCGGGCTATACCAAGCAAATGGGAGAGGCCATCGACCACCTGCGACAGGCCTATCCCGGTGTCAGCATCCTGGTGGTGAGCATGCCCGACCGCGACCAGCGCACCGACGCTGGACTGCGCACCATGAAGGGCGTGGAGCAGCTCGTGGCCTACCAGCAAATCATGGCCAGCGACCACGCCGTGGCTTTCTTCAACCTCTTTGAGGCCATGGGAGGACGTGAGAGCATGAAAGGCTTAGTGGAGCAGGGACTGGCCAATAAGGACTACACTCACATCAACTTCAAGGGCGGCCGCTATCTGGCACGCTTCCTCTACGACGCCCTGATGGCAGGGTATCATAGCAGCGGTTTCTAATTTGGAGGGTACAGGAATATGATTGACAAGATACTACAACAACTGACATACAACCCCGACGAACCGCTCATCTTCTCGTCGGGCCTCTTCCTGATGCTCTTCCTGGGCTTCTCGTTCTGCTACATGCTCATGCAGCACACGCGGACGCTCAGGCTGCTCTTCGTCACCGCCTTCAGCTATTATTTCTACTACAAGTCCAGCGGGTTCTATTTCTTCCTGCTAGCCGTGGTGACGCTCAGCGACTTCTTCATTGCAAGCATCCTTGCGAAGCATAAGTCGAAATGGCTGGTGGCGCTCAGCTTGCTGGTCGACTTGGGACTGCTGGCCTATTTCAAGTACACCAACTTCTTCGCCGGCATGTGGGCGCAGATGGTGGGGAGCAATTTCCAGCCGTGGGACATCTTCCTGCCCGTGGGCATCTCGTTCTTCACGTTCCAGTCGATGAGCTACGTCATCGATGTCTATCGTGGCGACCTGAAGCCGCTGCCCTCGCTGCTCGACTATGCCTTCTACGTCTCGTTCTTCCCGCAATTGGTGGCTGGCCCCATCGTCAGGGCCCGCGACTTTGCCCCGCAGATACGCAAACCGCTGGAGGTGACGCAGGAGATGTTTGCGCGTGGCGTGTTCTTCATCATGATTGGCCTGTTCAAGAAGGCGGTCATTAGCGACTACATCTCGCTCAACTTCGTCGACCGCATCTTCGACAATCCCTCGCTCTACAGTGGTGTGGAGAACCTACTGGGTGCCTACGGCTATGCCATGCAAATTTATTGCGACTTCTCGGGCTACAGCGACATGGCCATCGGCATCGCCCTGCTGCTGGGCTTCCGCTTTCCCATCAACTTCAATGCCCCCTACACCTCGCAGAGCATCACCGATTTCTGGCGGCGCTGGCACATCTCGCTCT
>JAFZSR010000067.1 GCA_017619275.1 Prevotella sp. | reverse complement strand
TTTCCGCCGCCAACGCACCGTTTTCCGCCGCCAGCGCACCGTTTTCCCTTCATCCCAGCGCCCACAGTGTGGACACTGTGACATGTGACATTGTGACATTAAGCACCTCCGTTATGTGTGCGCCCCTCCCTGCAATATAACTATATATAAATAATATATAATTATTATTAATAATATACAAAATACGATACCCTCTTTTTTCTCCCCACCATATTCAAACTCCTTAATGTCACAAAGTCACATGTCACAAAGTCGCATCTCTGTGTATGGAGAGCAAAAACCACCGTCGCGTTTCACGACGGTGGTTATGAGACCCGAGCCACCACAACAAGCGGCAGGAGGATTCTGTCAATCAAAATGGGGTTTAGAAATTCACGCCCACATTGAAGAAGAAAGCGCCGTTGTGGGCAGAGGCATCGTCGCCGTTTGCCACTTGCCAATCGGCGATGTTGGTGATGCCAAACTGATAGCCCAACTCAGCATAGAGCTTGTTGTACTCGGCACCGCAACCCAGCTTGATGCCCATGTCGGCACGCTTGAACTTGCCATCGCCAAAAGAGTCGACCTTGCCGGCACCGCTGGTCTTCCACTTACCACCAAAGAGGCCATAGCGGAAGGTGGGGCCAATGAAAGGCAGGATGGCGATGTCGTCGTTGAGCTGCACACCATACTTAATCAGGATGGGCAGCTCCAGATAGTTCAGGCTGATGCTGTTTTTGTCCTTGCTGGCTCCGCAGCCTGTGTAGTAGAGTCCACTCTCAAGGAATACGGGTGCTGTGTCGCTGAGGCGCAGCCCCACTGTACCACCGAAGTTCAGTCCAGTCTTTGTACCCAGATCGGGGGCGTCGCCAGTAAGGGTTGCAAAGTTGATACCCAGGCGGATGCCATAATAGACGCTGCTTTCGCTAAGGTTGAAACCGCCGCTGCTGTACTGGGCGAATGAAGGTGCTGAGAAGAGCACAGCCATGATGGCTACTAAAAACTTTTTCATACTTCAATTAGGTTTTAATAATGTTTATATACAATTACGCTGCAAAGATACGATTTTTTTTGAAAGAAACGAAAAATGCAGGGAATAATTTACGTCTTCCCCACATTTTTCTGCTTTTTGAACGCTTCGAGGCGCTTGTTCGGAAGCCTGTTTTCGCTCTTCGCGATGCTATTTCACCAACAATTTCTTTCCGTTCTTGACATAAAGTCCGGATTTTAACGTTGAACGTTGATCGTTGAACGTTGAACGTTGCTGACGGCCCTGCAAATCGTAGTAACGTTGAACGTTCAATGTTGAACGTTGAACGTCGCTGATGCCAGTGAGATCGTAGCTGTCGGCGGTAAGGATGAGCTGGCCAATGACGCAGTCGGCCCACTCGGCAGCGGCGGCGTAGAAGACGAACACAAAGTCGGCTTTCGTGGCCACATCAAACTCAAGGGTCTGCTGCGCTACAGGCCCAAAACTGTTCGAGGCAACGTTGCCGATGTTCACGTCGGGCGTATAGGTCTGGGTGGCCACCGTCTGGAAATTGTTGCGCTGCTGCACAAGGATCTCCACCGGCGAGAACTCTGGGTTGTTCCAGTTGCAGATTTGGTACTTCAGCGTGTAGTGGCCAGGGGCGAGGGTCAGCGTATTGTCGGTATTGACCAACCCGTACTTGACCCAACCCTGATGGTTCTTGCCACCGATATTACGGAAATAGAGGCCGTAGTCGAAGGCACGGGTGGCACCCGTGAAGCGCAGCACGCGGCATCCTTGCGTGAAGCCGTTGGCATAGCCTATGCGCTGCTCTTTGCTGTCTTGGGTGACCCATCCGGCGGGCACACAGCCAGCCTCGGCAAAGGCCTTGGAGAAGTCGAGCGTCTGCGGGGCGGCGAGTGTAACCAGCACCGAGTCGGCTCCCGCCTCACCATCGTTGTCGATGGCCACGGCCTTCAGCGTGTGCACGCCAGGAGCCAAGCGAGTGAAGACTGCTTCGTAGGGAGTATTCTCCGTAGTAGCCACCAGCGTTTCCCCATCGTAGAACTCCACCTTCTGCACCGTTCCATTCAAGTCGAAAGCGGTAGCGCTGACGGTGATGTCGGGGAAAGTAGCGGCACCCTCGGGGGCGAAGCAAGTATAGGTGAGGCCTTCCTTCGGCGCGGTGATGCTGACTTCGGGGTTCGTGGCCTTGCTGAGCGTATAGCGCTTGCAGAAGCGCCAAATTTCGTCGCCCGTCTTGACACCATTGTCGTTGCTAATCCAGTGGCCCTTGTCGGCCATCTCCATCAGCACCACCTCTACGCCCTCATTGCCTGGCCCCCAGACACGACGTGTGATATGGGCCGCCCCACGATAGTTCCTCGTCACTTTGGCCGTAGTGGGACAGCCATTGTGATTAATCCAAACGTTGAGCGCGCCCTGGACGCCACTGAAGCTCACCACATCGTCGGCAGTGCCATGCGTATGGATGATGGGGATAGGTCGCACGTTGCTGTTGGCCGTGGTGCCCCACATGGGATAGCCACTGATGGGGGCGAAAGCCGTAATGATGTCAGGGATCTTATTCATGGCATGATAGGTGAACATGCCGCCCATGGAGAAGCCCGAGAGATAGACGCGGTTTCGGTCAATCTGGTACTGCGTCACCATCTTGTCGATAAGGGCTTTGATGAAGTTGATGTCGCGGTCGCCGGAGATGTCCCAGCTCTTATCGATGCCTTCGGGGAAGACGGTGAGGAACTTGGCCGTGTCGGCCACGCTCTCAATGGCAAGCATGCCTTTCTGGTAGTTGGCATCCTGGTTCATGCCGTGGCAAGAGATGAGCAACGGGCGGTTCTGCCCCAGATTACGCGGGGCATAGACGATGTAAGCACGCTGTGTTCCGCCCACTGTGATGTTATCGGCCACGGTGGGCAGGATGCCTGTCAAAAGCAGGACAAAGGAAAGGAGAACCTTTTTCATAGCATAAAGTTATTGATTGAGATATTTGATTCCATTACGAATGACGATACCGCGATGCTGAGGCTGAGTGCGCTGCCCCATCAGGTTAAACGTTGAACGTTGAACTTGGAGCGTCAAACAAGGAACGTCGACAATACCCGTCAACTCCCTATCCAAGGGGATGAATGCCTCTGAAGAATTGGGCTTAAGATAGGCTCCGAAGGGAGCGAGCACGGACGACGCGGTGAGTCGTGCAAAACCCCACTGCCCATCCTGCTTTGCCAGCACATAGTCGCCGGCATAGAGGGGGATGGCGGTATAAGTGCCACGCAGCATATCGCCGACAGGCGACTTGGCGAAGGCCACTTTGCCAGTGCCGTTGAAGACAGCCGAGCTATTGCCCGTAAGAAGCACCGGTGTGTGGGCAGGAATGGTTGCCAGAGGCTCGAGTTCCAACTGGTCACCGACGGAATAGGCCTTGATGCCTTCGGGCACGTTGGCGGTATAGGGCAACATCAGCAATTGACAGCCATCCACAGGCGTGCTAAAGGAAATCTCTTCTGCCTGGAAGGAACGGTTGGGGCGGAAGTCGCCGCCATCGGCCGACAATTCAAGACGATGGCAAAGGTCAGAAAGAATGATATTGGCCCCACCAACAGTACTGTTTTCCGGCAGCCAAACCACTCGGTTGGAGCCTTGCAGCCACGGGAACGACGATGGACAGCTGTTGCAGCCCGTCATGTCGAGGCTGGTGCAATATGAATCGGTGGTGTAGTCCATCACATAGCTGTCGTCCTCCACATAGTCGCCCGTCAGCACAGCGGCATAGTCGCCGGTGCCGTTGCTGAGGAACACGTCGCCAAAGTTGATGGTTAGATGGGAATAGCTGTTGTCGCAGGTCAGCGAGAGCAGACCGATACAACCATCAGCCAGCGTCTGCGGCGAAAGGTCGAACACAAGGCTGAAATTCTCTGCCCGGCTCATGTCCACACGACCATAGTCATGCTTGGCCACAGTCCCCTTGGCATTGACGTAGGTGAGTGTGGTGGCACCCGCATTGAGGTTGCCCGTAGAGCTTACTTTCTTAATCTGCATGACGAGCTGGCTATAGCGGTCGTCCAACTGCACATAGCCGTAATTCAGATTGGTGCGAGAAGATATCAGCGGGTTCGACGAATCGAAGGTCTTTGTCTTGCCGCTCAGTTTATAGTTGGTGCCAAAGTTGCTCTTCGTGGGCGTCATATCGTCGATGCGGTCGAAGCGAGTGGTGCTGCCCTTCATATTCGATGGCTGGCGGTCGCGGCTCTTAACGAAAAGCAACGTAGCGACGCTCTGGGCGGGAACGGTCATCACGGGACGGCAGGTCTCTTCGGCCAGTTCGCTGCTCACAGTTGACATGCTCTTCGTTTTCGAGGTGTAGTAGAGGGTGGTGCCTTGGGTATAGAAAGGCAGATCCATCGTGGCCTCCACGTCTGCATCGCTGGCATTGGCCACCACGGCCACCACGGTGTCGCCCGTTGCTGAAAGATAGGCAGAGCCTTCGAGCGGCGTGGCACCAAAGTCGATTTCAACACGCGTCATGCCCGTTACGTATTTGGCAAAATGGGCCATGATGTAGCCGCGCTTCGTCACGGTGCCGCTGCTGCCTGCTCCGCGCTGGCCGTCGCCCAACATTCCGTAATAACGCTTGGCGGCATAGTGAATCCAAGCGTTGAAATCGCCCAGCATGCAGGTGTTGATGGCACGGAAGAAATTGAAGAAATCCTTCGAGAAGTCGAAGTTGCGGGTGTTGTTCTCGGCCTCATTCCAGTTGATGAGATACTCCGTCATCCAAATTTCCTTGCCCTTCTTGGCCAAGTTCTTATAGGCCGACTGTATGCCGCCATACTGGTGGCCTCCGTAGATGTCGAAGCCTAGCAGCACTTCGGTTTTGTTCAGGGCGTTCACGTAGCTGTCGCTCACGGCCAGCGTCTCGGGTGCCATCACCTTGCAACTGATGTTGGCTCCGTAGAGCTTCACAAACTCGGCAATCTCCGAGGCCGACCACAGGCAGCCGGCGTAGGTGGCGGCCCAGTCGGGCTCGTTCTGTATAGAGATGGCATCGAGCTCCACGCCGTTCTGGCGCAGATACTGCACGTAGTCTTCCAAGTACTGGGCGTAGTCGGGCCAGTTCTCGCGCTTCAGCTTGCCCGTGGTGCCGTCCTCGTTCTTGGCGTTGCTGGTGCCGTTGGTCTTCCATTCGGCGGGCTGTCCCCATGGCGAGGCGAAGACGATGAGTCCCATCTGCTTGGCCGTCTTGGCCGTCTGCAACGACTGGCCCCACGCGTTGCGCCCGATGGGGATGTAGAGGCGCATGATGTTGCAGCCAACGGTGCTGGTGGGTCCCCACACTTTCTTGATCTCGGTGGTCGACATGTGGTTATACTGGAACTGGGGCGAACAGACGAAGCCGCCAAAGCCCGTGATGCGCTGGTGAGTCTGTGTGGCGTCGAAGCGCACGGTGGGCTGGGCGGTTGCCCCTACTGACAATAGAATCAGGAAAGAAAACAATAGTCGTTTCATGATGTTATCGGATAAATACTTTCTTGCCATTGACGATGTAGACGCCCCGCTTGGGGGAGGCACTTTGCACCCTGCGCCCTTGCAGGTCGTATATCTCGTTATACATTATTTCTTTATTTATAAGCGAAGCGAAGACGTCGAGCTGCTCCTCGGTAGGCACCAGGAAGGCGCCGCTGACGCGCACAGAACCGTTCCAGTCAACCTTCAGCGTGTGCAGGTGTACGAAGTCATCGTTGCGCGTCTTCCCCTCGCTGGTCTTCGCCGTCTTCAGGTCGTTGAGCGGGAGGACGATGGCCTCCAGCTCGTCGACCCAATAGGGGTCGCTGCTGTTGAAGTTCACCTTAATCTCTTTCCACGGCCCATGGTCAACGATACGGTTGGCCAAGATGCGCAGGCCGTTGCCTGAGCCACGCAGCACAAGGCGGTCGTAGTTTGAAATGTCTGCATATTGGTTGTAACCAACGTTGACAAATCCAGCCACGGCTGAACCGCCACCTGCATCGGTGTTGAAGTTCCAATCCACGTTGACTTTCTTGTCCAAGGGCTTGGCGTTGGCACCGCCACCATCCCACTCATGGAACATCGAAGCCGTCAGCTGCTGCCAGCCGTCGGGCATCTCGAAGTCGTCGATGTTCACAAAGGACAGGATGTTGCTGAGCACACGCCCAGAGCGCACGGGGAAATACTGCGTCAGCAGACGATTGCGCTCGGCCATGTAGGTCTCGTCGACGGTGTAGAGCTGTCCGCGCTGCTGCCAGGGATGTACGTCGCGACGGTAGTCGCCCCAACGGGCAGACTCGCAATAGAGGGCCAGCGAAAGGGTGTTGTAAAGGCTGTCCCACACCTCTACGACGCTCTCTTCGCCCAGCAATCCATCATCGGCTAGCACCTCCTTGGCGCGGCGCAGGTAGCGACGGGCAAAGTTGTCGTTCTTCAGCAGATTGTGGAAAATGCCGGTGGGGAAGCTGCTGCCGTTGTTCTTCTGCAGCACGTTCTCGCGCTCACTCTCCAAGATAATTTCCGTGTCCCAGCAGAGGAAGCGGAAGCCTTGGCTGTCCTCACCACGACGGCGGATGGCATACCAGTTGTGATGGTCCCAGTCGGTATTGCCGCCATACTGGTTGATGAGCATATAGTCGATGAAGGCATCGATGTCGAGTAGCGAGTCTTGCAGCTGCTGGTAGGCTTCGTCGGGGCTGACACCTGTGTTGGCGCCACCCACGGCGCGGGCGGCCTGCACCATCTGCTCCCAAGCGTCGAGGGAACCCTCGCTGGCCTCAATGTGGTTGCCGCCATCCTCCTCAATCTTGACGACATCAATGTCCTCTTTCTCTCCACCCAGATGGTCTTTGCCGTATTGGTCGTCAACGCGCTCGGCGATGTTGTAGATGCCCCAGTACATTCCATTGAGGAACAGGTTTACATAGCGGGCGTTGACGCTGGTGCGCTGCATACGACGCTGCATGCGGCGCGCCCACACGTCGCGAGTGTATTGTGCCTTCTGGCGGTTGCCCTCGCCCCAGTGCTGCCAACTGTTGCCAAAGTGGCAGCGCAGCACCAGCTGGTCGAATTTCTTTGGTTCGTCCTCGCCGAAGAGGGGATACTTCAGGCTCTTAGGGCCATATTGCTCCTTGAACACCAGCCGGAACGAGTGCTTGGGATTCTTCTCGGCCAAACGGCCGTGGCCACCATGCAGACGCAAGCCACAGTTGGTGGAGAAATCGGCGGGCAAACCATCGGGTGAACCTTCGGCGGCAGACAAAGGACTGAACAGCTCAATCGAGGCGGGACGCGTCCATCCATGTCCAGTGGGGTCGCCCACGGGAGGGCCGGTAAAGATATAGATGCCGCCTCGGTCGGGGTCGTTCTCATGGCTGAACAGATTATCGCGATCGGTGACGATGCTCAAGATGGGAAGTTGGTGAAGCCCCTCAACAATCTTTCCCCGCAAAACGGAGTTGGATGTCATCTCGGGATCCATCTCGTAGTCGGCAATGGCCGTTCCCCAAATGTCGGTGTAGCTACCCCACTCAGTAGGATAGCCCTTAGGCGTATTGCTCTGGCTGAGAACTGAGTTGACAAACAAGTAAGTGGCCGTGGCGATAGGCGAACAGACGGTTCCGTCCTTCACCTCGACAGCCCTGAGCAATGTGTTCTTGTTGATGGTGATTGGACCGTTGTAACGTACACTGGCGGCAGTGGGTTCACTGCCGTCAGTGGTATAGTGGATGTCGGCGGTAGCATCGTCGCCTTCAATGGCGATGGACAGGCTACCCTCGTCGTAGAGTCCGTGTGGCTGACTAAAGCGCGGCTGTGCTAAAGCGCATACGCTAAATAATAAATAAATGAGAAATGATAAAACCGTACGGGCTGCCCGACTGACAAGTCTGTCCTTCATCGTCATTCTACAAATAGAGATTACTCAACCGTCTTTTTCTGGTAATGGAACCAGTCAACATCGACATAGCCGCCGGCCTTCTTCGTAGCGTAGTTGAAGATGCCGAACTTCGAGCCCATGAAGAAGCGGCGATAGTCGAACACACAGCGGTAGTTCTTCGTGCCTATCTGCTTCCAGTCCTCACCGTCGAGGCTGTAATAGAAGTTTGCGGCATCGTTGTGGCGGGGCTGGAAGTCACCGTCAAGGCGCAGCCATATCTTTGGCTGCTTCAGCTCAACGCTTTCGATGACATTCTCATCAACCTTTGTCACGGCCTTCTCACGGTCGGTGAGCTGCACTTTCTGCTCGCTCATCTCCAAGGTGAGCTTCTTGCCATTCTTCTTGATGGTGAGCACACCGCTGTCGCCATTGAAGGCAGCCAGTCCACAGCAGTCGCCGTCTTTCATCTTTGCCAAGTCGAGCACGATGGAACCAGTGCACATGGGGCCTTCCATGCGCTGCGTGAGCGTGTTCGGTGCCAGATAGAGATTGGGCACCACGCGCGAGGTTTTCAGGCGCAGGAAGCCGGGGCGCTCTGTCAGACTCCAGGCGTTGTCGATGGGGTTATGGTTCCACTGCCAGTGCAGGCCGAGCTCGGTTGCGGAGAACTCGTCGGGACGGACAATGGCAGTTTCGGGCATTCCGCTCTTGTAGGGGCGCATGGTAGCAGGTACCTTGCCGTTCTCATCGCCGAGCATTGGCCAGCCGTCGATCCAACGGACGGGCGAGAGCGTCAGCACGCGGCCTACGCCACCACGGTCCTGGAACATGATGCCATACCAGTCACCCTCCTCGGTATCGACGATGGTGCCTTGTGCCAAATAAGAGAAGCCGCCGAAGTCGCTCTCCAGGATGACAGCCTTCTCCCACGTGCCCATCAGGTCCTTTGTGCGGTAGCACACCTCACGACGATGACGACCAGGCGCATAGACGTGCGAGATGAGCTGGGCATAATAGGTTCCGTTGTGCTTGATGACACGGGTGCCCTCCAGCAGACCGCGTTCATCGGCCTCGCGCTGGAAGTAGTGGCGCAGACTGCCCTCGACTACGCTCTTCAAGTCGCGTGTCAGCTGGCACATCTCGCCTGTTCCAAAGAACACGTAGGGAGTGCCATCGTCGTCGAAGAACAGGGTGGCGTCGTGGAAATGGCGCAGACGGGCGTGGATGGTCCACGGTCCTTCAGCCTTCGGCGCAGTGAAGATATAGGTGTCGCCCATGGGCCCAGACTCGTTGGGAGCCAAGAGCGCCCAGAACTTGCCGTCATGATACTTCAGCGACGTGGCCCATTGGCCGCGGCCATAAACGGTGCCCTCCTGCATGTCGTACTTGGGCGAGTCGGTCAGTTTATTGAAGATGTAGCCCACCGTTTCCCAGTTCTTCAAATCCTTGGAAGCCATGACCGGGGCGCCTGGCATGAGGTGCATGGTGGTGGATACGAGATAGAAGGTGTCGCCCACGCGGATGACGTCAGGGTCGGGCACGTCGGCCCACAGCATAGGATTCTCAATACGATTGGTAGGCGGAGTAGCCACTTGGGCGACGCCCAGCGCGGTTGTGAAAAAACACAACGAAATGGAAAACAACAGCTTTTTCATCATTGAAATAGGAGTTTAATGTGATTGCAGGTGCAAATTTACGGCATTTCGACGAGAAACAGTTGCAATTTCGTTTCTTTTTTTTGCCAGCACGTTCATGTTTGTCGTTTTTTTGCCCTTTTTTCTTTCCTATTCTCCTTCTTATTTCGCAACTTTGGCTTCGCCGAACTTACCTTTCGTTCGGAAATGAAAACAAAAACAAGTTTTTCTTTTCATTTCTCTCACTTATTTTGTAACTTTGCAGCCTACGAACAACCACCATATTATTATATAATGGAGAGACCACTCATACTGATATCCAACGACGACGGCTACAAGGCCAAGGGCTTACTATCGCTCGTTGACATGGTGAGCGCGCTGGGCGACGTCATTGTGTGCGCCCCCGACGGGCCACGGTCGGGCTTTGCCTGCGCTTTCTCGGCCACCAAACCATTGATACTCACTTTGCGCGAAAAGAAAGAGGGCATAGAGATATGGTCGTGCAACGGCACTCCTGTGGATTGCGTGAAGATGGCACTGCACGAGATAGTGCCCCGATGCCCCGACCTGGTGCTGGGCGGCATCAACCACGGCGACAACGCTTCGGTGAACACTCACTACAGCGGCACCATGGGCGTGGTGATGGAGGGCTGCATGAAATACCTGCCCAGCATTGCCTATTCCATCTGCGACTACCGCGAAGATGCCAATTTTGAACCCCTCCGCCCCTATGTGGAGCAGTTCACGCGCCGCGTTTTGCAACAGGGACTGCCACAGGGCGTGTGCCTGAATATCAACTTCCCCGTAACGCCCACGGGCAGCTATCGTGGCGTGAAGATGTGCCGTATGGGTTTCGGCTCTTGGACCAACGAGGTCACCCGCTGCCATCATCCTCGCGGTTACGACTACTGGTGGATGGTGGGCCAGTATCGCAACGACGAGCCAGAAGCCACCGACACCGACCGCTGGGCACTCGACCACGGTTACGTGGCCATCACCCCCACCCGCATCGACGTTACTGCCCACGACAGCATGGATACCCTGACTCAACAACTATTAACCGACTGACAAAAGCGTGAAATATTACTTGATAGCCGGCGAGGCCAGCGGCGATCTGCACGCCTCGCACCTGATGCAAGCCCTTCGGCACCACGATGCCGAGGCACAGTTCCGATTCTATGGCGGCGACCAGATGCTGGCCGCGGGTGGTACCATGGTAAAGCATTATAAAGACCTGGCCTACATGGGGTTCGTGCCTGTGTTTCTTCACCTGCCCACCATTTTGAAAAACATGCGGCGTGCCAAGCGCGACATCTTGGAGTGGCAGCCCGATGCCCTTATCTTGGTTGATTATCCAGGCTTCAACCTTAAAATCGCCAAGCATGTGAAAAAGCACTCGCAGATTCCCGTCTATTATTATATCTCGCCGAAGATTTGGGCGTGGAAGGAATACCGCATCAAGAACATCAAGCGCGATGTCGACGAGCTGTTCTCCATCCTGCCCTTCGAGGTGGCCTTCTTCGAGGGGAAGCACCACTACCCTATCCACTACGTGGGCAATCCCACTGCCGACGAGGTGCGCGAATATCGGGCGCAGCCCCACCCCACCCTTCAGCTACCGACCTCAAAGCCTGTCATTGCCCTGCTTTGTGGTTCGCGCCGTCAGGAAATCAAGGAGAACTTGCCCACCATGCTGCTTGCCGCCGAAGAATATGCGCAGGATTACCAACTCGTCATAGCCGGCGCACCAAGCATCGACCCGGAATACTACGAACAGTTCACAAAGGGGCATCAGGTACAGTTGGTGTCCGACCAGACCTACGCGCTGCTCTCGCAGGCACATGCCGCCTTGGTCACCAGTGGCACGGCAACGCTGGAAACGGCCCTCTTCGACGTGCCGCAAGTGGTGTGCTACAGAACGCCCATGCCCCGTTTCTTCAGTTGGCTGCGGAAAAAACTGTTGAAAGTGAAGTATATCTCGCTGGTGAACCTCATCGCCGACCGCGAAGTAGTGTGCGAACTGGTGGCCACCGGTTTCACGGTGGATAGTTTGAAGAACGAACTGAAACAGCTGTTGCCCGCCGACAGCCCCCAACGACTGAAGATGCTGCAGGGCTATCAAGAAGTGGAAAGCCTACTGGGAACAGAGAGTGCGCCTGAGAATGCCGCCCAACTGATGATTCGGCTGCTCAACAGCCATGCCAAACCATAGTCTAATCTCAGCAACAACGGATTAAAACTGATTGAACGGATTACACGGATTGTTTCTATTGATTCACGGATTTTCGGAAACTGCAAAAAGATACCATCTGTGCAATCCAATATCATCCGCTAAATCCGTGTAATCCGTTAAATCCGTTGTTAAAAGAACAATCCAAGTTAAAGTCTATAGTCTACCCGTCTCGTGATAGGAGAAATAATTGCCATCGGTGACGATGACGTGGTCGAGGAAGCGTAGCCGCATCAAGTCGCAGGCGTTTTTGATGCTGCGCGTGAGCGCGTCGTCGGCCTTGCTGGGCGTGAGACTGCCTGAAGGATGGTTGTGGCACGCCACGACGACGGTGGCACGAACCTGCAATGCCTCGCGAATGATGAGGCGGATGTCGACACTCACCTCGCTGATACCGCCGTTGGCAATCTTCACTTCTTTTAGGAGTTTGCAATTCTGGTTGAGCAGCAACACCCAAAACTCCTCGGTGTCCAAATCCTGCATCTTCGCATGCATCCTGTTGTACACCTTCGTGGCCGTGCCCAGGTCGGGGCGCTCCTCGGGGGTCTCGGCCTGTCGGCGCTTGCCCAATTCGCAAGCAGCCAGAATGGTGATGGCCTTGGCAGGTCCCACGCCTTTGTAGCGGCACAGGTCACTGATGCTCATTTTGCCCAGCGTGTTCAGGTTATTGCGGCAATCCGACAGGATATGCTTCATCAACGTTACGGCATCCTCCTCCGGCGAGCCACTACCCACCAAGATGGCCAGCAGCTCGGCATCGGTCAGCGCCTGAGGCCCCCGCCGCTCCAGTTTCTCGCGCGGACGGTCCTCCTCGGCCCATTTGTTGATGGTCAGCTTATCGTTCATTTATAGAAGTTTTTCTCAAATGCCGTGAACTCGTCTTGTCGCAGCACGCAGCGTTTCCACCACGCATGGATGAAGCCCAGCCCATAGCCCATGAGTTGGGTGAAGGCGGCGGGCACACTGAGCAGTCCCACCCAGAGGCTGCGGTTCTTGATGCTGGAATGGACGAAGATGAGGAGCGAATAGAGCAGCAGCGGCAACAGTGCCACCACGCAGCAAACGAAACCCACGCCCTGGTGCATGTTGTCGGTGGGACGGAGGCCATAGGCATCGAGCCACTCGCCATAGCACCATAAACAAACGCCCAAACCAAAGAGCAACACACAACCGATGACGCCCAGCGTGAACACCGTTGGCAACATGTGCACCAGCTTCAGCGTACCGGGATGGCGCTTGGTGAGGTTGATGCGGGCAATACCGCTGTTATACACCTGACGGAAAAACTTGCGCAGGTCGGTGCGCCGCTTGTGCCACACCCAAGCCGAGGGGATTAGACGGGTGCCATGGCCAGCCTCCACAATGCGATAGGAGAAGTCGATGTCCTCGCCAAAGCGCATCTTCGAGAAGCCGCCCAGCTCTTGATACACCTCACGGCGCACGCCCATGTTGAACGAGCGGGGGAAAAATTTGTCCAAGGCCCCCCTCACTCCCCCCGACTGGGGGGAAGAGCCGCCTCGGATGCCACCGGTGGTGAAAAACGAGGTCATGCTGTAGGAGATGGCCTTCTGGATGGGCGTAAATGAGGGATGAGCAGCATCAGGGCCACCCCAGGCGGCGAAAGTGCCGTCTTTCGTTGCTTCATCGACGGCTGCGAGATAGCCCTCGGGCAGCACCACGTCGCTGTCGAGCACGATGAGCCACTCGCCCCGGGCGCGCTCGGCACCATAGTTGCGGCTCTGGCCCGGACCGCTGTTCTCCTTACGATAATAAAGCAAGTCAAGGATGCCCGCGAACTCATCGCAGACATCCTTGCAGGGTGTTTGTGAACCGTCTTCCACCACAATCACCTCAAAGTCCTTCATCGTCTGCTGTGTCAGACTCTCCAGCAGTTCGCGGACTTCGTCGGGGCGGTTGAAGACAGGTACAATGATGCTGTACTTCATTTACTCCTTGGCGCGGGCCAGGTAAGAGCCGTCGCGGGTGTCGACCTGAATCAAGTCGCCCTCGTTGATGAACAGGGGCACACGCACCTCAACGCCCGTCTCAAGCGTAGCAGGCTTCAGTGTGTTGGTGGCTGTGTCGCCCTTGATGCCGGGTTCCGAGTGGGTGACGCGCAGGATGGTCTTCACGGGCATTTCGGCATAGAGGATGGTGCCGTCGGTGGTGTCGCTCACCACTTCCACGATATCGCTCTCCTTCATGTACTCATGGCCGATGACGAGGTCGTTGTCGATGGGAATCTGCTCGAAGGTCTCCTGGTTCATGAAGATACGACCGCTGTTGTCCTCGTAGAGATACTGGTAGGGACGACGCTCGATGATCACATCTTCCAGTTTCTCGCCGATGTTGAAGCGGCGCTCCAGCACGCGACCGTCGCTCACGTTCTTCAGCTTGATGATCATGATGGTGTTTCCCTTACCCGGCTTGCGATGCTGGAAATCGATGCAAACCCAAATGCTGCCGTCCATGCGGATGGCTGTTCCTTTCTTGATGTCTTGTGAATTAATCATATATCTTTTACCTTGAATTTGTTATTTCGTGTGCAAAGGTACGAATAAGCGAGCGAAAAACAAAAAAAATTGCAATTTTTCTTTTGATTTTTCTGAGCGAAAGCACAAATAAGCGCGTGAAAAACAAAAGAAAAAGGGGAAAAACAAAAAATATTTCGCTAAAATTCAAATATTTCTTGCGTAATTGAAAAGATTTGTGTAATTTTGCAGCCCGAAATGTGAGTATGCCCCACTTCTTCGAAAGAAAAATCAACAACAAATAAAAAAATAGAACAATGAAAAGAACATTCCAGCCCCACAACCGCCGCCGTGTGAACAAGCATGGTTTCCGTGAGCGCATGGCCACCAAGAACGGACGCCGCGTGCTGGCCAGCCGCCGCGCCAAGGGCCGCAAGAAGTTGACCGTTTCCGACGAGCGCCACGGCAAGTAAGCCAATGCACGTCGCTGCGACCAGCAAATGGGATGGTTTTCCGAACAAGGAGGGCCATCCCATTTGTTGTAACAGACCCCCAAAATAAAGGTGGTGGCGACCCCCAAAATTTTGGTAACGAGTTTTTGAAAAATGGTAACGAGTTTTTGAATTTTGGCGTACGCCAAAATTTTTCAAACCGTATGCGATATTTCAGCATGCAAAAAAGAGAAACAAAAATCGGGCTTTTTCCTTTGTTTTTCGACAGCTTATTAGTACCTTTGCAGCATACTTTCCGAGTTATCGATATAGACACAGACCAATAGACACATCATGACTGATAAAGTGAAGAAGTTTTTCCGCAAGTTTGCCAGCTGGCGCCTATGGCTCCACCTGCTGGGAATGGTGGTGGCCGTGATCGTTCTGCTGCTGGGCCTGCAGTGGTGGCTGCTCAGCTACACCCACCATGGCGAAGGCATCGAAGTGCCCGACCTCTACGGCATGGACTATCGCAAGGCGCTCACCATGGTCGAAGAGCAAGGACTGCAGCTGATGGCCAACGACTCCACCTATATCAAGCAGATGCCGGCGGGCAGCATCGTGGTGCAATCGCCGGCGAAGGGCATGGCCGTGAAAGAGGGACGCACCATCTACGTCACCATCAACTCGCTCACCATCCCACGCGTGCGCATCCCCGACCTCATCGACAACTGCAGCTATCGCGAAGCTCAGGCCCGCCTGCAACAGCTGGAGTTCAGGCTGCTGCCGCCCAAGCTCATCGACGGCGAGAAAGACTGGGTGTACGGCATACAGTGGGAAGGCCACAACGTGAAGGCCGGCGACATGATTGCGCGCGAATCGGCGCTGACGCTCGTCATTGGCAACGGAGCCTATGAAGAGGACGATGCCGGCGAATACTTCGACGACGAAGAGGGCTACGATGGTTACGACTACGGGGGCGACGACATCGACGACTTCCTGCCCGTAGACCTGGACGACGTATTTGGCGATTAACGCCTATTCACCTATTGAGAAGAGATGAACCAAGAAGAGGACTTTTTCGATGACCTCATGGCCGACGAGGAGCTGGAAGCCACCGAAGGCACTGCCGACGGGGACGAAGGCCAGCAGCTGTACGAGCACCTGCGAATAGAGGTGGACCGCGG
Source organism: Prevotella sp. (assembly GCA_017619275.1). Lineage (GTDB taxonomy): Bacteria > Bacteroidota > Bacteroidia > Bacteroidales > Bacteroidaceae > Prevotella. Next base: position 4,924 of record JAFZSR010000067.1, on the reverse strand, counting down.
ACAGGTGCCCCTGCGCATCGACAAATACCTCACCGAGCATACGCAGCACGCCAGCCGCAACCGCATACAGCAGGCCGCCGAGGGCGGGTTCCTCTTTGTCAACGACCGGCCCGTTAAAAGTAATTATAAGGTACGCGCGGGCGATGTCATCAGTCTTCGCTTGGAGCGGCCACATTTCGACACCACCATCGTGCCCGAGGAACTGCCGCTCGACGTGCGCTACGAGGACGACGCGCTGATGGTCATCTACAAGCCAGCCGGCATGGTGGTCCACCCGGGCTGCGGCAACTTCCACGGCACACTGGTGCACGCCATCGCTTGGCACCTGCGCAATCTGCCAACCTACGACCCCAACGATCCGCAGGTGGGGCTGGTGCACCGTATCGACAAGGACACCAGCGGGCTGCTGGTGGTGGCGAAGACGCCTGAGGCCAAGTCGAATCTAGGCAAGCAGTTCTTCCACCACGAGACGCACCGCTCGTACATAGCACTGGTGTGGGGAAACTTCGTCGACGACGAGGGAACCATCGAAGGAAACATCGGCCGCGACCCTCGCGACCGTCTGCGCATGGAGGTGTTTCCCCCAGGCAGCGAGACGGGCAAGCCAGCCATCACCCACTGGCGCGTGCTGGAGCGCTATGGCTACACAACACTGGTGGAGTGCCGACTGGAAACGGGGCGCACACACCAAATTCGTGCTCACATGCGCCACATTGGCCATCCCCTCTTTGCCGACGAGCGCTATGGCGGATGCGAAATACTGCGCGGCGAGCGCACGGCCAGCTACAAAGCCTACATACAAAACTGCTTTAAGCTGTGCCCACGCCAAGCCTTGCACGCGCAGACGCTCGGCTTCCGCCATCCCGTCACGGGCGAGCAGATGGACTTCACCAGTCCATTGGCCGACGACCTGCAAGCACTCGTCGACAAGTGGCGCACACGCCTAAGCTCCCCATTAACCCCATAAAACCCCATAAAAGAAACATAAACAACATAACAATGAAACAACCAAAACGCACTATCGCCATCGTCTGCGGTGGCGACAGCAGCGAACACGACGTCTCGCTGCGCTCAGCACAAGGTCTTTACTCCTTCTTCGACAAGGAGCGATATAACGTCTATGTAGTGGAGATGAAAGGCACCGACTGGCAGGTGGACCTCCCCGACGGCACCAGCAGCCGCGTGCGCATGCACGACTTTTCGTTTCGCGAGGGAAACCGCACGCGCCACTTCGACTATGCCTACATCACCATTCACGGCACACCCGGCGAGAACGGCATCCTGCAAGGCTACTTCGAGCTGCTCAACATCCCCTACAGCACCAGCGGCGTGCTGGTCGAGGCCCTGACCTTCGACAAGTTCGTGCTCAACCAATACCTGAAGGGCTATGGCGTGCGTGTGGCCGAGAGCATACTCGTGCGTCGCGGACAGGAGCAGCAGCTCGACGAACAGCAAATCGTCGACACCATCGGCATGCCCTGTTTCGTGAAGCCCGCATGCGACGGCAGCAGCTTCGGCGTGAGCAAGGTGAAGGACCCCGACCAGCTGGCACCCGCCCTGCGCGTGGCCATGATGGAGAGCGACGAGGTGATGATTGAGTCGTTCCTCGATGGCACCGAAATCACCGTGGGATGCTACAAGACGAAGCAGAAGAGCGTCGTCTTCCCCGTCACCGAGGTGGTGACGAAGAACGAGTTCTTCGACTTCGACGCCAAATACAACGGGCAGGTGGACGAAATCACACCCGCTCGCATTCCTGCCGAGCAGGCCGAGCGTGCACAGAAGCTCACCAGTGCCATCTACGACATCCTGCACTGCAACGGCATCATTCGCGTGGACTACATCATCTCGCCAAAGGGCGACATCTCGATGCTCGAAATCAACACCACACCCGGCATGACCGCCACCAGCTTCATCCCCCAGCAAGTGCGTGCCGCAGGGCTGAACATGAGCGACGTGCTCACCGACATTGTAGAGAACCAGTTTTAAATACTTTTCCCTACACTTAGATTTTTCCAGTACTGGCGTCCCTTTTCTGCACAGAAAGGGGGCGTTTGTGCATTTTATGGACGATTTAGGGCAATCTTTTTGGCTGTGTGCGCAAAAATGAGTACCTTTGCACCCGCTAAAGCGATTTTTAGTTTTACACATTATTATATTTATGGCTTTAAAGATTGTTGTGCTGGCCAAACAAGTGCCAGACACCCGAAACGTGGGCAAGGATGCCATGACCGCCGAAGGAACGGTAAACCGCGCCGCCCTGCCCGCCATCTTCAACCCCGAAGATTTGAATGCCCTGGAGCAGGCACTACGCCTGAAAGAACAGCATCCAGGATCTACTGTAGGCATCCTCACCATGGGTCCCCCACGTGCAGGAGAAATTATCCGCCAGGGACTTTATCGCGGTGCCGATACCGGCTGGCTGCTCACCGACCGACTCTTTGCCGGTGCCGATACGCTGGCCACCAGCTATGCACTGGCCACCGCCATCAAGAAGATTGGCGATGTTGACATTGTCATTGGCGGCCGTCAGGCCATCGACGGCGACACCGCCCAGGTGGGTCCGCAGGTGGCTCAAAAGCTGGGCCTCAACCAAGTGACCTATGCCGAGGAGGTTTGTTCCGTGGAGGATGGCGTCGCCACCATCAAGCGCGTCATCGACGGCGGCGTGGAGACCGTTCAGGCTCCCCTGCCCGTGGTGATTACCGTGAACGGAAGTGCAGCCCCCTGCCGCCCCCAGAACGCCAAGCTGGTGATGAAGTACAAGCGCGCCACCTGTCCCATGGAACGTCCCGTGGCCGACGGTTCTACCGTCGACGCCTACGCTTATCTTTATGAGGAGCGCCCCTACCTGACGCTGAACCAGTGGAGCGTGGCCGACGTGGATGGCGATGTTAACCAGTGCGGTCTCGCCGGTTCGCCCACCAAGGTGAAGGCCATCAAGAACATCGTGTTCCAGGCAAAGGAAAGCAAAACTCTCACCGCCTCCGATGCCGACATCGAAGGAATGATCAAGGAGTTACTGGAAGAGAAAATAATCGGCTAAATGTCCACTATGCTGCAACATCGTTGCAGCCCACAAAACAAAGAAACAGAACATGAACAACGTATTTGTATATTGCGAAATAGAAGGCACCCTGGTGCAAGAAGTTTCCCAGGAACTCCTGACCAAAGGCCGCAAGCTGGCCAACACGCTGGGCGTGGAACTGCACGCCGTGGTGGCTGGCACCGGCATCAAGGGCAAGGTGGAGGACCTGATTCTGCCCTACGGCGTTGACAAGCTCTTCGTTTTCGACGGCGAAGGACTCTTCCCCTACACCTCGGCTCCCCACACCGACATCCTTGTGAACCTCTTCAAGGAGGAGCAGCCGCAGATTTGCCTCATGGGCGCCACCGTCATCGGCCGTGACCTCGGCCCCCGCGTCAGCTCGTCGCTCACCAGCGGCCTCACCGCCGACTGCACCGAGCTGGAGATTGGCCCCTATGACGACGCGAAGACCAAGCAGCACTACGACAATCTGCTCTATCAGATTCGTCCCGCTTTCGGTGGCAACATCGTGGCCACCATCGTCAACCCCGACCACCGTCCGCAGATGGCCACCGTGCGTAGCGGCGTGATGCAGAAGGCTATCTATGAGGGCGACTGTAAGAAGGAGGTCGTTTATCCCGAGGTGAGCAAGTATGTCAGCCCCGAGGCTTTCGTTGTGAAGGTACTCGACCACCACGTGGAGGCAGCCAAGCACAACCTGAAAGGGGCACCCATCGTCGTAGCCGGTGGCTATGGCATGGGCTGCAAGGAGAATTTCGACATGCTGTTCCAGCTCGCCAAAGTGCTCCACGGCGAGGTAGGTGGCAGCCGCGCCGCCGTCGATGCTGGCTGGCTCGACCACGACCGCCAGATAGGCCAGACGGGTGTCACCGTTCATCCGAAGGTGTATATCGCTTGCGGCATCAGCGGACAGATTCAGCACATCGCCGGCATGCAGGACTCGGGCATCATCATCAGCATCAACTCCGACCCCGATGCCCCCATCAACCGCATCGCCGACTACGTCATCAACGGCACCGTCGAGGAGGTAGTACCGAAGCTGATTAAGTACTACAAGCAGAACACAAAATAAGCCTCACCCCCTGCCCCTCTCCGATTGGAGAGGGGAGTATATAGTTTTTGTGCGATGGGCGACAAATGGTTTGAAACGAGTGCACCCGACAGGTATGAATTGCTGAAGAACTTTGCGAAAGAGAATCGCAGGGAGATGACCAAAAGCGAGAGCATGCTCTGGGAAGCTTTAAGAAACCTAAATTGTGGTTACCACTTTAGGAGGCAGCATCCCATAGGAGACTATATTGCAGACTTCATTTGTCTAAAGAAGAAATTGGTTGTTGAGGTTGACGGTGATTATCATAACGATCCGATGCAACAGCAGAATGACCAGATGCGCACAGATTATTTAGAGAGGAAAGGCTATACTGTTATCCGCTTTAAGAACGAAGAAATAGGCAACAACCTCCACGAGGTTATAATGAGAATAAAAGAACAATTGTTTAACGAATAAAAATGAAGCCCCCGACCCTTCTCCCTTTCAAGGGTAAAAACTATATACTCCCCTCTCCAATCGGAGAGGGGTCGGGGGTGAGGCTTTATTATTATGGCAAACTATTATAGCGATCATCCTGAAATAGGGTTCTATTTGAACCACCCCCTGATGGCTCGCATTGTTGAGCTGAGAGAAAAGGGGTTCGCAGATGCGAAAGAATTTGATTATGCACCCGTCGACCTGGGTGATGCCATCGAGAACTACAAGCAGATTCTCGACATCACTGGCGACGTGGCTGCCAACATCATTGCGCCCAATAGCGAGAGCGTCGACCTTGAGGGTCCTCACCTCGAGAACGGCCGCATGATTTACGCCAGCAAGACCTT